>CAZRVE010000007.1:0-42179 GCA_964603485.1 uncultured Candidatus Saccharibacteria bacterium
AACAAAATCCTGAACTTTTCTGGATTGCAATTATAGTAGCACGCCTGAACCCTAAAGTCAAGCATTTTTACTTGAAAAACATCAATATTAAGGCTCAACAAGGCCCTATTTTCCACAACATCAATACCCCACTTTTTGAACATTTTGGCAAATAAACCCTCATATTGAGACCAAACCACTCCTGAGATTTCGCATATTTTATTTTTAAACAAAAAGTCCCCAAGCTAATGCTCGAGGACTCTTCTTAAATACTATTTAATCGACGGAAAGGTCGGATTTTTGACAGATGACGCACCTGCCTGAAGCGATCCGTCCACCCGGGAAAGAATAGCACCTAAGGTATCAAAGAACGTGAGGAGGACGTTCTCGATCCCATGAAAAACCGTGGGAACAAGGAACTTGAGCATGATAATTGCGAGCCCAAACCCCACAACGCGGAGTATTTTCATACTGGTCTGTTGAGGAAAGCTTGGAGTGAGTCGGACAAGACTCACCTCGCCTTAATCAGGCTGCCTCCCCCTTCCCTTCGCACAAACTTTGTGAGAAAAGAAGGATGAAGGTTCCTATATTTCAAAGTTCACACTTATTATATAGCACGAAATCACTAAAAAATCAAGTCGTCTCTTGTCTTATATTTTAGGTATACTCTTGAAAGAAACACTCCCTTTCTCTCCAAGGAGGATAAGCTCATGGGCTGCGCGTTCTTTATTGCAGGACTAGTCCTCTCAGCGGTACTCGGATTCAAAGCGGGATCTGTCCTGAATGGCCAAACGATCAGCGCCATACTTGGCCTTGAACTTATTGGCTACTTTTTCTACGCACAATGGTCG
The DNA here is from genome assembly GCA_964603485.1 of uncultured Candidatus Saccharibacteria bacterium. Lineage (GTDB taxonomy): Bacteria > Patescibacteriota > Minisyncoccia > Phycocordibacterales > Zambryskibacteraceae > CAYVDB01. Next base: position 831 of record CAZRVE010000007.1, read on the forward strand.
AAAGGTCGTGAACTCGACAATGGAGATATCTACGCTATCGCGGTCTCCCTATGTCTTTTTCTATTCTCACTCGTCATGACATTTACCGCTGTAAGTACCATGAACTGGGATGGAGAACTCACTGCCTGGCTCAAAAATCTCACCTTTCGGTGAGATTTTTTTATGAAACCAAGACACTTCGGCACTCTTCGCTACAAAACCCATCCTTCACTTCTTCACACTGAGCACACACGAGAATGTGGGCGTTGCATCGTGGGTTCTTACAATTCACAAACTTTTCAGTAGATGCTCCACAGAGGTCACACTTACCTACTACAGTATGGTTATCGGGAGTATCAAAATCCATAGTAATTCGATCATCAAAAACATAGAGTTTGCCCTTGAAGCCCTTATTCGGGTATTTTTCCATGTAAGTAACGATTCCATCCTGAAGTTGATACACATCATCAAAACCCTGAGAAACAAGGTAGCCAGAGGCCTTTTCGCATCGGACACCACCGGTGCACACTGTCACCACTGTCTTATCTTTAAGTTTTGGTTTTATATCTTTTGTGATGAGAGGTAAATCACGAAAATTCTTCATTGCTGGATTTATAGAATTCTCAAAATGGCCTACTTTATATTCATAATCATTGCGCATATCAACAATGACAAAATCTCGCCCCTCCTGTCTCCATTGCTCAAGCTCGTCAGCAGAAAGTCTCTTGCCTGTAACTTCATACGGTTTTACATCTTCATCGCCAAGATGAGCGCTGACAATTTCATTACGAAACTTCACCTTGAGCTTAGGAAAGGCATGCCCACTGCCAGGACTTCTCTTAAACACCACGTCTTCAAAACCAGGTCGTGAAAGAAGATCCGCACAGTAGATATCGATATTTTCTTTCAAGCCCTCTAGAGTTCCATTAATACCCTCAGAAGCGATGAGAAGTCTTCCAGTTAGGGAAAGTTCCTCACAGAGTTTCCTCTGCTCTTCCCAGAGGTTTTTTGCATTCTCCACTGGAGTGTATTTGTAATAAAGGATTATCTCGTACTGAGAATCCTCTCTAGCATTCTGGGTAGTCTCCATATTCTTTTCGAATAGTAAGTATAAGCACTTCGCAAATTCCATCAAGCTCACGCGTCTGTTTTTCCCCAAGAGAGGTATGTATGCCGTGAAGTTTTTTCTCAACGTAAGAGAGCATCTTCTCAAAGAGATCCTTTCCTTTCTGAGTTAAGTGGAGATTATGCTCTTTTCGATTTCCACTATTGGTTGCAAGCGCAACAAAGCCCACATCCGCCAACACATCAATATGTCGAGACACAGCCGCCTGAGTGGTGTCTTGGATAAAGGCAACGTGCTTCTGGGATATCCCAGGATGCTGATGAATCACATGAAGAACCCTAAACTGAGAAAAACTCACATCAAAATTTCCCGAGAGCTCTTTGTCTATGAGTTTCTCAGCGAGAAACATGAACTTATGAATCTTTAGTATTGGGCTATCTTCGAGATTCATATTTTTTTAAATTAATTCTCTCCCACTAGCACACGGTCTCCCTCTTCAAGACCTGTGATTTCAGCCCTGCCATCATTTCCAAGGAGTCCTACGCTTACTTTTACCTTTTCGGTTTTACCGTCTCTCACAAGATTCACAAATTGCTCATTATTCTCTTCTACGAGTGCGTATCGAGGAATAAAGAGAACATTATCACGAGAAGCGGTAAGGATTTTTAAGTTAGCCGTAAGACCACTCTTTAGAAGGGAGAGATCACCTCCAATTGAAACCTTCGTCTTGTAGTTAATTACGTTGTCGACAATTGTTTCAGCAGGTTCAATGTACATGACCTCACCTTGGAACTCTTTCCCAGGATATGCATCAAAAGTAATTGCAACTCTATTTCCCGTCATGATCTTTCCCACATTTACCTCAGATACATTTGCTTCAATTTCCATCTCTCCAGGAGCAATTACCGCAACTAAAGCGTCACCCGCAGAAACCGTCTCTCCCACCTTTGCATCTTGTCTTGTAACAAGACCATCAAATGGGGCTGTAATCACAGTCTTTGCAACCTGTGCCTGAGCAGACTCAACAAGAGCCTGGTATTGCTCCACTCGAGCTTCTTGCTCGAGCACGTCCGTAAATCCTCCGCCACCCACTTTAGGTCCAGTAGAAACTTTTTCTTTTGCAGTGTTTAGATTTGTAATCGCAGTTGAGACAGAATTACGGGCTTCCGATACATCCGCCTTATAGCCATTGATTGTTGCTTGATATGCAAAATCTGTTGCTTCAATCAAGTTCACCGCAAATGCAACATCATCAAGAAAGTTTTTGATACGATTCAAATTTGTCTCAGCTTCAAGAACTTCCTTAGTGAGATCTCTTGAAGGATCAATCGTCCGTATGGTCTTCTCCCATTGGCTAAAAACTGTCTCGAGCGCTACACGCTCTGTATTAATCTTGTAACGAAGGTTAGATTCAACAGGAAAATTGTATTGAGTATTAGAATCTTTGAATGAGAACTCAATGTAAGTATTCGGTGTTCTTGGATTTTTAAAGAAACGATCAATGTTATTGCGGATCGCATCGTCAGATTTCGTATAAGAATCTCTGATTCTCGCAGCTAGATTCACCTGAGCATCGTCATATGTCCCGGTACTGGTCTTTTTAATTTCATCCAGGCGGACATTCTCTTCTCGAAGATTTGCCTTTGCCTTATTGAGATCAGCAATTAAATCCGCATTTTCAAGAACCGCAAGAGTCTGCCCCTTACTTACCTGAGTGCCAACAGGAGCAGGAACCGATGCGACTCTTCCGCCCTTATCAAAACCAAGCTCAACATCTTTAAGGGAGACAGTTTTACCAGTTACCGCAACTTCTTGAACCACCGCTCCGCGCGCAACCGCAACCTCTTCAACTTTCTTATTGTTCCCACCAGAAACACCCCAGATAATAAGTAGGATGATCAAAAAACCCAATACACTCTTTTTTGGATTTGCTCGAATTTTTGCAATGATATTTTGGAATCGTGATTTCATATGTGTATATATTATATTCTACCTATTTTTTATTTTTGACGTCTGAAACAATCTGACCATCAGCAAGTGTTACCGTTCTGTGAGTAAGCGCTGCATACTCTGGCTCGTGGGTCACCATGATAATTGTTTGACCCTCACGATTAAGCTCCAGAAAGTTTCTAAGCACCATTTCAGAAGTCTCTGAATCTAGGTTTGCAGTCGGCTCGTCTGCAAACACAAGTTTTGGCTCATGAGCAATCGCTCGGGCAATAGAAACTCTCTGTTGTTGCCCTCCGGAAAGCTGACTTGGAAGGTTGTTGAGACGATCTGCCATACCAATACGCTCAAGAGAAACCTTAGCCTTTTTATATGCGGTTTCCTGATTCATGCCCTGCATGAGGAGCGGAACCACTACGTTTTCAATAGCAGAGAGCTCAGGGATGAGGGCGTAATCTTGAAAGATGTAACCCAGTTCTTGAAGTCGAATTTTTGTTCTCTCTTCAAAAGGGAGGTCCGTAACCTTTCTTCCGTCAATAAAGATATCTCCTGAAGACGGTTGATCGAGAAGACTCATCTGGTACATCAAGGTAGATTTTCCTGAACCAGACCTTCCAGTAATAGAGACGAACTCTCCAGTTTCAATTTCAAAGGAAACATTATTCACCGCAATAATTTCCGAATCTCCACTTTGAAACTTTTTTACAATGTTTTGAGCGCGTATCATATATATTATTTTCTTCCCAAGATTGCATCCAGGGTGTTTTGTTTTACAACAATTCGAGCTGGAATATAACCTGCAATAAGCGTTGCAATCATCAGAATCAACGCACGAATCATAGTATTTGAGACTTCAGCAACAAGAATACCGTCACTAAATGGGAATTTGATCGGGTGAGCATCAATAAACGGCACAAGAAATCCGTAGAGAATAAGAAGACCAATTCCGATACCCACAAGAGCATAGAAAAACGATTGAAGCACATAAGAGAATTCAACGGCCATAGAATCAATACCAATTCCCTTCAAAATTCCAATAAACTTTCTTCGAGTAATCGCATTCACGAAGATTACAATAAATATCGTAATAGACGCCGCGATGAGTCCAATTGATCCCACTACATTTCCAAGAAGGCCGAAAGTATTTTTAATATCCAAGAGAAACTTTGGCAAAGACTCCTCCCATGTTTGAACTCGAGCATATTCCCCAACGCCAGCTCGCAAGAGCGCATCCTTTACCAAATTTGGATCAGTGTCAGGCCTTAATACAATAGTAATCTCGTCCACGTTATAGTCACTGCGGCCAATGAGGTTGCGGAGAGTGGTATCAAGCATAAACATACGGAAATCAACCTGATCAGCCTTGCTCTGTAAGATACCCTTCACAATGAACTCCTTTTCATTTCCTGCAATAGTAAGACGAACCTTATCTCCCACATTTACATTTTCCAAAAGAGAAATTCCTGGAGCTTCAATATCAAGATATTTTTTTAGAAAGTTTGCCCCAAGAAGAATACTGTCTGAATCATTTTGAGTAAGGTAGCTTCCCTCGATGATATGCGAGCTCAAATTCGTTGCCTTGTCCTCGAGTAAAGGATCAATACCCGCAACAGAGCCTGCTGCAGAATTAGGCTCATCGGTAAGTTTTACTTTTGTTTTGTAGTTTGCCTCGATTGTTGCACCTTCAACGTAACGATAAGTCACTGTCTCCGCCCAAGGAAGATTTTGAGCAATTGAAAGAACTGACGGACTATTCTCGATATATTCTTTCTTAGGAAGTGCAGTGATAAGCACGTCACCCGCATAACTGCTCTTATAAACCTCGGTCGAGCCTTCAATAAGACCCACAAGAACCCCTCTCACCACCACAAGATTGAGAAACGTGAGGGTCATCACGAAAATAATGAGCGCTGTGGTCGCGACGCTTGAACGTCTTACCTGACGAAACGCCAAAAACCACCCGACTTCGAGTGAGACAACAAAGTTTTTTAGGCGTTTTTTCTGTCGTTCCATAGATAAACCAATTACAGAAATTATACCAAAAATACTTGATTAATCAAGTATTTTATACACTAAACCCTCCAAGAAATGGGGTATTTTGCAAATTCTTCTAAAACAGATTCATCGTAGAGAAGCCGAGAGAAGGCTTCGAGCTCCCAAAGTGCTCCATTAAGTGCTTTGTGAGGCTTTGGTTCGGCTGGGATTCCGACATATTCCATGATTTTATCTGAATTCAAATCAGTTTTTTTATTAAGTACCGGCGGAGTAATACCTCTTCGTATCATATGAGCATAAGTAACTGTATGAAGATCAATACTGCGTCGAGAAAGAATATAGTTCTCCCCTGCCCTATACGCAGCAGCCTGAAGAAAGCCCAAATCAAAGAGTGGATTCTGCCCCGCAGGAGTAATCTCTTCTCGGAGCTCAAGCCACCTAAAGAAAGCACTTACAAGCTCAGCTTCAGTTTGCTTAGTTGGCGAGACAACCTCTTCCCGAGAAAATCCATTTACAGCAAGTGCATCAGGATCAATATGCGCCCCAGACCAAGCTCGACACTCTTCAGAGAAACGCTCCCCTGGATACTTAGAATCAACGGCACCAATCGAAAGTATCGAGTGCTTAAGAGGATCCGTACCAGTTGTTTCAACGTCAATGACTATCATGTTTTTTATTTTAAACCCTTACAATTCGAGGCAGGAGCGTAACCTGCTTTTCGCGCCTCTTCTACCGAAGTAAAGGTAATTTTATTTTTTTCACTAATTTGCTTTGCCCCCGCACACCAAGGAAAGTGATACTTGCTTCCAGATTTTGAAGCAACAACCTCTCCCGTCAAAGAAACTCCTTCCGTTGAGACCCCTTTTACTTCGCCCGCCTCAAGAGAAGGTATCGATGTTTCAATATTCTTTCCTTGAGGAGGAATAATCCTCACCGGAACACGAGATTCTTGGTAAATAGTCATGCGGCCAAGGCCAAAGGAGAGGGTGGCCAATAACACAATAAGGGAGAGGTTCAATATGTGCCTTTTGAGAGGCAAGGTCCTTCCTTTTGGAACAATATCAAACTCCTCCTCATCGTACTCGCCCGAAGGGTCCCCTCCCTTGATTTCTTCCTGCTTTTCTTTTATACTCACTCCCTGTATTATAGTGCTTCTAAGGCCAAAAGCCACAAAAAAGAAGCCTTTACAAAAAAGTCATGGCAACAAAAAAAGCTGGTGGATCAACAAAAAACGGTAGAGATTCCAATCCTAAATACCTAGGAATCAAAGTTACCCCGGGCGACCTTGCTCGAACGGGTCTTATCCTTGTAAGGCAACGTGGAACAGATGTTCTTCCTGGGAAAAACGTAGGAATGGGAAGAGACTACACACTCTTTGCTCTCAAAGAAGGAACTGTCTCAATGGGAAAGAAGAGAAAAACTCATTTCGATAACACTACGGTAGTAAAGAAGATCATCCACGTAATCTAAATCTCCAAGTTATTTAAAAAATCCCCCTGAGTAAATCTCAGGGGGATTTTTTGAGCTTAAATATTATTATGATTCTTATTGACAAAACATCGTAAAATGTTACTTTCTGTCTTAGAAACCTTCCCAAGGAGACTCCATGTTTTTGGAAATCCTGTCTTTTCTTTTTGCAGGAGCGTCAATGATCTTTGGCGCAGCAGGCATCATCGCCATCTCAGTAAGGTTCATTGTAGTTCCATGGAGGATTAAGTACCTCGTGACTCAAGGGTGGAGACCTCCAACCTTAGAGCAACGCCGAAAAATCGACTTGATGATGGGGACGATCTTCCTGTGGAACCTAATCATCTCGCCCTCCCTTTGGTTCATGTCTCAGATCTTCAAGGAGAGATCCTTCCCCGCAATGCTTTTGGGTTCTTTTTTCTTTCTGACCCTCATATTCTTGATGTCCAACTGGGCCGGCAGGAAAATAGCAAAAGGAACCTAAGCCAATCCCCTCAAAAAGAAGGGGATTTTATTTTGCTTCTACAATGAGTTTAAACGTAACTTTCTTATCCTGAACTGAAACTGTAATTTCATGTTCGCCAGTAGTTTTTATTGGCTTTTCAAGATCAATGTATTCTGGAGCAATCTCGAGTCGAGTCTGTTCTTTAAGCGCTGGAATAATCTCTTCCTTGTGAATCCCTGCAAACAGGTGTCCCTGCTCGTTTGCGCTTTCTGACATGTGAATTGTTACGCCTGCAATATCTCCCAAGTTCTTCAAGAGAAGGTCCTCATGGATTTTCTTTGCGGTAACATCGTTAGACTTCAAAGTCTCAACTTGCTTAAGGGCACTCTCACTTGCAACAAGAGCCAGACCTCGTGGAATAAGGAAGTTTGATGCATGTCCATCAGAAACCTCTTTTACTTCGTATTTTTGTCCAATCTTTGGAACGTTTTTTAACAAGATAACTTTCATAGTTTTGTAGTGCCTTATCTTACTTATTTATCCCAGTTGAGCAAGAGCTCCACCGCTTTATCCTTCTGAGGGTCTTTACCCGCCTTCACGTCCTCAGGGGTGATGGTGACCTTCACGTCAGGTTCAATACCACTTTGTGAAATCGACTTGCCATTCGGAGTAAGCCAATGAGCAATCGTTACTTTAAGAGAGGTCTCCGGAGTAATTGGGATAAGTTGCTGTACGGAGCCTTTTCCAAAAGTCTTAGTTCCCACAAGTTTGGCAATATTATGCTCTCGGAGCGCTCCCGCGAGAATTTCTGATGCAGAAGCTGATCCACCGTCAATCAAGATTACAAACTTCAATTTACTATTAAAGATGTCATATCCAGAGCTTCGATAAATAACCTCTTCCTGCTTGCCACCGAAGTCCTCTCGTACCACCACCTTTCCAGAAGGCAAGAACCAACTTGCCATACTGATTGATGCCTCAAGATATCCTCCAGGATTACCTCGCAAATCAAGAATAAGCTTATCAGTCCGAGCATCGATAAACTCACGGAGTGCTTTTCGGAATAGTTCTGGAGATACAGAAGAGAAGTTGTAGAGTGAGATAACAAAGACACCATCTGAACGCATTTCAGTGTCTATCGTAGGAATATCAATTACATCACGGAGCACGGTGATTTCCATTGGCTCATCTACCCCTTCACGAACAATCGTAAAGACTACAGGGGTTCCTTTCTTCCCTCGAATGAGCACCACTGATTCATCAACAGAAATATTATAAGTAGAAGTATCCCCGATTTTAACAATCTTATCTCCTGACTTAATACCCGCCTTGTACGCTGGAGTACCCTTAAGTGGAGAAACCACTGTTAGCACACCATCACGAAGAGCAATTTCCATTCCTACACCCTCAAAGTTTCCGCGCACATCAGATTCAAAAATCTCATTTTCAACTGGAGGCAAGAACACTGTATAAGGGTCTCCTAAAGAAGCTGCGAGGCCCTCAATTGCTCCCCAAACCTTATCTTGATCAGTCTTTGGGTCTGTAGTCGTAGCGGGAACAAACCTTTCTCCCAAAATCTGCCACGTCTCCCAAAAAGGACCGAAGTCAACATCCACAGGCTTACCAGTCTCCTTATTTGAAAGACTGACAGTATCAACCGGCTTTGCCGCCTGAAGGCCTACCGATTTACCCGTAAGGAATGAAGCAACGATAAGAGCAACAGAAATAATAATTGCGCCGAAGCTCTTTTGATATTGTTTCATAGATGGGTGGTATTATCTCAAAGACTCTCTAGGTACGTCAAAGATTTCGTGTTTTTTAGCAAAAAGAGAATGCTATAATCAAAGGTAATGATACATCGATATACACATAAAGACACAATCTGGGTTGATCTTATTCAGCCAACCCCCGAAGAAGTTACCTCCGTAACCCAAGAATTCTCCCTTCATCCAAGTGTCGCCCACGAACTCACCTCTCCATCAGTAAAGTCCCGAGTAGAGCTCCACAAGAATTCTATTTATCTCATCCTTCACTTCCCCGCCTTTAAACACAGCCACAGCGAGGACACCAAGCAAGAGGTTGATTTTGTCATTGGGGAAAACTTTCTAATCACCGCACGCTACGACACCATTGATGCAATGGACAAGTTCTCTAAAATCGTTGAGGTAAACTCAATCCTTGATCGAGGCTTTGGAGAAAACGCTACTGGAACAATATTTTTTGGAATCGTACAAGAAATATACCAATCACTTTGGAACGAACTCGAATACATCGGAAACTCTCTCACAAAAATCGAAAACGGAATATTTGGAGGTAAAGAGCGCGAGATGGTAGTGGCCCTCTCCGAACTTAGCCGAACCCTTCTCAATTTTAAAAAATCCACCGATTTTCATAAAGAAGTTCTTGTCTCCCTCGATATGTTTGGAAAAAAGATTTTCAACGAACATTTCTCTTATAGCGTACGCAAAATATTAGAAGAATACTTTAAAGTTGAGGACAGTATCAGAAACAATATGGCCTTTGTGGTTGAGCTTCGAGAAACAAACAACTCCCTTCTTTCAACAAAGCAAAACGAGACAATGAAGACGCTCACTATCATGGCCTTCGTCACCTTTCCGCTCACTCTCATTGCTGCAATTTTCAGCATGGACACCGTAAATAACCCTATCGTGGGACATCCTCTCGATTTCTGGATTGTGGTGGGGCTTATGGCTCTTGCCACCGTGTGCTTTTTCGCATTTTTCAAATATAAGAAATGGTTTTAAACAATGCTTAGATTTAAAAACAATCTCTCGGGAGAAATCGAGGAATTTTCCCCAATAGAGCCCGATCACGTCCGCATGTATAACTGTGGGCCTACCGTCTATGACTACGTCCATATCGGAAACTTACGCTCTTTTATAATGGCAGATTTACTTCGTAGAGTTTTTCTCTTTGATAATTATCGCGTAACTCAAGTAATGAATGTCACTGACGTGGGTATCGGCGGAGACAATGACGAAGGCGAAGACAAAATCATTAAAGGTTTGAAGCGTGAAGGTAAACCTGTCACCCTTCTTGCAATGAAAGAGCTCACCGAGTTTTACACACACGCCTTTCAAGAAGATTTAAAGAAACTCAACATACAAGATCCAGAGGTGCTCCCCAAAGCAAGTGAGCATATCAAGGAAGACATCGAACTTATAAAAATTCTTGAAGAAAAAGGTTTTGTATACGAAACAACCGATGGTGTGTATTTCGATACTTCAAAAGATCCGAGCTATGGAAAACTCGGAGGCATAGGTCAAGAAGAAGATGTTGCAAGAGTTGAAACAAATTCTGAAAAGAAAAATCGCAGAGATTTTGCATTGTGGAAGAAAAATAGTTCATTGGGCTATCCAAGTCCGTGGGGTCAAGGTTTCCCAGGTTGGCACATTGAGTGTTCTGCAATGGCTCGAAAGTATCTTGGAGACCACTTCGACGTGCACACTGGCGGAATAGACCTTGCATCCATTCATCACAACAATGAAATTGCTCAATCCGAAAATGCATGCGGATGTGAGTTTGTAAATTTCTGGATTCACAATGCATTTGTAAACGTATCAGATGGAAAAATGGCAAAATCAGAAGGTAATACACTCACCTTAAACGCCCTTATTGAAAAAGGCTTTCACCCTCTCGCCTACCGTTATCTGCTTCTTCAGGCTCGCTACAGTACACCGGTTACTTTTTCTTGGGAGACACTTGAAGCAAGTCAATCTGCATATGAAAATCTCATTCGGCAATTTCATGGACTCGGACAAGATATTGGAAAAGTAGATTTAAAATATAAAAAAGAATTCACTGAATTTATTGATGAAGATCTAGATACTCCAAAAGCTCTCGCGCTCGCATGGGATCTCTTAAAAGATGAGGACGTAAAACCTGAAGACAAGAAAGCGACCCTCTTAGAATTCGATAGAGTGTTCGGACTCTCGCTCGACATCTCAGATTTCCTTGATGATTTACGAGAAATACCTCTCGAAGAACTCCCAGAAAATATTCAAAAGCTCGTAGAAGAGAGAGCGACGGCACGAGAAGAGCGAGATTGGAAAAAATCCGACGAGATTCGTGAGAAATTAAAGGAGTTCGGATATACAGTAAGAGACTCTGAGGAAGGGCAAAAAATAAATCTTTCCTAGATTTGACTTATTTCCTATATATGATATAATTCATGTAGGAAATTGCTCACTTCAACGCTACGGAGATTGCCAATGTTCTCCTCTCCTCTTCCTCTGGGAATCATCGCCTTTCTTGTCCTCGCGATCCTCTGGGTGAAGTACCTCAAGAGCCGTTGCCCAGAGTGTGGCAGCAGACTCTGTTGGGAGAGCCTCATCGACGAAATCCCGCATCATCATGAGATCGAAGTGTGGTACGTAAGATGCAAAGTCTACTGCTTCAAGTGCCACGATTCTTTCAGGAGAAACTACCGAACACTAAGGTCCGCTGATGATCTGAGTGATTCGTGGTAAGTTCCCCGCCCGCCAACCCCTAAGTTGGCGGGTTTTTCTTTTTCTTATAACTCTATGTTAGATTCTACCGAGATCGACCCTTAAGCCAAAACCAGAGAGGCGCAAATGAGTAATCGTGGAACCGGACCCAATTGGGACGACGAAGAAATTGCCAAGTGGGGATTCTTTGAATTCATGCGAATGTGCGCAGCGCCATCCAGAGCGCGCCAGGCAGAAAAAGATAAGCTTCTGGTCAATGAATATATTGAAGAAGCCCTCTCTGTCCTCGGCCAATCGTCCGAAGAAGACCGCGAGAGACTATCATTTGCAATACCCAAAGTAATCTCCTGCTTGAGGATGGGCGATGAAGTCGCTCAACCCAACTGGCAGGATATTATTGCAAAATGGACGTACCTCAATTGGCGCAAACGCACTAGTTCTGAATCGCCTCAGGAATTCGCAGATCTTAACCCCGAGGAACAACAACCGTTCCATGGGATCATCGAGGCTATCATCCGGGTATGGAAGACTCGAACCCAAGAGAACCCTGAACCGCCGCATTGAGTCAATCTCAATGCGGTTTTCTTTTCCCCATTTTAGTCACAGCTTGTACCTTGTTTTAACTTTCGCCCCGTATAGCCCCTCATGATAAGATTGCCCCATGGCAGATAATGTAATTCGAGAAAGAGTTCGAATCCCTCCTCAAAGTCTTGATGCAGAGATGGCACTTCTTGGCTCTGTGATGCTTCGTCCAGACTCAATGTACGAGATCATAGACATTGTAAACACACGTTCTTTCTATGCAGAAAAACATGCGGTTATTTTTGACGCAATGCTTGAGCTCTTTTCAAAAAAAGAGCCCATCGACCTCCTGACTCTTTCCTCAAAACTCAAAGAAAAAGGCCTGCTTGATCAAATCGGAGGATCAAGCTTTCTCACAGAGATTGTCAGCATGGTTCCCTCTTCTTCAAATGTAAAACACTATGCAGAAATAGTGCAGAAGAAACATATGCTGAGGCGCCTCATCGAAGCGTCTGAATTTATCTCTTCCGTCGGCTTTGAAGACGGGCAAGATCTCGAGGAGGCGCTCGATAGAGCAGAGAAAAAAATATACGAAGTAACTAATATAAGCGGGACTCATAAATTTGTTCATCTCAAAGATGAACTTGTCGAAGCGTGGGAGCGTCTTGACCGCCTTCACAATTCAAAAGGAGAGCTCCGCGGTGTGCCATCTGGCTTTCAAGAAATAGATAACAAACTTGCTGGTTTCCAAAAAGCCGACCTCATCATCCTCGCAGCACGACCTTCCATGGGAAAGACTTCCCTTGCACTCGATATTGCGCGACAAGCTGCAGTAGCCCACCAAGTGCCTGTAGGAATTTTCTCTCTTGAAATGAGCTCCCAGCAACTCGTAGACCGTATGCTTGCGGCACAATCAAACGTGGACGCATGGAAGCTTCGTACAGGAAAACTTTCCCGAGAAGATGACTTCGCTTCAATCCGCCAATCTCTTGATCAGCTTTCTCAGGCTCCTATTTATATAGATGATCAACCAGGGAACAATATTCTAAAGATGCGCTCAGTTGCTCGTCGTCTCAAAAGCGAAAAGGGTCTGGGACTCTTAGTGGTGGATTACCTTCAGCTTATGGTTCCTACAAACACCAAAGCAAACGATAACCTGGTACAACAGGTCACTGAAATCTCACGATCCCTAAAAAACCTTGCCCGTGAGCTCGATATTCCTGTCATTGCCCTTTCTCAGCTCTCTCGTGCAGTAGAACAGCGCGGAGGTCGCCCTCGACTCTCTGACTTGCGAGACTCAGGCTCCATTGAGCAAGACGCCGACGTGGTGATGTTTATTCATCGAGAGGACAAATACAAAGAAGAATCCGAAAAAACAAACATCGCAGAAATTCTTATTGAAAAACACCGAAATGGAGAAACGGGAAAAGTTGAACTCTTCTTTAACGCTCAGAAAGCAACTTTCCAATCCCTCGATAAAGCAAACTACAGCGGAACCGAGAAAGAATTTCGAGATTTCTAAACAATGAATTCCTTCAACCGTCTGATAAAAATATTCTCCGACTTTCCAGGTATTGGCCCCCGCCAAGCCAAGCGTTTTGTGTATTTCTTACTCTCTCGAAATAGGGGCTACTTAGAGGAACTTCAAACTCTCCTCAAAGAGCTTTCTTTGGAGATAAAAACCTGCTCTTCCTGTTTCCGTTATTTCCCTAAAAATGCAAACGATTCCCTTCTCTGTCCTATCTGCGCAGAATCTAGTCGAGACAAAACAAAACTTCTGGTTATTGCTCGAGATGTAGATTTAGAAAATATCGAAAAAACCCACACCTACGAAGGGATGTACTTTGTACTAGGAGGAACCGTCCCTATCCTTGAAAAAGAACCCGAAAAGAAAGTTCGCATTGAAGAGCTCAAAAAACGCATCAAAAAAGAAGGTACTGTTCGAGAGATAATTGTCGCCATGAATGCAAACCCTGAGGGTGAGAACACTGAAGACTATATCCAGAAAGAACTTCGAAGAGAGTTTAGTGAAGAGCAAATTAAAATCTCAATTCTCGGAAGGGGTCTCTCAACGGGAGTAGAACTCGAATACTCAGATTCCGACACTCTCAAAAACGCCCTCTCCAACCGCCACTAAAGAAAATCAAATGTTAACAAAAACCCCGACAAGCGTCGGGGTTTTTGAAATCTTATTTGATTGAAGTGATCTTTACTTGAAAATATGGCTGTCGGTGTCCGTTTTTCTTGAAGTATCGGCTCTTTTGTTTGTATTTAATAACCACAACTTTCTGAGCTCTTCCTATTTTCTCAAGGGTACCTGTAACCTTAGATCCTGAAACGGTAGGCTCACCAACCTTGGTAGTTCCCCCATCGTCAACGAGTAAGACCTCATCGAAAGTAATAGAATCACCCTCCTTAAACTCTCCCTTAATCTTTTCAATTTTGAGACTTTCTCCCTCGCTTACGAGATATTGTTTTCCGCCAGTAGCAATCACAGCGAAGACATCACTCTTTGGAGCTTTTGCCTTCTCTGCTTTTGGCTTTGCGGTTTTTGCTGCTGTTTTAGGCATGATGGAGCTATTCTATAGAAAATCCTATATTTTGCAAGAAGAAAAAAGGCCACCCGGCAAAGGGTGGACTTGAACCTGCTATGTCCTAGGATCACTCCTAGGAAAGACTGGATCACCTCCTGTGACTGTTGAGCTTCTCATATAGAGCTCTCCAAGGTGAGCTACCAGATACCGCCGGCACTGCACGTGCCTCCAGCGAAACACCGCTTCGCGAGAGAGGGGTTCACGACCCCTCCCAACAACCTCCGCCTGACCGCGTTTCGGCTGAACTTCTGCATTTTTTCACCCCCTTGGCTAGGTCCTTTTTTATACTAACAAAAAAGTTTATTGTGGTACACCAAAATGATCCCCAGGAAATTACTCCTCAAGTATAGGCTTATCGAGCACGAGAGGTTCTATCCCCACCGCCTCTTCCGTAATCCTCATCACATCCTTATCAATCTTTCCAAGCTCTTTTCTTGAAGCATTAAAGTGAGAAACCGTAGTTGCAAGCGAAGCTCCAAGTTTCCCATGATAGACCTCATAAGAAGCAATATGTTTTCCAAGCTCATCCACGCGCTTAATGATATTTTTTGCCTCCTCCTCAATACGAAGTGCCTTAAGTCCTTGAAGGACGGTCTGTAGATATGCAAGGAATGAAGTAGGAGAGACGATAATAACCTTGTACTTATTCGCTGCTCTCTGCACAAGGTTTTCTGTATCTTCCCCCTTTATCTCCCCAATTTTATTTACCAAAAGATCATAGTAAATCGCCTCATGAGGAATAAACATAAACGCAAAATCAGTCGTCCCGTCTTCAGGTCGAATATATTTTGAAGTCTCTACGATTCTCAATTTTAAGTCGTTCAAAAACACCTTTTCGAGTCTCGCTCTTTCTACTTGATCCTTCTCATCCACAATACGGTTGTAGTTTTCAAGCGAAAACTTTGAGTCCACAGGAATGATATAGTCCTTCACCCTCACAATTGCATCCACAATCAAATCAGCCCCCTCATCCGTTTTTCCAATCTTATATTGAGTCTCATAACTTCCTGGAGGCAATACATTCTTAAGCAATGTTTCAAGATAATACTCGCCCAATACCCCTCTTTGTTTTGGATTCTTTAATATATCCTGAAGCGATTGCAACTGATCTGCAAAAGAAACCACCTGCTTATTAGTTTCATCCAGTCGGGTGAGTCGCTCCGTAATATCACGAATGATTTTTACCGATTCGCTTGAAGAGTGCCGAAGAGCATCATTTAGCTGTTTTGAAGACTCCACCATGCGGTCATCAACCACACGGGTTAAATCATTCATATTCCTTACTAATTCATTGAACTGGTTTTGAATGAGAAGGAGTCCAGAGCCCTCATCTTTCTCTCCCCCACCACGTTTCATAAGACGCCACAGAATCACCATGTTCAACATAAGAATAACGAAAATGAAAACGTAGAAAGCAAGGTTTTCTGGCATAGTGAAACCATTATACCACCCCTTAATCTTCGTCATGAAAAACGTTATACTTAACGAACTATGCATCAAAAAATAAAAGACCAGATAAAGGAAGCTATGCTTGCCAAAGACGCCGTTCGATTGAACACCATCCGAGGACTACTCGCCGCCTGCACTAATGAGCTCGTGGCAAAGAAGAGAAAGCCTACCGAAGAGCTCTCCGACGAAGAAGTGCTCGACCTTATTCGCCGAGGGGTGAAGCAGAGAAAAGATTCAATTGAGCAATTCAAAGCAGGCGGCCGTCTTGATCTGGTTGAAAGCGAAGAAGCTGAACTCAAAATCCTTGAAACCTATTTACCTGCACAAATGTCTGAAGAAGAAATCATTACTTTTGTAAAAAACAAAATCGAACAAGCAGGAGAAATCGATAAAACAAAAGCAGGGATGTTTACTGGAGGAATTATGAAAGAACTCAAGGGAAAAGCAGACGGCGCCCTTGTAAAGAAGGCTGTAGACTCTCTTCTCGCCTAGCATCTCTTGTCTTACCGAAAAACCCCTTATTCTTGGGGTTTTTTTCTTATCCACACATATTTGACTTTTATGTAAAAACGTGATAGTATTAAGAGTAGAAAGAGGCTCATTCCATTTCTGATCTGGAGAATCTATATGCACGGAGTCGACACGGTAAGTGCTTCGCTCCGAAGAGACTTCGGAGAGCGCTTGGAGCGTGCAAGAGAGTCCCACGGTGGAAAAAGTAAACGTAGCGACTTCTTCAATGTCGCAAACGAACTCTTTCCACGCTACGGAGAAGAAGGTGAAAGCCTACGAGACTTCATGTCCCGGGCCGCCGCCCTCTTCAGGAAGCGGAGACGCAACCATGACGAAACCCCACTGCCACATCGAGGTAAGATGAAGGAAGCTCCAAAGCCGGTACGAGAGGAACCCCATGAAGTACCGGAAGCTCTCCAGCGAGAAATTCTCGCAGAGGTCCGCCAAGGTCACCCCGAACCCACAAAACAAGACATTCGACCCAAGCCGGCAGATCTACACCGTCTCCCGGCATGGATTGAAGTGGACGGAGAAGTTCTTCCGCCATCAGGAACGGAGTAACACAAAAGGGCACCCCCCACGGGTGCCCTGATTTTTTTATATTTTTTTCTCTGAAAGAGAGTTGTATTTACTCAAAATCTCCTGCTCCACATCGATTCTATCCCTTCCATAGAGATCGTATGAGCGAAGCTTCATCTCCTCGACGTTCGCTTCGTTTCTCGGAGACGGTGGAAGCGTTTCAATATCAAAAGGCTTTACTGGTTTACCATGAACCAACATCTTGAGATATGCATGCCGATTCTCAATGTTAATAATTTGCTGAGAAGTAAACACCGGTTCAAATTGCTTCGCCAGATATTCAGCATCGTCAGTGCCCACACGGAAACAGGCCATGGTTCCCACATTTCCAAACACCGCATTCTTAATATCGTCAGAAAGTTGCCCGATAAATTGATGCGCAATAGAGAGTGAAAGTTTATATTTTCTTGCCTCAGAGAGAATGGTCGCAATCGATGGAGTAGTGATGTTTTGAAACTCATCAATATAGAGATAAAACGGCGCAAGGTCACGGCCGAGAGAATCTACTCGTGACAACGCTGCCATAAGAATCTTTCCTACGATAATGAGTCCAATAAGATTTGCATTGATGTCTCCCAAGCGTCCTTTTGAAAGATTTACCAAGAGAATCTTTTTGTTATCCATGATATCTCGGAAATCAAAAGACGATTTTTCTTGAGCAATAATCGGACGCATAATGTCATTTGCAAGAAAGACATCAAACTTTGAAGTAATATACGGGACAATGTTTGCTAAAGAAGCCTCGCCGCCCGCCTTCTCAGCGATCTCTCTCCAAAACTGCGTCACGATTGGATTCTTACAATGAGAAAGCTTCATCTGACGATATTCTTTATTCGAAAGCACTCTTGATACATCAAGAAGGGTGCATCCTGTGTCAGGATCCTCAATTACAAGCATGGTTGCATTTCGGAAGTACTGTTCGAACATCGGCCCCATAGATTCCGGCACCGCACCATATAATTTTTGAAATATATTAAAGAGCTCATTTACTACAAAAGTTTTCTGCTCAGGGAAGGCCCGATCATACTCAAGCATATTCAAAGCCATCGGCCGATCCGCATAACTTGGATCAAAGTAGATCACATCCTTCATACGCTCTTTTGGCACATGAGAAAGTACGTCCAAAATATCTGAGCCGTGTGGATCAATCATGCACACTCCGTTCCCTCTTTCTATATCCTGAACAATCATGTTCTTAAGAAGCGTAGATTTTCCTGTTCCTGTCTGACCGATGGTATAGAAATGCCTCAGACGATCTTCGTCCGTAATATAGACTTTCGCCTGCCCTCCCCGATAAGTGTTTACCCCAAGGACTGTTCCTTCCTGAGGAAGGTCAATTGGCGCAGGTGCTGTGCCTGAGGCCAACGTCTTAAGCTGAGAGACTCCTTTAAGCGCAAGCGTGTGGAAGTGTATAAGCGTGGTCAACTCAGAAAGGTTAAGCGGAATGAGCTCCTCTCGAGATAAGGCGCGGAATGCAAAGTTGCGGAAAAGTTTTTTTAAATTACCTCCCTTTTGTTCTCTAAAGCGAAGAGTGTTTCCCTGAGGGTTATCAAACTGATTGAAACCCGATTCAATCTCAGAAAGGATTGCTCGCGCGCGATCTTCTTTTTGGGCTGAAACTACGAGACGCAAAGATACACCTACAATTGGTTTTGAAATTTTTTGTCTTATCCGTTCAAGCACAAGCGGGTCCGCAGGCTTCTTCTCTTCATTCGGATTTTTCTTTTTCGAGAAAAATAGCTCACGAACGGTCTTTGATACTTCTTGTGAAAATGTCTCCGGAAGATCAATCGCCTCTTTCACTGATACACCTTTTTCAATTTGAGAAAGCGCATATTCATATCGCTTCTGATGATACGTCCCCGCAGGAGACATAAGCACTTGAAGGCAGGCACCTTCTCCATCTTTTGATATCTTAGAGAAGCTATTCAAAATCACATTGAGAGGATCGTGATCAAAAGATTCATATGTTTTTAAAGGAAAGATTGGATTACCCGAAGAAACCGCGACCGCACCCACAGAATATCCTTCTTCATTAAAAATATTATGGTCATCAGAAAGCTCACTCACTCGAGCTTCGTGAAAGATTGAAAGGATCTGCTTTTCAAATAAATCTTGTTTACTCCTTGGTACGGAAACATAGAAAACAAATTCAGAGCTACCATTACTATTTCCAATCTCAAGCACAATGTGATTTTCTCGCGGATCATCTTCGCCCGAAACAGAAAGCATTCCTGCATAGAATTGCTCCATTCCAGAAAGAATTTCTTTGAGAGGAGCTTTTTCCCCCTCTTTCCTTTCAGGGAGCACCACTTCATAAAGTGTCATGTGGAGCGCCTTTGAAAGGGGCGCCTTAGGTAAAAGTCCTTTTATCGTAAAACCTTTCTTTACATACTGAACGAGAAAACGATGAAAATCGTCTTCGAGATGCGGATCACCGAGCTTTTCAATAACCGCAATTACATTTTTAATCCCTTTAGTATTAAGAATCACCAAGAGCTCTTCAATCTTTTTGTCATGAGGCTCTGGAGAGAGGTTTTCAACAAGCGAGTGGATCTTCTCGGTCTTAAGCGAGAGATCTCGGTCAAGCACATGTTCTGAGGGAAGCGTCTTATACGTACCAAGACTTTCTCGAATAATATCATCACGCACAATTTCAGCTCCCCTCTCATGGAGACCTCTTTCTTGCTCTGCGATATGCTCCTGAAGAAATTTTTTCTCTTCTTCTGGACTCTTAAATTTATTTTCAGGAATAAACGAACGTATTTCCATATACTATTTTGTTAATAGTATAACACTCGCATACAAAAATCCCCCGCCATAGGCGGGGGATTTTTCTAACTAGTGATTATCTCGATTATTCTCTTCTTCTCTGAAAGCTGCGAGCTCTTCTGGAGATCCAAAGAAATGCATTGATCCATCTCTTCCTTGGTATCCAATTTTCTCACCTTCTGCTACCTCCTCGTTGTGTTCATCCTGTACGTGTTCCATTTTGTCGCCTTCCATATTTTTTTGATTATTATTGATCAAGAATCTTAGTATTGACGAAATCCTAAGCTCATGCTACTATTCTATACTAGAAAAAAGAGGAAATCAAGTCCTCAACGCACCTTTTCGTCACCCATTTTCTCGAGAACCCCATCATGAGCAGCGTAGAGACGAGCCCGTCTCTCCTTGAGCTTACGACTCGGGTTCCCCCGAATCGTATACTGAGCGTCCGTGGCTCTCTGTTAAATCAGGTTGCCGCGAGCGTAAAGTTCAAGCTTGGAGAGATGCAAGCAGAAGAAGGAGACATTCTCTTCCTTGTAGACTCAATCGGGGGACACGTAAAGGCAGGAATTGCCCTAAACGAGTCCTTCAGGACAAGCCCCCAACGCATCATCGGGAAAGTTGAAGGGAAAGCAGCTTCTGCGGGATTCATGGCCTTACAGGGTTGTGCGATCCGAGTTGCCACCCCAAATTCAATCCTTGTCATCCACGACACAGGTACGATGGATCCCAATCCCTTCATGGTAAAACATGATACGGGAAAACGAGATTTCATCCGTTATCATTTGGGGAAATTCGATGAACTGCTTCATGAGGCACAAACCAATCATGAAGCAATCATTCAAATCCTGTTGGCAAGGTCGAAATATTTCGAGAATCGAGCAGATCTCGAATACTTCCTCGACCAAGAGCGTCAACTTACCCCAGAAGAGGCAATCCGCTACGGATTCCTTGATGGAGTGATCTAACCCCCGTTCCGACACATGTCGGAACGGGTTTTTCTTTTAATAAAACCCAACATAAGGGCAGCATTGAAATAATTTTTTATAAATAAATTCTTTTTCTACATTGCGTAACAAAGGCACGCGGTCGCTTTTTTTGTTACGCATTTTGATACTTGCTTTTTTATTTATATATGGTATAATGTATACAGACAACCCTTTCCGGAGAACTCCATGTTCTTTCAGACCCTCGCTCGTCGTGCAGGCCTCGTGCTCAGCCTTCTAGCAAGCATCTTTCTTGGTGCCTGCGATCAATTTGAGGAAGCTGAGTTCCGAGTTGTTGCCAACAACATCAACAGCCCCGACCCCGTGTCGGTCTACGTTGCTGGTCAGCAGGTCGGCACCGTCTCTCTCGGGAATGCTACCGAGTTCACGGTTAGCCTTCCCATTCCGAACACGGTTGGAGGCACAGGGCCTTCCCAACGACGACAGTGCTTTCCCATCTCGGGAAGTATCCCAAAAAAGAGTATTGCCTCAAGAAGCGTCTCCGTTTGCGCTCGTGAAGACCAAATCACGACTGCAGACTTCGAGATCGATCGTGGCACACTCGAACTTCGGGCCCAGGCCCGATAACACAACGCCGTCCCCAACTTATCGGGAGACGGCGTTTTTTCTTACAAAATAACTCCTTCCTTTTTTAGTAATTCCCTCTTGCTCGGTCCATTTATCTGATTATATTCTCCAATCTTTCCATCTGAGCGTATCACTCTATGGCATGGAACTTTTGGATCTACATTTTTAGAAAGCGCAGTACCCACCGCACGAAATGCATTCGGTTTTCCTACCGCCCAGGCAACTTCTTTATAGGTTCGAGTCTCCCCTTTTGGTATTTTCTTTACCACTCCGTAGACTCTCTCAGCAAAGGTTTCCTTTTTCATTGTCGCCATTATAACAAAACACCCCAACCAAGGTCGGGGTGTTTTGCAAAAACCTAGAGAGGTTTATTATTTCACACGAACTACTGCGCCGGTTGTTGCGTCAATGTCTACACGTCGCTCACCGTCAAAGCGCACACTCCACACAATCTTACCCTCTTCTTTATCAAGCTCAACCTTAATTATTGTCTTTCCAGGAAGTGCGATAAGAGCAAGTTCTTTTGCTTTCTCTGCAGTAATTGCAGGGACGAATGTTGAAGGAACATCATCACTTCGCTCAACCTTTTCAATTTTCTTTTCTGTCTTATCCTCTATCTTCTGAATACGTACTTCGCCAGCGTTTGACCAGTTTCGTACTACAGTTGCGTCAATAGTAAGAGTCTTATCAGGATCGATTTGTCCTCGAGCTCCCACATAGTCTCCAACTTTCCAACCATTAAGTGTTCGGTTGTTTCCTGCAACTTCTGTATCAGAGTAGACATTCACTGTCCATGATCCTCCCCAACTCTTAAGCTTCAAGACGCCAGTCGTTGAACCAGTAGTCGTAGAGATTGATTCAATCTTTCCTCGAATAAGTGCCTTTCCTTTTGGTCCAACCTCAAGGATGATTGGCTGATATTCTCCTCTTCGAATCATTTCTGATTCAACCTTTTCAATCTTCTTTCGAGCAGACTCCTCAATCTTTTGAATAATGTTTGTTTTCTTTTGATCTTTATCTGACCCAGTTTCTGCCAATACGACCGTTCCCGAGAGAGCGAACGTAAGAGCCATGAGTCCCACACCTATCTTTTTAAGATTCATAATGAAGAAATAAATGATAATAACAGAGTAGATTATAGCATCCACCTGTCCCCTATGGAGACGTGCCCTTGTGGGTATTCTTACAAAAAAAGAGCCCCTTAGGACTCTTTACCCGCCATCAGCTTGGGAACCTTCTTCCCCTGCTTGATAGCCTCAACCCGCCTGCGCACCTTGCTCGCCTCCGCCCGCTTCTTGGAATCGATCTTCCACAAACGAAGGAGCTCTCCCTCAAAAGCGGTCCATACTTTGAACTGCAGCTCTGATGTGCCCACACTCTTCACATAGAAGTCTCTCTGCGATTCGGAGCACTGCCAGACACGGACAGGCTTACGACTCTGAAAGACCTTCTTTTCGCTCGGCTCGATCTGAGAATCAATCTCGCGAGCAAAGACCTCACGGGCATGCTGATTCAAGGGCTCCAGATACCATTCGCGAACTCGTCGCATGTCTCCCCCTGTGACACGGTTGCCGAAAGAAAATCCTCTTCCTTTTTACAATAGAGAAAAGATTTTGTAAATAATAGAAAGAAAATTGATTTTCGTCCTCTTCTCTTTATTGCATCTTAGCTTCTTCGTTTCGATCCTGCGATTGATCCGCTTTCATCTTTTCATCATACTCATTACCGATGATGCTTGGTGTATTTTTTGCAATATGCCGCGTATAGAGATATCCAGATACGAGGACGATACATGCCACTCCTAAAATTAAGTACCACATTTTCTTTTTCATATTAATTTAATAACGCACTATCTATCTATAGATACAAACGGGTTAATTTGAAAACCATTCCATCCGCCACTTTTTCATCATTTGAATCTCCCCCGTTTGAGCCGTGATGATGTCGTTCCCAAGTTTTACGAGCTCTGGACGATTTGTTCCCTTAAGGAGTGATTGGGCCATTTCAATTGCCCCTTCGTGGTGAACGATCATCTCATCAAGAAAAGCTTTTTCAAGAGCCTCACCTGTTTTTCCTTCTAGATTCATCATCATTCCATCCATGGTTGCATGCATATCACTTCCCGACATACGAGAACCGTCTGGCATTTGGTGGGTCATTTGAGACGTGCCCTTGGTATTACTCATGCCAAATAGATAGCCAGCAATGAGGCCCACTACGAGAACCATTAATGTTGTGAAAATTGTGTTATTTTTGTTTTCCATAAACCTTTGATTATTGATCCTATCTTTTAAAACGCAATCTCAAGACTTCATTATCACTTTCTACATGATGATACTGTTTTATTGGAGTAAAACCATATTTCTCATAAAAAGCTCTCCCTATAGTATTTTTCTCAAAAACTTCTACTTCCAATTCATCATGAAATTCTTTAACAAAGTTTACCAACTGTGTTCCAATTCCTTTTGAATGATTGCTGGGGAGCACAAAAAGTCCCCCTATCTCATTTCCAAGCATACTAATAAAACCAACAACAGTATTGCTATCTTCATAAACCCAAGTTTCAGTATTAGGAATATAAATATCCCTCATATCCTGTTCTGCTTTCTCTACAAAAGCAGCACTTAAAAAAGGATGAGCTAGGTTTGAGGATTCACGCCAAATACTCATGATTACCTCATTATCTTTTTCTTCTCGTTTTCTTATCATGTCGTCGCAATTATATTTTTACTAAATTGCTACCCGCAGCACCATAGAAAAACACAACTTCATAGAAACAGTATACCTTTTCTATTACCTCACGTAGGTCCTAAATAAAAAAACCCCAGGATAATTCCTGAGATTTAAAAGCCCAACGAGAAAGGCTCACTTGCCGATCTTCTGGCTATCCCAATCGACGCGCCCAACGCCTCGAATGTCTTCGTAAGCAACGAAGACGAAGTTGCTGCTGTCAGATGTCGGGCCTGGAAGAGCCAGAACACAGCCTCCTTCTTTTATCTCTAACAGAGTCCCCCTTGAGACTCGGGGCACCGTCGCGATCGAGGGTGATCTCTCGGCTCACGAGCTCTTTGAGCTCGTACTTATACGGACTGTTCATGGATTGATCCTATGAAGAGTTTGGGAGTTGTTCTGGGGTTTTTAATAGCATGAAAATGTGAGGGGGTCAAGAGTATTCTCAGATAATAGTCGCCAGTGTCAAAAAACAATACCCCAGACAATCCCCTATAGGGCTTATGCCATTAATCACATGTCTCTTATTTGGTATATAAAACTTTTTGAAAATTAAAAAAAACCGAACGAATACTATCAACATTCCCAAGCAATTTTTCTGCATTATAAATTGCTTTATATTTTAGATTCAATAAGTTTGGCAATTTTTCTTCGTCTAGTTCTTCGACACCTCTTTCTTGATATTTCGCAAGTACGAACTGTACAAACTCTCTTTGCTTTTCTTGCAAACCATCAAGAATATCGTATTTCGTATTTTGAATTCTTTCAGCTCGAGTGATGGGTTGTAGCGCAAAAGCGATATACCCAAGGACATCAAACAAGTCACCGTTCTCAGCATTAATAATTTTTTGTATAGATTCGAGTTGTTCCTTTCCGTAACCCATCTCATCTAGTTTTTCGAGC
The DNA here is from genome assembly GCA_964603485.1 of uncultured Candidatus Saccharibacteria bacterium. GTDB lineage: Bacteria > Patescibacteriota > Minisyncoccia > Phycocordibacterales > Zambryskibacteraceae > CAYVDB01. The sequence continues at coordinate 25,829 of CAZRVE010000007.1, forward strand.
AATACCTTTCGGGTTTGAGGATTTGACCAAATATCTCGGAGTTGTTTTTCATCTTTAAATAAATTAGGCAAGGTTCCATAAAGATTATTCAAAAACTCCTCAGTTGAGATTGGTTTTCCACCTGCACTCCAAAAGGATGTTTGGATCATGTGCTGTATTTCTCTATCCTTGCCATCACGCAACTTAATTTTTAACTTCTGCGGTCTTTCTTCAGGTTCGGGTAATGAGCCTGATTCAGTAGCTCCTTTTTCTGACTTAGGTTCGTTTTCTTCTATTTCCTCAGTAGTTTGATCAATAGGCTCACCATCCCACTCAGGATCAAGAAAGTGACGGTATGCATCTACGAAATCAGTAATCGTAAAGTATTCTTTACCATCAAAAAGTCGTGTGCCTCGTCCAACAATCTGCTTGAATTCGATCATTGACTTTACTGGTCTCATCAAGACGATATTTCTTATATTACGCGCATCAACACCAGTAGAAAGCTTTTGTGAGGTGGTAAGGATGGTAGGTATAGTCTTTTCATTATCCTGGAACTGGCGAAGATACTCTTCACCTAAAAGTCCATCGTTGGCGGCAACTCGAACGCAATAATTTGGATCTGTACTTTTCTTGTGCTTGTTTATCAAATCACGGATAAGAAGCGCGTGATCTTGTGTAGCGCAAAACACTATCGTTTTTTCATTCTGGTTTATTTCATTCAATAATACTTTTACGCGATTTTCTTCTCGCTCACGAATATGAATATTCCCACGAGCAAAATCACTCTCCTTATAAACCTTTCCTTCTTCAACCTCTCCTTCGATAACGGTATCGTCAAAGGTATAAATATATTCATCGAGCGTAGTCTTAATTCGCTTTACTTTGAATGGCGTAAGGAATCCATCATTAATCCCTTCCTTGAGTGAATAGATATACACCGGCTCACCAAAATATTTATATGTGTCCACATTGTCTTTTCTCTTTGGTGTTGCAGTGAGACCAAGTTGTACCGCAGAAGAAAAATACTCAAGAATACTTCTCCAGTTTGATTCATCGTTTGCGCCACCTCGGTGACATTCATCAATAATGATGAAATCAAAATAATCTTTTGGATATTCACCAAAGTAAGGAGTTCCGCTTGGACCACTCATGAAGGTTTGGAAGATGGCAAAGAAAATACTTCCATTCATTGGAACACCACCTTTCTTACGAATATCATTTGGCGTAATGCGGACCAAGGCATCTTCAGGAAAAGCGCTGAAAGCATTAAAAGCTTGATCGGCTAAGATGTTTCTATCGGCTAGAAAAAGAATTCGAGATTGTCTCTTGCCATCTCGACTTATATTCCATCTGCTTTGAAATAGTTTCCACGCAATTTGAGAAGCTATGAATGTTTTACCTGTGCCCGTTGCGAGCGTAAGCAACACTCGAGACTTCTCCTCTGCAACAGCATCCATCACTCGATTAACTGCAATTTCTTGATAATAACGAGCTGATTTACTACCATTCGCATCCTGGGAAACTACATCTGCAAATTTATTCTTCCATTCATTATGTTCTGAATAGATCTTATTCCATAATTCATCTGGAGTTGGAAAGGTGATGACTGAGCGCTCACCACCAGACTTCATGTCTATCTCAAATATCTCGTGTCCATTAGTTGAATAAGAAAAAGCTGTCTGAAGCTTACCAGCGTAGGCCTTTGCCTGTTGCACTCCCTCAGTAGGATTGAGAGACTCTTTCTTTGCCTCGACTACAGCAAGTTTTCTGTTTTTATACACTAAAACATAATCAGCGATTTCCGGCTTTTGAGGTACGCCACCCATTTCAATCTTTCCTGGAGATATGCGAGATTCTCGAAGGACTTTAGACCCCTCGACGACACCCCAGCCAGATTCTTTTAGTTTTGGATCGATATATTCAGCTCTAGTTTCGGATTCGTTCATGAGTTTATTTAATATCGGTTATGTAAGTATCAAGAAATGTCTCGATCGCTCGAACAGTATCACTTTTTAGTTTTGCATTACTTTCTGCAACCCAACGCGCAAAGTTATATAATTCTTGAGTATCGACTTCGACCCATTTTTTATTCCTAAAAAGAAACATAAAAAGAGTTGTCATTGCTAACCGTTTATTTCCATTTTGAAAGGGATGATTTTTAACCATCAAATAAAAAAGTATTGCAGCTTTTTTTACAAGCCCCGGATAAAGCTGTCGTCCCCCAAACGACTGAAAGGGTGTCTCGAGGCATCTTTCCAAGGAATTCGTATAACGAGTACTAAAATCTGGTATCGGCTCAGTCCACGACATCGTTTCAGTTGCTAGTCTATGTGCTGTGTATTCAACATCTTTAACTGTAACTCTTTTTAATTTCATTTTATTCTTTACCAAGGAGTTTTAAGGTCTCTCCGTATTCTTTTACTACTTTCTCTACCGCTTTTTTTATTTCCTCTTTTTTATCATCTGTTAAAACATCAGAGTTATGGCCGTTTACTAGGTCAGAAACATCTTCCATGGAAACAGCATAGGAACGCCCAATTTTCTGAGCGGGAATTTGACCTTTTTTAATTTTATTGAAAACAGCAATTCGGCTGATACCTAAAAGTTTGGCTAACTCTGCTACTGATACAAATATTGCCTTTTTCCCCTTATTTTCCATAATTTTGTTGTTAACTCTATTGCGTCAATAATGTTAACAAATGTTAACTTGTAAGTCAAAAGCGTTAACAACTTACAATCCCCCAGTAAAAGCTCTACGGAGTAGAGATTTCTTTAGCTCCTCGATGCTCTCAAGTTTTTGTTTGTACAGAGATTCCAATTTATGAGTATTTTCAGAAAGTTGATCAAGTTTTTTAACAATTTGTTTTTGTTCTTTGAGAGAATTTGGAATGGTTACACCAATCGAATAAACCTCATTCCTATTTATTCCTGGTTTTACTCCTCTAGCGAGCGAGGGTAAATCCAGTGTCGATAATAAATAATAAATAAATTTTAAATCATATTTCAAGTTATCAAAGGTAACAAAGTACGTGACATCTAGAGGCCAGAATTTATCCTCTGTCGGATTTAGAGCCCCTGCAGTTCCTTTACGACCAACAATTATACTAGGATTATCAAAATAAAATTCATTAGTTCTACCTTTTTCACCATTGGCACCATATATTGGATAACTGCCATCTTGCTTACGTTTTGAATCAGGAAGTGGTTTCCCATATTCTAATCTAATAAAATCGCCTAGTTTTTTATCCCCCCAGTTTTTCCCAATATTAGAAAAAACATTATTCAAATACGATTCAAAAAGTTCTTTTGAGTTTTGTAAGTTTTTTTCTGTATTTTGTTTTACTTTTTCTAGTTTTTCAAAAGCCTCATCAAGAGTTTTTGCAATTCGTTTCTGTTCAAAGATGGATTCTGGGTAAGTTATGTCTTTTTCTTTCAAAAGTCGATAATGACGGGCATACCCAAGATTTCGAAGATTAATACTCTGCAAGAAATAATAAAGATATTTTGGATATAAAAACTCTTTTGGTTGCAATAGTTTCACCCCGTCAGCACCAAGTACAAAATCAAAATCAATATATTTTAAAATCTGAGTGTGATCACCGAAAACAACAACTGGTTTTGAAACATGAAAGACATCTTCTTTTTTATTCCAATAGCCATTAATTAAATCTCGTTCTTGAGAAATTACAGGAAAAATGCCGGACTCCATAAAATCTTTTCGATGAATTTTATTTGTATAGGCAATCTTATCTATACAATCCTCAATATTTTTTGTTTGCCAGTTAATTTTCATAATCTCTATAACTAGTTCTTTGATACTTCTTGCTTTTTATATACTCCACAAGTAAGTCAATAAATAGATGTTCTACATCACCTTGTTCAACTACAAAGAAATCTCGACCTGAGAGGTCTTTTTTGATTAAGTATTTTCCCCAATATACTGAGTCTGCTTGTTCTGCTGGTGGTTTGGTGCCAAGCGAAATCAGCATCGAATTTATATATTTACCGTACGGAGTTCGAATTCTCACATGTTCTGGTACCCTTACATTTTTAATTTTATTAAGATTTTCTATAAAAACATCTGTATTTGAAAAACTATGTATCGCAGCCTTAATGGCTTTGTTAAAAATCTTTAAAAAATTATCTGAAAAATAATCCTCACTGTAACTACCTTTTCGGAATTCTGTAAGTTGATACTTGGTGGATTTTAACAATTGTCTGAGATTTATCGACTCTGCCTCTATAGTTTTAGCAAACACATATCTCATGAAGATCTTAATATAGCCACTGTCGTCGATGGCACCAGCGAGATTCGGTTCCTCGTTTTTGATGCTCTTCGCTATCTCGTCAGCCAAATCTAAGACCGCTTTTTTGTTGTCAAAATAATAAGGACTCACTGAGAAGAATTTATCTATATACCCTGAGAAGTCAGTCTCTGGACCATATCTGTGTCTAAAAATACTTCTAAGGTTTGTATAATCTGCAACAATAATTATTGCATCGAATCCAAATTTGTTTTCATGTTCTTTTTCAAAATACGCAGAAAGTATATTAAGTATTCTAAATATATGCTCAGGATCAATTCTATCCAGGTCATCAATGATCAGTATGCTCTTCTTGTCTTTTTTTATCGACGAAATCCTTTCCTTTAATAAATGGCTTATATAATCAACTTCAGAAATATTTTTTGCGCGGATAGCCTCTAGATATTTTTCAGCCTTACCTTTCTCACCGGATTGATAGTCAGTTTTAAATTCCTGAAATTCCTTATCAATATCAAGCAAATCACTTAGAGGGCGGCCGAGTTTGCCCAATAGACCCACTGTTGGATCGATTGGTAAATCAGAGACCATACTTGTAACATTAAAGACACCTTTAAGAACGGAGTTAATTGACAGTTTATTTTTGCACCAAGAATAGAACAGTAGAGAGGAATCTTTTATGCCGTTAACGTTTTCTGTCTGCAGAATATCCTTGTCTTTCTTAATTAGCTCAACTAACAAGTCATATTTAATTAGTTCTAAGATATCTTCATTGGTTGATATCTGATAATTGACCGGATAAAGGTGAAACACCTCATAATTTTGATTAGAAGCAAAGAATTCATTTAGAAAATACGTCTTTCCAATACCAAATTGTCCAGAAAAGAATATCTTTGAATTTTTTTCGATGTCCAAAAAATATTGAAAGTCATCTTTTATAGTTGTAATTGGTATTTGTATTTCTGGCATATTCTTATATCAATTTAGAGATATCGCTCAACATTTTATCTGCGCCACCATCCAACTCCTTCATTTCAGAGATGATTTTCTTAGGATCTCTTAAAACAACCTCACTCTTTTTATTAGGATTTTTCACCGAAAGATCAAAAGTACTCTGATTAATATCTGATACATTTATAATCCAAGAATTCTTTGAATCTGCTCTTGTCTTGTATAGTTCCATGAATTCAGCGAGGTCCTTTTCGTTTAAAGGATTTGTCCTACCAAGATTCCTATCAAGATTAAGTTGGTAATACCAAATTTCCTTGGTGGGACTACCTTTTTTAAAGAAAAGAATCACAGTTTTAACACCTGCTTGGAATACACCTCCTGGCAAATCAAGTACCGTATGTAAACCAGAGCTACTCAAGATCTCTTTTCGTAAACTTGCCGCATCATCATTTGATAGGAAGGTGTTTTTTATAACAATACCTGCACGACCACCAGCTCGAAGCTTTTTTATAAAGTGTTGCAGGAATAAATAGGATGTTTCTCCACTTTTTATCGGAAAGTTTTGTTGTACTTCTTTTCGTTCACCACCACCGAATGGTGGGTTTGCTAATATCACATCAAATCTATCCTTTTCTTGTATGTCTGCAAGATTTTCTGACAATGTATTGGTGTGAATGATATTTGGCGCATCAATACCATGTAGAATCATGTTCATGACACCGATAATATACGGAAGGGTTATTTTTTCTTTACCGTAAAAAGTCTTTTCATGTAAGACCTGCCAATCTTTCGAAGAAAGCCTCTCTCTTTTCTCCGTCATGTGGTCATATGCCTCTATGAGAAAGCCCGCTGATCCACAGGCACCGTCGTATACTGTTTCTCCAATCTTAGGATCTACTAATTTAACAATTGAACGAATGAGAGGGCGAGGGGTGTAATACTGTCCGCCATCACGACCAGCGTTACCCATTTCAGCAATTTTGCTTTCGTACAAATGAGAAAGCTCATGTTTTTCTTCGCTTGATTGAAAATGCAAATCATTAACAATGTCGAGGATATCTCTAAGTGCGTACCCGCTTTTTATCTTATTTTTGAGCTCGCTAAATATCTCGCCAATCTTATATTCAATCGTGTTAGGGCTTTCTGATTTAAATTTCTTGAGATACGGAAAGAGCTTTTGGTCAACAAAAGAATTTAAATCTGCCCCAGTCAGTGCGCTATTGTAATCAATCTTTCCTTCCTTATTCATAGGGCACGCCCAAATACTCCATCTGTATTCCGGCTCAAGAATAAATTGATACTTCTTACCCGCAAGCTTTGCTGCCTTTTCTTTTTCAATTTCCAAATCATCAAGATACTTCAAAAAGATAATCCAGGAAGTTTGCTCAATATAATCCATCGCACCACCTGCGTTGTCGTTGCGAAGTATTTTGTCTATGTTTTTGAATGAGTTCTCAAACATAATTATTTTCTTAGATTGTCATCCAATGTATTACCAGCATCGTCTTTCCATGCTGTCCACCCATTAATAGCACGTCCGGTCGTGGTGGCAGCCGCAGCAGATGGGCTCTTAAACAACACATCTTTTGTATAGGAATAAGACTTGCCATCCCCATGATCTACAAAAGTTCCATCTTCCAAGAACCGCTTGCGTGCTGCCTGCGACCATCCCCAAAATGATTCAGCTTCTCTGATTCTTGCGAGAGATCCTTTCAATACATTAAGGCTGCCATCGGCGAGCAATTGTGCCTTTGCATCCGCACCCTCTGCCTTCAAGTGATAGATTTTCGCATCACTGATTGATTCAGCAACTGTTTCAAATACCTCGTAACCAATTGCGCCAAGAATAAATTGGATGTTCTCAAAGTATTGTTCTACGGTCACTTTTTCAAATTCCGAAAGAGTATTTTCTTGCGGTTGAACCTTGTTCTGAACAATCATTCTGTCTGCCTCATGAGCGATCGTGGTCGTTTTGTATTCAAGGTACTTAACAAATGCTCTATTTAATCCACCAGTGAAAATCACAGCAATTGTCCAAAAGTCTTTATTTGAATTGTGATTCGCTATCCGGTTATAAAAGTTTTCAGATTCACCAATGTATACCAATTCATCAGAAGCACTTTCATCTACACCAAATAGCAGATATAGGCCGGGCTGATTTACTTCAGAGCGATCTTTAAGCTCACGTAAGCTCTGACGGGGCACCACAAAACACTTGCCAGACCATCCAGCAAGCTCAATTATCTTCATCCCATTTGGATTTCCCTCCGGAACCAGCATTTGAAGGGCCTTTGACTTCATATAATTATTTCAAAAACACACCTACCAAAACCAAAAACACCTTTGAATTAAATAAATCCACACTTTAGAGCATAGCCAGGATCACCCCTTTAAACAAGGGGTCCTACTGAGACCCAGCAGGTTGAGCACCTACGGTGCGCGGTTCTTATGTGGTCACAAGTTACTAAGTATTTTGAAGCTAATCGCACAAAATACGTAAGTACTTGCCGACCCCGTCTCGCCCGTTTCTTTACTAAGAAACATGTCTGCGACCTCACAAAAAGCACAAAATCCCACGCAGGTGGGATTGTTGTGTCTTTTTGTGACCCTACGGGGAATCGAACCCCGATTTAAGCCTTGAGAAGGCTTCGTCCTAACCGTTAGACGATAGGGCCAGTGTTATTTAACTTACATCAAGTTCGATTCCATGGGAATCTTCACTTATAAATTTGCTCCGTCCTAACCGTTACCTGCCTGCCGGCAGGCAGGGACGATAGGGCCATTGAGAAAAAAGAATACAAGAAATAACGCCTTTTATCAAGAAAGATAAATCTATCTATCCTGCCATTCAGGATCTTGTCTCACTAAGAGCTTCTCCTTATCTTCTGGATGAAGAAGGATCTCCTCAACCGCACGCTCCATGCGGATTCCTTGAGAGCCTTTCAAGAGAATTACATCCCCTTTCTTTATCTGTGTCTCTAGTTCTTTACCGGCAACTCTTGAATCTTCAAATTGAAATACTTTCTTTTCAGAAAGCCCCGCATTGAGCGCTCCTTCTGCAATCGCACGAGCACGCACACCTACAGTAAACAATCGGTCGACAATACTTCCCGCTTTCTCCCCTGCCTTTTTATGCTCTTCTGGAGAGAAGTTTCCAAGCTCGAGCATGTCGCCCAACATTGCAATCTTTCTTCCAGAGGTTTCAATCTTCTCAAGAGTATTGAGCGCCTCTTCTAGAGCAACGGGAGAAGAGTTATAAGAGTCATCAATAATGACAGAGTCTTTGACTCCGGAAAGAATTTTCATTCTTCCTCGAGAAGGATGATGAGTGCGAAGTGCTTTGATCATCTTTTCGAGTGAGAGTTTTTGAGAAAGGCCCACTGAGAGGGCGGCGAGTGCTGGATACATCTGTTGAACCCCAAGCCCGCCAAGAATTTCAACCTTGCCTAATTTACTTTCATAAGAAACATCAAAAGATATTCCAGTTGGAACATTATTGTCATAAGAGATGGCATAGCCTGTGCCAGATACTTCAGCGGGAGTGTGCGTCCCGTATAACATCTTCTCCCCTATCGCAAATTCACCGAAAGCCAAGACATCCTCATCGTCACTATTCAAAATTACAAAACCCTCGCTCTTTACTGCCTTCACTAGAAAAGCCTTCTCTCTGTACACTGCTTGAGCGCTCTCAAAAAACTCTACATGCACCGGTGTTTTTGCAAGCCTCGTCACAACTGCAATGTCTGGCTTTATCCATTCGGTGATTTTCTCTATATCTCCTGGCCTATCAGCTCCCACTTCAAGCACAAGCCACTTTGGATAGTGATTTGGAAGAAGGATAAGTGCGATTCCTTCAAAAATATTCTTAAGCCATATCACAGGGCTATTCCAACCATTTGGACATCCCAAAATAGTGAGCGGTACTCCAATTTCACTATTGAAACTTTTTTCACTTTTTCGAACAAAGAAAAAATGTGAGAGGACAGAAAATATTGCATCCTTGGTTGAGGTCTTACCCACACTTCCAGTCACTGCAACAATCTTAGGTTTATATTTACGAAGAACGATCTTCGCTTCCCAAGTAATAATAAGCACAACTGCCTGCTTCAAAATGTTTTTCATAATTGATTATCGGTCTGGCGGTATTTGATAGTAGTTTATCAAAAATTGAGTGATATCCATAAAGGGGTACGTGAGCGTCTCAGAAGCGTATTTTACCCCTTTTGGATCATAACTATAAAGAAATACAATAAATTGAGGGTCAAATGCAGGGAAATAGCCAAAGAAAGAGTGGAGATATTTGTTCTCATAATAGCCTCCCCCGCTTTCCCGAGCGATTTGAGCAGTACCGGTCTTTGCCGCAATTGAGTAACGCTCCATTTTTACTTTTCCTTGGAGAAGTGCATTGTCGACTACTTTCACAAGCATTCGAGTAATCTCTTCTGAAGTTTCTTTTTTCAGAACATCCTTTTGTACTCCTGGATCAATTTTCTTTGAAGTACCAATTGAATATTCAATTCTTTTCCCTATACGCGGATTTACAAGCTTCCCACCATTACCAAGAACTGCAAGTGCACGAATTGTTTCAATAGGGGTCATTGCAATACCTTGCCCGAAGGATGCAGTAGCATACTCAATATCTCGAGGACTCTTTAAGTTATCTACGAGTCCATGAATCTCATTTGGCAAATCAATTCCCGTCTCTTCTCCAATGCCGAAGCTCTCCATGTATTTCGCAAAGGTACCCTTCCCCATCTGTCGAACTGCAAACGCAACTCCAGTGTTTAGAGACTGATTAAGCACCTCCTGCATGTCAACCATACCTCTCGCCTTTCCATCAAAATTTGAAAATGTCTTCTTATCGAGCGTGACCGAGCCTGAATCAAAGTAGGTAGTTCCTGCGGTAATTGCGCCCGAATCAATACCAGCAGCAATGGTAAGAGGTTTTATGATCGAACCCATTTCATACACAGACTCAACCATGTGGTTTTTGAATATATTTGAGTTTTTTTCTCCCTTTAGATTGTTTGGATCAAAAGAAGGATAGAGCGCCATTGAGATAATCTGGCCATCACGAGGATCCATGATGATTGCCCCGCTGTAGTCTGAGCTCCAATTTTCGGAAAGTTTTGCCAACACTTGTTCCACAAAGACCTGAACCGATGGCTCAATTGAAGTGACCACATCGCCCTCAAGACGCTCTTCAGCAGATAATCCTTTTTGAATATTTGAGAAAATCTCTGCAAAAAAATTCACGAAGACATCATCGTTATTTCGCTTCAAGTTTTCTTCGTAGTACCTCTCAAGGCCGTAGCGACCAGCAAGCTCATCTTCTTTATAGGCAATAAAGCCCAAGGCGTGGGCAGCAAGAGAATTTCCTGGATAGTACCTCCAGCGTTCTTTATAGAGAGACACTCCTTTTATCTTTTTATCTTCAATTGTTTTTGCCTCCTCTCCCCCTACACGCTTTGCAACTTCCTCATACGGATCATTTTGCTTATTTACCTTTTGGAAAAACTCTTTCTCATCGACCGTGGGAACACTTTGTTTGATCTCACTAAAAGTCTTATCCGCATCAGTAACAAGAGAAGGGTTTATCGCTACGGTAAAACCAGTTTTCAAAGAAGCAGCGGATACCTTGTCTCCATCCTTGGTTTCAAAGTAAATACTTCCACGATTAAAATAATCGTATGTCGACTGCACATACTGCCGATCGGCACGACTCGTGTACTCATCTCCCTTAATAATTTTCACAGAATAAAGTCGCACCAGAAGAAAAGCGGCGAACAAGAGAGTCAAAATCGATATAATTCGTATACGCGTGAGAGGCTCTCTCTTCTGCATGCAGAGTATTATACGCTACAACTACCGAGAACTCGGAGATGTCTGGTTAAATGCAACAGATTGCTTGCGGGATACAAACGCAGAAGGATTTGCCTCTTCAAAACCGAGGTCCCGTGCGAGCGCAAGATCGATTTTATTTGACTGTGCGATGTAGGTAAATTCAAGCTCGCCGATACGTGAAGTCCGTTCAGAAAGCTCTTGCTCAAAGACGCCACGACTTGCGACGTTGTGAATCGTCTGATTGATGAAATACATATAAAAAGCCATGGAGCAAAGGCAAACAAAGGCCATCAACCAAAAAAGATGGATGTGTGTATGGATATTAAGAACTTTGGTTTTTATCGACATAAATGTGCTCGTGACTATTTCTTTTCAATAATTCGCAATTTTGCGCTTCGAGAACGAGGATTTTCCTCTATCTCTTTCGCACTTGGTGTAATGGGCTTCTTGGTAACAGGTGTCGCTATTCCAGTTTGAGCCCATGTTCGAAACGTATGTTTTACAATGCGGTCTTCATGGCTATGAAAGGATATGGCAGCAATACGTCCTTTCGAAGAAATGAGCCTGAAAGCCGTCTCAACTCCCTCAACAACTGCAGAAAGTTCATCGTTAGTTGCAATACGAAGTGCTTGGAAAGTCTTCGTTGCAGGATGAATTTTCTTTCTGTGATATGCAACCGGTGTCGCGGCGCGAATCACTTCTACAAGATCAAATGTGCTTTCGATAGGACGCTCTTCACGGGTGGCGATAATTGCTTTCGCAATTCTGCCTGCAAACTTCTCCTCTCCGTAAAGCTTCAAAATTGTACGGATAGTATCTTCTTCCCAATGATTCACAATTTCGTATGCAGTGAGATCACTAGGCTTTGGAGAAGATGCGAAGGTCATGAGTAAAGGCTCGTCTCTTTGAAAAGAAAATCCCCTACCCGATTCTTCGATTTGGTTTGAAGAAAATCCAAAGTCGAAGAGAACTTTTGTAGGCTTCATCTCAAGATCAGTCATGATCTTCTCGAGATTACGATATGAATCATTTACATACGTAACCTGAGAAGATGTTCCGATTCGTGCTTTGCTTCGAGCAAGAGCATCTTGATCGAGATCAATTCCTACAATATGAATATCTTTCTTCAAGGAGAGCATTGCGAGTGTGTGACCACCGTTTCCGAGCGTTGCATCAACCACCACATCTCCATCTTGGAGAAGAAGTCCATCGATCGCTTCTTGTAAAAGAACGGATGCGTGAATCATTAGATAACTCCCATTCCTCCGAGCTTCTCGGCCATGGAATCGGCCTGGCGTTCAATAAGCTTTCTTTTCTCTCCCCATTCCTTTTCATTCCAAACTTCGATTTTGTCAAAGAGGCCGGCGAAGACCACTTTGCTTTTCAAACCTGCGAAGTCTCGAAGAAAATCTGGGATAAGAATTCGGCCGATTGAATCAACCTCAACCTCGACCGCACCCCCCAACATGAAACGACTAAAATCACGATTGTCTCGATGCCCCATTGGAAGATCACCAAGACGGCTTGCGATTTTTTCCCATGTTTTCTGCGGATACACAATGAGACATGCATCGGGACTTTTTGTCACGATGATTTTTGCTCCAAGTTCCTTACGGAATTTTGATGGCAACGAGATACGTTTTTTCTCGTCGACTGTATGTGTATATTCGCCGATAAACATTTTTTTTGCGCGCAAGTGGGTCATGCCCAGCCCTCGCCGTTTCTCTTCTCGGTGTTGTATTAGAGAGAGCACCAACTCTGCTCTCTAACACTTCAAAGATGGTGAGGTCCGGCGGGGGCTGGGCGGGAAACGAGAGATTCATGAAACTCTTTTCGTTTCCCACTTCTTCCCACTTAGTTAAAAGTATATGCCACCACGTCCCACTCTCCCTAACTTCCTATCCACAATTTTATTGAACTCTAGTTCACTTTTAAAAAACAAAAGAAAAAGCGCCGGAACTTTCGTTCCGACGCTCGATGACCTACTGAACCTTACTTCTTCTTCGGGGTCCAGTTAAGTCCCATGTACCACATGTTGCGCTTGGCGTTGGTGTTCCGCGTCCACGAGGACGACACCGTAATATCCTCCAAGAGCGGAGTTGTTACCGCGATCGACGGAAGATCATTCCACGGCTGATCGAGGAAATTCAACTTCGCGTACGCGACCGTTACCGGCCCATACGAGAGATTGAGGTCGCCCAGATATCCAACGAGAACATTCTCCGGATTCTTGACGCCATCTTCCTTGAAGGACCGCGGCTCATACGGATAGAACGCCGGCCATTGGAACGTGCCGATCCGAAGATCACGACCATTGATCCGCGCGAGTGTGGTACCGAGAACCACGTAAGGTCCTACCCAGGGAGAACCCTGGTAGTGCCCTACGGAAGCCGCCACGAAACCGGAAATTCGTCCGTGGACGTTCTTCCCCATTACGAACCAGGCTTGTTCCTGCATGAGCGCGAACTCGCTGTACTCCGATGAGTCAGGCTTCTCGAACCGGACGACACCCGTGATCCCGCTCGCAATCGCACCCTCTCCCGATCCCAAAGAGACCGAAGAAATACGACGCTGTGCGGACGACACCTGGGTGAAGCCAAGGAGCGCCAGAACGACCATCAGAAGCTTACGCATAGTTTCCCCTCCAAAGGGATGTGAGTTACATGAGTGAAACGTGCTGCTAATATCTATTATAACATAAAATAGACCCTTTTGTCAATATATAAAAATGCCAGAACAGGTACGTTCCGGCATTGTCACCTCCAGTTGTTTGAGGTTAGTAATTGAGTCTCACTGCAAGGATTGCGTTCCGCGACCCATCTACTTCAGGATCAATGGCGATGGGTACTACCCAAGCCATCACCCTTCCGCGAAGAAACACCACCTGAGCTCGAGGTCCGATACCAGCGAAGCGCTGAGCGCGGATGCCGACACCAAACTTCGAAATACTGAGTGAGGAGTCTGGCTTCGATACCAAATTCCAATTTGGTTGGACAAGGTACCAGTAGCCGGAACCTCCGAGCTCCGCGGCAGTGTAAATTGAAAAGCTGTGCTTTGCGAGAAACAGGGCGCCTTGCATTCTGCCAGGATTGACGTTTTTCTCAACGCCGACACCGAGACTCATCTCGATCCCCGCCTTCGGAGAGTACGTCATTCCGACGATACCCTCTCCCCAGCCACTCGAATTGAGCGACCAGATGAACACGGAAAGCTTCTTCGATACATTGTGTGTACCTGAGATGTTCACCTGCGGGGCGACATCTCCAGTCTTACTCATCGTATTCATGCTCTCCACCCAAAATGAGCTCTGGGCTGAAGATACTGAAAACGGGAGAAGAAAGAAGATGGCGAGAACCAGCAGTCGGATAATCATTGGCCCCTCTGGGCTTGGTGGTGAGACTACGTGAAATAACTCTGTATGTATTATAGCATAAAATACACCCTTTTGTCAATATAGAAAAAACGCCCCTTTTAGGGCGTTACTTAATCATCCGACTCGTCCATCAAAACCACATTTGAGGCATTTCCTACTTCTCTCATCGAGAAGCTCCCCACAGCCTTCGCACTTCTCATTGTGAGGAGGCGCCTTACGAGATCCGATGGAAACCGGGGTACCGCAGTTGGGACACTTTCCAAGGTTGGCTTCAAAATGATTCCCGCACTTGGGCTTACCGCACTTATACGATGACCACGCCATGGAATCCTCCAAAGAAGAGCTACAGAGGATGCTACGCCCGTCATTATTTTTTTGCAAGAATGAAAGAAGTAGAAAAAGCTATTCTATCGACTTAGGTTTTAGTGTAGGAAAAAGAATTACTTCTTTAATATTTTTTGTATTAGTTAAAAGCATTACGAAGCGATCGATACCAATACCGATACCACCATTTGGAGGCATGCCGTATTCCATTGCTTCGAGATACTCCTGATCAGATGGTGAGATTTCTTTTTCACCCTTCTCCCCTTTTTTATCCTGATCGAGATATCGCTCTTTTTGATCAAGTGGATTATTGAGCTCAGAAAATGCGTTCACAAGTTCAGCTCCGCCAATCACCAACTGGAAGCGATCGATAAGAGTCTTGTCGTTTGCTTTTCTCTTTGCAAATGGATTAAAGGAAACAGGATAATCAACGATAAACGTTGGCTGGATAAGTTTTGGTCGAGCAACTTTTTTATAGATATTGTCGAGAATTTTCTCAAGTGCCTCATCTCTATCTACTTTGACTCCAAGTTGTTGCGCACGGACAATCGCTTCTTCTTTAGTGATCGCCTCTGGATTAGGAATGAGCGCATGACGCTTGAGAAGATCGTAAAACGTCACCACGGTAAATTTCTCCTTGAGGCTAATGACATTCCCGTCATACTCAAAAGATGTCTTTCCAAACACATTCTTCACTACATATTTAAAGAGTTTCTCAATGAAGTCTCTTTGGCTCTCTGCATCTGCATAAGCCTCGTTTGACTCAAGCATCGTAAACTCCGGGTTGTGCGTGGTATCAATCCCTTCATTGCGGAAACGCTTGCCCATTTCATAGACCTTGGTGAATCCTCCCGCAAGAAGCTCCTTAAGATAAAGCTCCTGAGCGATTGTTAAATAAAAATCAGTATCGAGCGCATTATGATGTGTCACAAAAGGCTGTGCGGTCGCACCTCCTGCAAGTGGCTGGAGAATCGGGAGATCAACTTCTAAGAATCCCCCTTTGTTATAGAAATCTCGGACAAGAGAAACTACCTTGCTACGCAGTATGAAGCGATCCCTCACTTCATTATTCATAAGGGTATCAAGATATCTCCTTCGAAAGCGCTCTTCTGTATCAGTAAGGCCGTGCCATTTTTCTGGAAGCGGTCGCAAACTCTTTGAGAGCATTCTCCAAGAATGCACCTGCACTGTTTTTTCTTTTCTCTTTGTAACAAAAAGTGGGCCTTTGACTTCAACAAAGTCTCCAATGTCTACACAATCAAAAAATAGATCAAAGTCTTGATCGGCAATTCCTTCACCACGTTTTAGAAGACCCTGAAACTTTTCAGTCCCATCAGAAAAATGGAAGAAAATAAGTGCGCCTTGAGGACGAAGTGACATCACACGACCGACAAGAGAATACTCTTTCTTTTTTGACTTAGAGAGTTTTGTAAAATCTTTTATAAGGACCGCAAGATCTACATCTTTCTTAGTACTTGCAGGATACGGATCAACACCCGCTTCTTCAAGCTTCTTAAGTTTTTCTATGCGTGTATTTCGTATTTCTTCGAGGGAGGCCATTTGTCTAGTTACTAGTATCTAGAAACTAGTTACTAGTACAAACTATTTAATATCT
>CAZRVE010000008.1:0-35680 GCA_964603485.1 uncultured Candidatus Saccharibacteria bacterium
GCGATAGCTCAGTCGGTAGAGCGCCTCCCTGTTAAGGAGGATGTCCCAGGTTCGAGCCCTGGTCGCGGAGCAAGAAAAGTTAAGTCCGGATACGAAAGTATTCGGGCTTTTACTTTTCTCTCTGTTTGACAGGGCTCGAAAGCCGGAGCTCATGAGAATGAGCGAGGCGGGGTCGAGCAAATTTTTAGAAAAAAATTATGCGTGACCGAGCCCTGGTCGCATAACCTAAATTTGACACATTGTTGTGTTTATTCTACTATTTTCAACGACTTGTACTTTCGCATATAAAAACCTGGAGGCAAGCATGCGATTACCACGATAACATTCAGCACGACATCAACCACTAACCGCACTGAAACAGATGGTCTCTCAATCAAGAGGAGTGCGGTCAAACCGCACACTCCCAGGAGGGGCCATGTTCAACAAGAAGTCTCGCTCTGTCGAGGAACACAACCTGTTCCTGCTCAACCGTGACTCTCGGTTCAGAGAGCTTGAATTCGAGGACTCCAGATTCCGCATGAAGACCCGAGGCGAGGTCGTTAGGTACGACCTCAATTCCGTGACCTTCAGCTGGCTGGCGTGGAAGCTCAAGGACTCCAACCGCTGGCGCATCACGGGCTGGAATATCACTCTGCCTATTCCGCTTGCCCGCCACCTACCCATCGCAGGCGGAGACGGAGGAGAGTGGTACTGTTTCTCATACCGCGGGCAGGGACACGCGTGCTTCTGGCTCATCGACCCACGTGGCACCCTTGATGGCTGTAAGCTTGATCCGTTTCATATCGAGGGAATGCGACATAGTGCAAAAGCTGCCAAACGACAGCTCGAGCGATTCGAGAGATGAGGACTCAGCAGACCCAGTACTTCCGCCAGGATTAAAATCCTGGCGGTTTATTTTTGCATCAACTCTCAAGTCATTTAATTTGAAAACAATCCTATTCTACAAAGTGACCGAATGACCCTCTCTAATCCCGTATCTTGTCTCGATAAATGATCGTCACAAGGGCAAAACTCAAGATGAGCAAGAGAAGCCAAGAGCCCATTTTGCTAAACGAGACTGCATGCCAATTCTCCACCTGACTTGGATAGAGCCAGATCTGAGTAAAAGTTCCAATGTTTTCTGCAATCCAGATAAAGAAAGCCGTCAAAAATGCAGTCAAAAGAAATGGCATACTGCGTTCTTTTTCATAAACTTTAAAATGTACTCTTGTTTTGAAAAAGATTATTACCGTATACGTAAATAAGAGATAGCGAATATCGTACACAAAATGATGAGTAAAGAAATTGAAATAAATCGAAATCGCAAGAATCCAGAGATGATAATAAGCGGGAAATCGCTCATAGGAGAGCTTAAGAAAAACAAAAGCGCGAGAGATATAACTCCCTACCGCTGAATAGAGAAACCCAGTAAACAACGGCACTGTACTTAATACAAAAATAGTACCCGGGAGATCAGGATAGCTCCATGAGCCAATGTTAGGATGCGTCTTAAAGAGCTCCATGCCAGTCGCTAATATGTGGAAAAGAAGAATGATAAAAAACTCTCTTAATCGTTCGAATTTAAATACAAGCGCGCACGCTTGAAATAAAACCGCAGAAAGAAATATGAAATCGTACCGACTTACAAAAGAAATACTCACAACTTCTGTTAAAAGAAAAACTAACAATAAAAACGCACCAAAATAGCTGGCTCGAAGATTAGCGAGAAAGAAATACCAAACTTCAGTAAGAATTTTCATATTCATCGATTCCTTATTTTACCGATGAGGGCATCCTCCCCAACAACATGGTCGACGCTTCCCTTCTCTAAGGGAAACACGAGCCCTTTCAATATGGTGAGCTCTCGTCTCAGACTTCTTAACAGATTCAACCCAACATATCCATTCATTACGAGCAAGAGGTGTAATATCCTCCCACGTTGTTCGTGCCTCTTGGTCCGCATCAAGGATCTTCCGTAAATCTGCCGGAAGTTTATGGACCGCACCATCCGAAATTTTATTTCCAACCATGCCCTTATCTTACCAAACTCTAGTCCTGCATTTTTGTAGGCGGATTTATCTTTTATAAAAATTCCCGTTGGGGTTATTTTCTACAACCGCCTATATATTTTCTTTAAAAGCTCGAGCCCTCGATGAGCTTGAACTGCAACGGCATTCTTTGTATCTCCTGTAATAAGCGCCATCTCAGCAAGACTTAAATCCTGGACGTAACGCATGAGCATAACTTTTTGATACTTAACCGGAAGTTTCATGATCAGACGGGCCGCATCTTTTCCATCAAGCTTATTCATAAGAGACTCCACATCATCGACCCCTGGATCAAAACCTTTATCGAGAAGCATATCAAGTGAAATGGCTTTGCGCTTCCGATACTCATCAATCACAAGATCGTTCAGAATGTGATAGAGAAATGCTTTCATAAGATCAATTTTTCCACCTTTCACGAGGTACTTCCAGGTTTTTAAGAAAGTATCTTGAACAATGTCCTCACTAATCTGCTTATCGTGAACTTTGAAGAATGCAAGCTTTATAAGACCCTTATGGTGGTCATAATGGGCCACCTCGAGAAGCGCCTGTAATTCGGCATTTTGTTCTGGAGTCATACTATATGAATAGAGCCGTAGGGGTGAGGCTATTATTACAAGCTCATTACTAAACTGTGTCCACTAAGCCTATAAAAGGCTACAAGACTAGCTAGATTAGAAAAATTTTCCGGAAGAAGATTACTACGCCGTTATTCCAGAAGATGGCGTGAATGGAGGTAGAGAAACCTGGATTCACTCTATCAAATCAATGCCAATTATGCACCCGACAGAAAGCCTTGTTGAAATAACTTATCTCCTGTCACGGCATATGGAATATGAGAACCGCAAAAAACAGAAATACCTTGAAATCAAGCTCGCAGACAGTTCCAGTTGGTTCTAACTTTTTTGAAAACCTTTGGGAAGAAAGCTGGACATATATCAAGACCGTCGTAGATGTAGTAAGAGAGCCAGTGTTAGTTCTTGATGAACATCTCTGTGTCTTAGCTGCTAACGAGGCATTCTACGAAACATTCAAGGTCGCAAAAAAAGATACTCAAAAAAAACTCATCTATGAACTCGGAAACGGCCAGTGGAACATTCCCTCTTTGAGAAAACTCCTTGAAAATGTGCTCCCAAAGGACACATTTTTCAAAGGATTCGAGGTTACTCACGAATTCCCTTTCATTGGCAGAAAAATAATGATTCTCAACGCTCGTCGCATATACAGCAAAAACCAGACCACCAACAAATTTCCTCCAATCATCCTCCTTGCTATAGAAGACATCACAGAGATGATGTCTGTTGCAGAAAAACTTGCGGCACACACAAACAAATTTGAAGTAATGCTTACAGAGAGAACGCAAAGACTTGAAAACCAGATCGGAAGGTTAGAAAAAGAAATAATTAAACTATCAAAAAAACCCTAACCGAACCTATGTAATTTATTTATTGACAACAATCGACTTATTTACTTTCTGTAAAAAGCCACCAATTCATCCGTCATAGATATTGTGAGATCTTTTTATTAGATATTTCATTCATCCGTGTAAACGGAATACAACACCATGGATTCATTCAATTCCCCAACAACCAAACCATTATACCGAGGTACTCAAATCGTATGGTACATCCTAAGCTTCGTAGAAATACTATTACTATTTCGTTTTGTCTTGAAATTACTAGGAGCGAACCCAGAAGCTGGTTTCACTAGTCTTGTCTACAGCATTACACAAGTGTTTGTCCTGCCATTCATTAACGTATTCAAAATTACCTTCGTAGAAGGATCTGTATTTGAGTGGACGACAATTCTTGCCATGTTTGTTTATTGGATTATTGCTACGGGAATAATCAGACTCTTTGTTATGGGAAAGACTGTCTCTACCCCAGAAGCTGCAATCAAATTAGACAGTCAGGGTAAATAAAAATTAATAAATAAATTTTAAAACATATGGAAATTCTTATCTGGATTGTATTTGGTGCATTAGTCGGGTGGATTGCCTCTCTCATAATGAAAACCGATGCACAACAAGGAGCCGTAATGAACATCGTCATTGGTATTGCAGGTGCAATTATCGGTGGCTGGATCATGAGTGCGTTTGGTCAAGGTAACGTAAGCGGTTTCAACCCTTACAGCTTCATGGTCGCCCTCCTCGGTGCGGTCGTCTTGATTGTAATCGTCAAAGTATTACGACGCGCCTAAAGGATCCTCTCAGCCTGACATTAACCTGCTCCAACCACCAAATTTCCCCCGTGCTTAGCTTAAAAAAGCTACACGTCCTCAGTGTTTTTATCTTGAAACAACAATATGAAAACATCTCCAAATCTCACCATAATACTCCCCACCTTCAACGAAGAGAGAAACGTTGACCTTATTATCGGTGCACTACGTAAAGCTTTTTCAAAAGAGAGCCATTCTTATGAAATACTTTTCGTGGATGACAGTAGTGACAATACTCCAGACAAAATCCGAGCACACATGCGCAAAGATTCCTCGATCAGGATGATCCACAGACCGAAAGAGGAGCGAACCGGACTTGCTACCGCTTTTGTAAAAGGGTTCGAGGAAGCCCGGTCAGACCATATATGCTGCATTGACTCCGACATGCAACATCCTCCCGAGCTTGTCCCTGCCCTCTTCAAGAAACTCCTACTGACAGAAAGTGATGTTGCAGTAGCCTCTCGATACATACCTGGCGGTAGTGCTGAAGGTCTCGGAGGATTTTATAGAAAGTTTGCTTCTCTCGTTTGTAAATATGTTGCTCAGATTATCCTCACCCCTGCGCGCCTTACATCAGACCCCGGAAGTGGATTCTTTATATTTAAGAAAAGTGTTATCGAAAAAACTAAACTTTCTCCACAAGGATTCAAGATACTCCTTGAAATACTTGTGCGAGGTAGCTGCAATAAAGTAGTTGACCTTGCATACACATTTCGCACTCGTGAGAATGATTTAAGCAAAGCAACTCTTCAACAAGGAATCCGTTATTTTAAACACCTTTTCAATTTATTTTATACAGTCCCAAAAGCAAGTCGCTTCATCCGATTTGCGATCGTTGGCGGAATTGGCGCTGTGATAAACCTGGCCACTCTTTACCTTCTTACAGAGAGTAACCTTGTGGGTATCCGTCTCGCCTGGCTCATTGCCGTCCTTATTTCAATCGGAACCAACTTCGCGCTAAATAACATATTTACTTTTCCTGAGACTAAGGCTCGAAGCAGAAAGGGGTACACTCAAAAATATATATCCTACGCTCTGCTGTCATTTCTCACTCTTGTCGTAAATTATGCTTTCTTTACCGTAACCCTCAAAGCTGGAGCTCATTATCTTGTATCTGCGATATGTGGTATTGCTGGGGCACTTTTACTTAATTTTACTGTTTCAAAAAAAATAATCTGGGCGCAAGGCTCTCTTGAACACATCATTCAAACATTAAAAGTAAAATTCTCAATCAAATATATTCCGGCATATATCTTAGCTCTAGGAATAGCCTATGTATCAATTCGCCTCTTTATACACCTCACCCCTGTCGTAGCGCTTATGGTACTGTCCGCGGCAATTCTTTCGATTCAGGGATTTTTCTCTTTATTTCTAATGATCTACTCTTGGGAGGACCCAGAAAAAATAGCCAACTTCAGGTCGCCAGAAAAGTATAGCGCACCGAAACGATCATTTACCGCTCTTATTCCCGCGCGACACGAGAAAGATGTAATTGCTTACACGATAAGAGCAGTGCACAACATTCATTATCCAGACACATTAAAAGAAATTCTTATAATTTGTCGCACAGATGATCTTGAAACCATCCAAGTATCAGAACAGGAAATAAGATCAATTGGAAACCCAAAAATAAAGTTAGTCTTATTTGATGGCTTCCCAATTAATAAACCTCACGGTCTTAATATTGGACTTAAAGAAGCCTCAGGTGATGTGGTAACTATCTTTGATGCGGAGGATGAGCCGCACAGAGATATTTACAACATCATCAATACCGTGATGATAAAAAGTGGTGCCGACGTCGTCCAGTCAGGTGTTCAACTTATGAACCACCGTTCAAACTGGTTTTCACTTTTTAATGTCTTGGAGTATTACTTTTGGTTCAAATCTTCCCTCCACTTCTTTTCACGTATGGGGATAATTCCCCTGGGAGGAAACACTGTATTTTTCAAGAAAGAGTGGCTCGAAAAAGTAGAGGGGTGGGATGAACATTGTCTTACAGAAGATGCTGACATTGGATTCCGTTTAAGCATTGCGGGGGCCAACATCCGCGTGGTATACGACGAAAGACATGTGACACAAGAAGAAACTCCGCCAAATACAATGAGTTTTATAAAACAAAGAACTCGTTGGAATCAAGGTTTTATTCAGATACTTCTTAAAGGAGACTGGCTGAAGCTTCCAACCTTCAAACAAAGACTTCTTGCCTTTTACACTCTCGCTTGGCCGCTTATGCAAGGACTTCTCTTCCTTTACTTCCCCATTTCTCTTTTCATCGCCCTTACGGTAAAGATGCCTCCACTAGTAGCCATAATCGCGAATTTTCCACTCTATCTTCTTGGGCTCTTTCTTATCGTGTACAATATCGGACTTTGGGAATTCACAAGAGACTACAAAAAAAATTATTCACCATGGTTACCAATAAAAAGTTTTCTCGTTTTTTATCCATTCCAGTTTATTTTAGGACTTGGTGCATTTAGATCGGTGTGGAGATCATTGCGAAAAAATCGAGCGTGGGAGAAAACTGCTCACACAAACGCACACCGAACAAGCACCCCTCAACCTGCTGTATGAAATTCCTAAGCGCACCCACAGAAAAAATAATTGTATGTGGCTTACTCCTGATCGCGCTCTTTACACACGGTTTCAACATGTTTGATTTTCCATATTACGAAAACGATGAAGCCGTCTACGTATCTCAAGCCTGGGCAGTCACTGAACAAGGAAAGCTCGCTCCATATACCTACTGGTACGATCACGCACCAGCTGGATGGTTTCTCATTGCAGGCTGGGCAAAGCTCACTCTAGGATATTTTACTTTTGGAGAATCTGTAAACTCTGGACGCGTCCTTATGCTTTTATTGCATCTTGCATCAACTTTCTTCCTATACTTCATTACAAAAAAAGTAAGTAGTAATAGAAACGCAGGAATCATCGCCGCCTTGATCTTTTCACTTTCCCCACTTGCGATTCACTTCCAACGAAGAGTTCTTCTAGATAATATTATGATTTTTTGGGCACTCTTTGCTGGGGCACTCCTCCTTATTGATCGTCTTAAATTAAGGCACATACTTCTAAGTGCGGTATTTGTCGCAATTGCATGCCTTAGTAAAGAAACCGCAGTATTTTTAATCCCAGCCTTCATATTCCTTCTCTTTAGAGTAACGCACACCTCACATAAAATATTTGGAGTTATTCTATGGCTTGCAGTCGTGGGAGTTATTGTATCTTTCTATCCTCTTTACGCACTTATCCAATCAGAATTTTTTGAGTATGGGACAAAATTCGGCGGAGCGGTACCTCATGTAAGTCTCATCGAGACGCTTAAGTTTCAAGGTAGTCGTCCAGGAGGTTCAGTTTTTGATCCCGCAAACAGTGTCTTCTGGCACAACCTAAAGCGATGGTACTCCCATGATGCATTTCTTATCGCAGGAGGAATTATAAGTACCATTATCTTGACTCTAGGATGGATTCGAAAACGAAAATCCTTAATCGGCTTTGTTTTACTTTTAAATATATTCTCTTTGTTATTCTTGATGCGAGGCGGTGTGGTAATTGAATTTTATGTAATCCCCCTCATCCCATTGTTTGCATCTACCATTGGAATTTTAATTACAAAAATAGTTGGATTGCTTGAAAACAGAAGGATTCCTTACTTCTTTTTGGCTACCCCAGCAATCTTTATCATAATTACTAGCGGTTATGTATTCTTTCATCACTCCTATCAAGGACTCAACGTATATACCGCCAATCAAACAAAGCCTCAAATCGAAGCCCTTACGTGGATACGGGAAAATGCTCAACCTGGCGACTACATAGTGACGGATAACTATCTTTGGCTTGACCTAAACGCTCCAGAGAATCCAAGCGGGAAAGTTTTTCCTAATGCTGAGTGGTATTGGAAAGTGGAACGCGATAAAGAAGTAAAGGATGGGCTTCTTAATGGCGATACTCACAAAGTAGATTATGTTGTGCAAACCCCTCAAGTGGTGATCGATACGCGGACTTCAGATTTTAAATTTATCGCGCAGGTACTTGATGAATCAAAACCAATCGCAACTTTTGATAATGATAACTGGAGCGTTATCATTTGGGGCCACCGATCACCCGAAAAAATCCTTAAAAGATCCTGGACCGATTATAAACAAAATTTTATTGACGAGAACGGTAGGGTTATTGATCCAGAGCGAAGTAATACTTACACCTCAGAAGCTCAATCTTACGCACTATTAAAATCCGTATGGATGGATGACCGTGAGACCTTTGATCAAGTCTTGAAATGGACAGTAGAAAACCTAGAACAAGAAAGTGGAATCTTTACGTGGAAAGCTCCAGAAAATACCCAAAGTGGAGGATCGGTCGACACTGGAACAGCGACTGATGCAGACCAAGACATAGCACTTGCGCTTATTTTTGCTTCTCGAAAGTGGCCTGAGGGTAACTACAAAGAAAAGGCGCATCGAGTTCTTAATGGAATCTGGCAAGAAGAGATCGCTTATCAGGATGGCACACCGTATGCATCAGCTGGTAACTGGGCACATGAAAATAACGTCATTACACTAAACCCATCTTACCTATCGCCAGCTTGGTACAAGGTATTTGCAAGTTTCGATACATCTCATCCATGGAATGACCTCGTAAATTCTTCCTATCAAGCATTAAGAGCATGTTCATTCGCAAATCTTGGAAAAGCACCTGGAGTCCTTCCTCCCGACTGGTGTGCACTTGATCAAAAAACAGGAGCCTTCAGTGAATCTAGAACGCCACGTCCAGTTTCAACTGATTACAGCTACGATGCATTCCGAACATCGTGGCGTATTGCGCTTGACTATCATTGGTTTAAAGACTCTCGCGCATACTCTTATCTTGAGCAACTAGAATTCCTAGGAAAAGAATACGCCACTCGAGGAATACTCTATGCCTCTTACGAACACGATGGAAAAGCGCGAGATAAATATGAATCAACTGGAATATACGCAGGAAATCTAGGATATTTCAAGATTGTGGAACCCGAACTTCTCGAAAAATACTATAACGAAAAGATTCTCGCTTACTTTTACGAAAATAAGGATCGTTCCTACTGGCAGGCGGAAAATAATTACTACACTCAGAACTGGGCATGGTTTGGAACAGCTCTCTATGGAGACTTGCTACCAAACCTGTGGATTGAATAAATATTGAGACCTCTGTAATACAAAAAAGGCATTGTAATATCCCGACCCTTTTAACGGCTCCAAGGGTGAAGGTGTACAAGTGTAGATGGTCGTCTATATCGAAACACCAATTACTTCTAATTTTGACTAAAAAAATCAAATGAAAAAAACAAACAATGTTAAGAAGATTGCACGTGGAGTCACTCTGTCCTTAGGGATGCTGACTGCAGCACTCTTTGTCACTCTCTTCGGAATTCAAAATGCCCATGCGCTCATAACAACCTCCATGGATATCGGTTCAACAGGATCAAACGTTACAGAGCTTCAGACTTATCTCGCCACAGATGCAAATATATATCCTTCTAAGCTCGTAACAGGATATTTTGGCGCACTCACTCAAGCAGGTGTACAAAGATTTCAAACAGCGCAAGGAATTGTCTCCAGTGGTACACCAGGAACCACGGGATACGGACGAGTAGGACCTCAAACGATCATGAGATTAAATTCTCTTATAGGATCCGGTAGCGTGTTTCAAAATCCTAGCGACGCAGCGCCGATTTCAAGTGCACCTTCGATTCAAATTGGAAGAACAAGTATCACAATGATGTGGTCCACAAACGAACCTGCGCAGGGTCAAATCTATTACGACACAACGCCGTTAAGGTCTGACGAAGCAACGGGTCCTCGACAACTGCCATACGTAAGCGGAGTATATGTGGTTGATAATGGTGGAATGATAAATCATTCGCTCACAATTCAGAACCTCCAACCAAACACTGTG
Source organism: uncultured Candidatus Saccharibacteria bacterium (assembly GCA_964603485.1). Classification (GTDB taxonomy): domain Bacteria; phylum Patescibacteriota; class Minisyncoccia; order Phycocordibacterales; family Zambryskibacteraceae; genus CAYVDB01. The sequence continues at coordinate 10,173 of CAZRVE010000008.1, forward strand.
TACTACTATCTCACACGATCTATCGATAACGTAGGAAATATGAGTATGACGTGGCCAAGCACTTTTCGCACTAACCAGTAAGAACTAGACGAAAAGTTTCGGCAAAAACCACCTCTCGAATAGGCCCGAGAGGTGGTTTTTCGTACAAGGGTTTCTATATCATTCCAAAAAATATTTACCAAAAACCCTCAATTACAAGACTGCATATATTTGATACAATTAAACAACACAACACTATGTCATTCGAACGGCCTAATGCAGAAGAGGAGCTCTCAGGTGAATCCCTAGAACTCTACCAGTCAATTGTCGAAGAGGTTACCCAAGATCTTGTGGGAAAACACGTCACCCTCCTTGATCGCATCACTAATCAAGAAAATTTAGTGCGGGTGAAAGCATTCGACGGAGACCCCTCGTTTGTTTTTATAAAAGACCCAAACTCAAGCCATAGCGAACTAACTTCCCTCGCGGCAGTTATGAATAGTCCAGAAATGAGAATCGTGATTGAAAAAATACTTAAAGAATCAAAACACTCCCCATCAGCAAAACAAGCTGTAAGAAAAAAACTTTTTCCTTATATGAGTTACTCTTATTAGTAAAGTAAAATGCCCCAGCTCTAAGCTGGGGCATTTTCTATTTATCTGCGTCTCGTGCGGCAGCCTTCTTCGCTTCTTCAGCCTCTTTGTGAGCTTTATCGGCAGCATCTTTATCTACCTGTGCCTCTTTCTCTTTCGCATCTGCAAGATCTTTCTCTGCATCCTTTACCTCATCATGAGCCTTATCTTTTTGATTATCCATATCGGCTTAGAATTAATGAATAATACGGTGGTATACCACCATACTCTATAAGCCGTATGAAAAGGAGTTTTATTTCACACTTTTTTCCTCTTCCATTCAATAACTTTTCCTACCTTTCTCTCTAAAAGAGATGCTTTCCGCAACTTTCTTGCTTCTTCAGGTTGAATAAGTGTAGTGTACTTCGTCTCATTAAGTGCGTGATCTATATACCATAAATCTTCCCCATCCGTAATCCAATTCTTTTTTATTTTATTTAATTTAAATACCGTATATGTCCGTAAGGTCTTTTTCCCATTATCCAAAAAATACTCATGAAAATACGACATCGCTAGTTCTCGCGGAGACAGGTACACAGGATCACGAAATCGCAATACGGCATGATTTGTCTTACTAATTGCCCCCCACCGATCATTTACCTTAAATAAGGCAACCGCATGCCCATCATCTTTTGGTCCTGGCTGTAAATCCAAAAGAAAATTCTGATATCCATGAAAAGAAAGCACAGCACATGCAAAGAGAGCCCCTTCGAGACAATGTGCTTTATTCCTCTCGAGAACCGTTCGAGGAGAAAAAATCGTATCTCCACCTTCTTCAAAATTTATTGGCAAATTATCAAGAAAATCCTGAATCTTTGAAGGCGTATTAATTTTTCGAAAGATCTTTTTCTCCTGCAGAGATAAGTCTTTAAGAAAATTTTTCATTCATTCAATTGTACCTTAGCGGAACTCTCTGTAACGAATTATCTCTCTTGCAGACATTGCCATATAATCAACTTTATTGTGTATATTTTTATGCACAGAAAGATGGGGTTTCTCCACATATCTTCAACAGCTTTTCCACTGTTTTATTATAGAGAGGTGATTGACGCTCAAATCATGAAGTCCAGAATGAATATAGGTTTACAATCACAGAGGAACTCCAACAAATTTAAACAATACACGAAGTCTTGCGTACATCTCTTTTATGAGGAGAGCTGTCAGAGACACCAAATGTGTAACATAGTGGGGTTCTCCTCACGAGGAGAGTGGACCAAAAACAAAAACCCTCGGGCTCATGGCCTAAGGGTTTTTGTTTTAAATATTCACGTCCTTACGAATTCATTATCTTAAAAAATTTACGTTTGCCTACGCGAATTTTTCCAGAAAGTGCACCAATTTGAGCATCTTGAGATACAGCAGTTTCATCATCCCCCGCCAAAAGAACTACTGCATTTTGTTCAAAGAGCCTTCGCAGCTCGCTCTTACTCTCAAATTGACCAGATGTCATAAGCAAATCAAAAACCGTATCAGAAGCAGATCCCGAAAGAGAAATCGCATCCTCATCGGAAATTTCTCCTTTAGAAAATCTACGTTCAAAATTTTCCCTTTGAGAAAGCGCACTATCCATATCCTTAGTCTCAAGAAGTACCAAAAACATCGCGAGCTGCTTCTTTGCCTCAAGAGGATTTTCTTCAATAAATTGCTTCAACTCAGAAACTTCTCGTTCATGCACGTCTGCAAAACTTATGAAATATGGAAGAATAAGGCTATCAGGAATCGACATAATCTTGCCAAACTTCTCCTCTGGAGAGGCGGAGAGAGGAATATAGTTTCCAAAACTCTTACTCATTTTTCGCCCATCTCCTGATGTTCCAAGAAGAATTGGGGTGGTAAGTGCAACCTCTCGAGGAAGACCTCTTTGTTCCAACACAGAACGACACTGTTGAAAATTAAGAAGTTGGTCAATCCCGCCGAGCTCTACATCCGTTTTTAGATTTACCGAATCAATACCCATAAGCACTCCGTATGTTGCTTCAGCCAAAGAAACTCCTTCGCTATTTTTTGCTCTCGTTCGAAAATCATCCCTTTGCATTGCCTCGGAAAGGTTCACCCCCTGAAGAAGCGGAAAAAGCTCCCCAAGTTCCATATGGAGAAGCCACTCTGAGTTTTTTACAATGTTTGTTTTTTCGAGATTAAGGTATGGAGCAATTTGTTCCTTGTAGGTAGAAAAATTATTCTCAATATCCTTCTCGGTAAGTGGCGCTCGAGCAGAATCTCGACCCGAAGGATCTCCAATCCGTGCAGTAAAATCTCCAATCACAAAATCTATGTGATGCCCTGCACGCAAAAATTGCTTTAGAAGAAGAACTGGGACAAGGTGCCCGAGATGGAGCTCTGCTCCAGTCGGGTCCACTCCAAGCTTCACATTAAGTGCTCTTTTTTCTTCAAGTTTTTTCTCGAGGTCATCCCAAGTAAGGGCGGTCTCTATTTTGGTTTTTATAAAACCGAGAAACTCGGCTGTCTCAATCCCTTCCCAAGACTCACTTATGCGAGCATAGAAAAACTCGTGATATTGCTTCATATTTATCCCTATAGTGCCGTATTTTAAGACGGGTGTCTATCGCTATTTCTTTAATGCGTCCCGTATTTCTCGGAGGAGTTTTATATCTTCGGCTGGCTCTACAGGCTTATCTGTCTCATTTTTCTTTCCCAAACCCATGGCTTTATTCATAGGTATCACCACAAAAAAATATATTGCCGCGGCAACGAGTCCAAATGAAATAAGAGCATTCAAAAAATTCCCATACATCAACTTGCTTCCATTTAAGGTAAAAGCGAGACCGGAAAAATCAGGAGTCTTTGCGATTGCGCCAATTACTGGAGTAATTACATCCGCAACAAGAGAATTCACCACTCCACCAAATGCAGCTCCAATAACTACACCGACTGCTAAATCAATAACGTTTCCCCTCATGAGGAATGATTTAAAACCTTGCAACATATAGAGTTTATTTTATTAAAACCATTAACAAGAGAATTGTATCAAGGAAGAATTATTTCTGCATCGTCGACAGAAAAATTACCAATCGAGGTTCTCCTTAACCTACTTAACGTGGCAACAGTACCAAGCCTTCTCCCTAAAAGCTCTGCAATGCTTCTTATGTAGGTACCACTTCTCACCTCAAGACGAAGTGAGATTCGATTGTCATTTAAGGAAATAAAATCCACATCAAGAACCTCCATCTCTTTTACAGGAGGAGAAATTGCCTCCCCATTTCTCGCATAAGAATAAAGAGGTCTCCCCGCCCTTTTTACCGCAGAATAAATGGGCACAGGAAGCGCATGAACCCCCTTCAATAATTGAACCTCTCTTATAAGAGCCTTTTCCTCTAAAGGAGGAACATCATCTTCTTCAAGAACCTTTCCAAGAACATCTCCCGTATCGGTAAGAATTCCTAAAAGAATTTCCGCCTCATACACTTTGTCGAGCTTTAAATACTCATTCAGTTTTTTGGTTCCCTTACCTATCCCCACAATCATGAGACCAGTTGCCATTGGATCAAGAGTCCCTGCATGACCCATTTTTTTAATCTCCCTTTTTTTACGCAGGATACGAATTACATCAAAGGACGTGATGCCAGAGGGTTTATCAATAAGTAAAATCTCTTGGAGAGAATCCGTCATAATTATTCCCAGAATATCATATTTGACAAAAGTATACTATGTGACATAATTCTAGTAGAAATTCAACCGCACCTTCTCAGGAGGATTACATGAAAGAAAGCTCCTCAGGACTAAGCTTTCGCAAGGTTCCAGAGAACGATCTGAGTCTCTGCTACTCCTGTGGCGGTGCAGACCATGGTTCTCTCGACCAAGGCTTCATCAAGAGATTTTGTTCTGAATGCGGCTCAAGGTTCATGGTTTCACTCACGATCAGGACAGAGGCAGGAGTATGACTAATTACCAATCGCCCTTGGGCGAAATACTCCTTGGATGTCTGGAGCGTGAAGCTCGAGTGGCAGGCAGTAAAGCTCAAGAGGTTGCAAGAAAGCGACTCCAGGATTCACAGAGCTTGGGACCCTGCGGACGATGTCGTGCAGACCGAAACAGATTGCGACTGTTCTGTGGCACTTGTGGAAAACCACTCCACACCCCAGAGACACTCGCAAGACTCGCCGAGGAACGAGCACTCGAAAAGAAGCTCGAGCAAGTTGAAAGGCGCCGCCGTTACCACTAACGGCGGCTTTTTCTTTACAAAATAACCCCGACATATGTCGGGGTTATTTTTAACGAAGAAAGAAGTGTGCTGCCTGGCCGAGTCTCCCAAGGGGACGTCGAGAACTATCCGGAATATGCGCTTTGTAGAAATGAGGATTATAGTGATTGAGCTCATGATCAGCACGCAGTTGTGGAACCACCCTTCCATGGCCTTTCTTTTGCCCTCCACGAGAGTGCTCATGTCGTTCACCCTGCCTCTTTAGTACAAGATCCACATCAAAATGAAGCCCGGCAATTTCTTCGTCCTCATCAGACAAGTGCCTTGAGATATCTACCAAAATACAATTGACGTCTCTCTGAAGACGCTCAAATAGATTTTGTTGCATTGCGCTATGGTTATATCCTTGATTCATATATTTAGAATTGAATTATATCATAATACTAAAATATGTCAATAAGCCTTCCCTCTTTGACTTATTTGCTCCGAGAGACTAGAAAGAAGGAGGACCCATCTGTAGTTTCACATTCAGAGAGAGACATTGCGTATGAAAATGCAAAAGAGCTCCCACCTCAAGCTGGTAGAGCCTTCCAGATCCACGGCTTCGGAGAAAACTCCGGATAAGGCTCGGCCTTTTGACGATCTGCGCTTTCTTTCAAGAGAGGCGCGCGAGCTCTGCATTGCGCTTAGCGCAACCCTTTCCCGAACAACCCAGGTAGATCGAGAGACGTCTGATTCATTCATCAAGGGCGAACTCATCACTCTTCGTAATTCTTGGGGAATTGGATTCCGAGACGTTTCCGCGCGAGTCGTGTGGGAAAGGCTCCATCATCTTGTCCCCATACAAGAGGGATTACGGTTCGATCTCAAACCAAACGGCTTACCGAATATCGTCTGGTGCAATTGCGCAAAGAGAACAGTTGAACTGGCCCTCATTGAAGAGCGACGCGGAGAAGAAAACGGCCAGTACTACCTTGGAAGAGGCGGCGCGATTTGGGGGATGTGTACAACCTGCATTGCAAGAGAAAAGAACATTGCTAGAAGGAAGCGTAAACTCGGAAGAAACATCCGGGACCCCCATTTCGTTTCCTATGCACGAGCAAACAAGCGTCGAAACCGTCAGTTTCGGAGAGAGAAATCTACTCGATCCCGTCGTGAGAAAAGTGGGATTTTGAGCAGAGCTCAGAAAAGTTTTCCGCTCTCCCTCTACATTCGTCAGCTGACCCTCGTGCGTACCTAAAACCCCAATTCGTTGTGGGTTTTTTTATTACACTCCTGCACAAGCATTGAAAGTTCTCACTTTAGAGTTATACTCATCAACCATAACTTTAAGCGCTGTGCTTCGATTGTTTATCTCCCGAGCAAGATTGTTGTAAGTTTCTACAAGAGCGTTATAAGTATCGTAATCCTTATTCTTTTTTGCTTGCTCAAGTTCTTTCTCTACTCTTGTTATCTCATTATCAAGATCTTGGATATTCCCTCGCGCGAGAGAAATATTTTGTTTAAGCTCTTCACTTGCCAGTGGACACGCTGAAAGTGGTTTTGCAAAAATCTGCACACCTATCCACGTCGTTTTTCCTTCGTACATTCCTTTTCCTACCGCAACACCAAGAGCGGTATATTTTCCGCTCAGAATATTAGCTCTGTGCCCGGGACTATCCATCCACGCTTGAACCAACACAGAATCGTTTTCAAAATTACCCAGAGCAATATTTTCACCAATCGCAATGTACTCGTAACCAAGATCACCCGCCACAGTAGAAGCAGATTGACCCTTTGGCGAAACGTGCTCAAAATACTGATTAAGAAACATATCATCAAGACGCTCCTTCGCAATATCAGAAAGACTTCGGCTTGCGACAAGAGGACTCAGACCTTCTTTCACGCGTTCTGCATTCGTATACTCAAAAACTCCACCTTCAGTAAGAAAAGCGCTTCTTGATTCAATCCTTGAGATGAGGGCTCCTGGAGTTGATATCTCACGAGCAAAATCCCGTATATCAGAAGTTGCAATACGAGAAGCGGTAAAGAGCCCCCTAAGTTCTCCACGAAAAATAAACACTCCGAGGACGCAAAGGGTGAGAAAAACGAGAGGAAGTAATTTATTTTTTTTCTTCGGTTGTAACGTCTCCATCTGGATATCCATCCCCATCTTTATCTACAATTCTTACTGGTCTACTTCTCTCCGATTCCCAGTTGTGTTGGGCGAATACAATCTTTCGAATACGTTCAGGGTGAGAAGCGCTATGCATAGTAAAATCCTGACTATTCTCCGATGCGGTCTGCACTCGCACATCTCCTATATCTAAAAATGTAGAAAGAAGCCCTTTGACTTCAACGGTAATATCCTGAATTTTATCAAAACGAATGGTAGAGACTTCTCTATGGAAAAGCCTCTTTTGTTCAACATCGATAATGCGTTTCTGAGTAACATGCCACACATCAAGATAATAGTTAGTCCATTGCACAAAGAAAGAAATCCATAGCGCAAGAAGCCACAATAAGCACACAAACATAAGGAGAGAATTTATATTCCCTTGAATCGGAAACTTAAAAGGTACGAGATGAATAAACGCTTCGTAAAATATTGGTGGCAAAATTGCCGCAAGTGCAAGAAAGAATCCGTGAGCAAAAAAGACAAACCAGTGCTTTCTTACCTCATGTACCACATGTTCTCCTGGATCAAGGTGAATCATATTAAAAGAGGGTTAATGCAAAAAAGGCGCTCGCAAACAAAATTACTGAAACAATAATAAAAAGAGTTTCCGCAAAAATTATATTTTTATTATTCATTCCATATTTACGCCAGTGATAAATAAGAACTCCAGAGATAATCGCATATCCAATAAAAAATAGAGCAAATATTACCCATAAAAGAGGCTTTCCAATTGAGACAGGAAAAGAAGGGATGTTTGAAAATGGATTATCCATAACGAAGAGTCTTTATTTTATCACGAATAAATAGGGGTATTCTTTTGACTGTGAGTAGTTTTAATGCTTAAATAACCCACTGTATGGAAATTCGCAATATTGCAATCATCGCACACGTAGACCACGGCAAAACAACACTGACTGACGCTCTCATGAGGCAAACTGGGATGTCAGAAGAAGGCTCAACGATGGACTCAAACGCGCTCGAACAAGAGCGCGGAATTACTATTTCTGCAAAAAATACCTCTGTATATTACCCCCTCCCTGGCGGAAGTAGACCTGTGACAAAGATTAATATCGTAGATACCCCTGGTCACTCTGATTTCGGAAGTGAGGTAGAGCGAGTATTGCGATCAATTGATACCGTGCTTCTGGTGGTAGACGCTCAAGAAGGCCCTATGCCTCAAACTCGTTTCGTACTAAAAAAGTCTTTAGAGCTTGGTCTCAAGCCTATTGTAGTTGTTAATAAGATCGATAAGCCTGCTGCTCGCCCAGAAGTTGTCCACGAGCTCGTACTTGAGCTTTTTATGGAACTTGGAGCAAATGATGAACAGCTCAACTTCACAACCGTTTATGCGATTGGCCGAGATGGTATTGCAAAACGTAACCTTAAAGATACTTCCGATAATCTCTTTCCACTTCTTGATGTGGTACTCGAGCAAGTGCCTCCTGCAAATAAAGACGATTCTAAAGAACTCTCCGCGCAGTCATTCAACCTAAGCTATGACAACTTTTTGGGACGTATGGCAGTATGCAGAATCTATGATGGAAAGATTACTACTGGACAAACCGTGTATGCAAAGGAGACAAACGGAAAGATCCACTCTGGAAAAATCACAAAATTGTTTACTTTTGAAGGGGTAGCTCGAAAAGAGGTTCCTGAAGCAACCTCTGGAGATATTGTGATGATCGCAGGTCTTCCTGAAATTTATATTGGAGAAACCATTGTAAGTACCCCAGATGGAGTAGTGCTTCCCGCAATCAACATTGATGAACCAACAATCTCTCTTAACTTCCTCGTAAACGACTCCCCTTTTGCAGGACGAGAAGGAAAATTTGTTACTGGCCGTCAAATCAAAGAGCGTCTCGAAAAAGAACTCGAAATCAACGTAGGGCTTCGTGTCGATTTCTCATCAAGCGAATACATTAACGTATATGGACGTGGAGAGCTTCACATTGCAATTCTTCTTGAAAATATGCGCCGAGAAGGTTACGAACTTCAGGTATCTCAACCTCAGGTAATCATTAAAGAAATTGATGGGGCTAAAATGGAGCCTTTCGAAGAAGTAGTTATTGATGTACCAGAAGAATTTACAGGAACAATCATCAGCAAGCTCACCGAAAAACGTGCGTCTCTGATGAATATGATTCAGGAGCATGGCTCAGTCTCTCGTCTCATTTTTGAAATCCCTACACGAGGCCTTTTAGGATACCGAGGTCAATTCGTAATCGATACAAAAGGACTTGGAATTATCTCTACTCACTTCATTGGCTTCAGGCCATATGCAGGAGAGATTAGAAAACAAAACTACGGATCAATGGTTTCTATGGAAAGTGGGAAGGCGCTCGCCTTTGCGCTTGATAACCTGCAGCAACGCGGAACTCTTTATATTGAACCTGGAGTAGATATCTACGAAGGACAAGTCGTAGGAAATGTCACAAAGGGTGATGATTTATATGTAAACCCTACAAAAGGAAAGCAACTTACTAATATGCGCGCTTCAGGATCAGACGGAAGCGTATACCTTGCCCCGGCATGGAAACTCTCTATCGAACGCGCAATGGAAGTGATGTCTGAGGATGACTATATTGAAATTACTCCCAAAAATGTACGTCTTCGAAAGAAATATTTGACCGAAGCGGCTCGCACAAAGGCAGCAAGAGAAGCGAGAAAATAATAAATCCCCCGACTGGTGTCGGGGGATTTTTGTATCATGGAACGACGACAAGATGCCGGCATCCTCTCCACTTATGATCAATCGGCTTGAACCGAATCACACGCTTTTCCCTTCCCGAAAGACTCCCAATGAAGACTGCGGCGCGTTGTCCTGAAGCGAGCCTGTGAACGCTCACAAAAGGAAACCTTATCGCAACCCCAGGATTTCGATTGACGAAGTGGATCGCTTCTCCCAGGGTCGCATATCTCACGGCGCGTTCAGGAAGAGGGCCTTCGAGGTCGCTCACTGCCCCGGGCAGACCTGGATCGAGAAGCTGCATATTCACCATGCGAAGCCCCGAACCATCACCCACCGATTGAGGAGTTGTCCAGAAACCCGAACGACCCTCGTTGAGGCCTTCGATTTCAAAGCGTTCAACTACATGAGGAAAGGCTTCCTGAATCGAGCGGCCATAGTCAACTCGAATTCCAAGAATCAAATCGAGTCCCAGCATACTACGGAATCCTTCACGGGAAGGAAGAATGCCCCTGCGGAACGCCTCTTCCAGGTCCTGCAAATACAAGAGAGACTCTTCTTGCCATGGGACAGAAGTCGGGTCAGTCATTACAATTCTCCAAGAGAGGTTCGATTGATCGCGACAAAATCCGATAAAACAATACTGATTTTTTACAGAAAGTCAATGCGTAATTACCTGTGACGATCGGCACGGGTAATTACGGACAAGAACACCTGCGCAAAAAAAATTAAATTCGGTAATTACCCACCCTTGTACGCTTTATCGAATATGCAAGCGCGCCACTCCCCATCTCTTTTCCTAGATGATAGACGAGCGAGCGAATATAGGTACCTGAAGATACACTTCCTTTACATCGAGAGATAAGTGCGTACCCTCCTTCCTCTATACTTTCATCCCACTTTTTCAAGATATCCTGCTGTCTAAAATCTCCATTCACTTTTGAAATCTTTTCTTTAATTGAAGCGAGAACTTCCTCTTGCAACACTCTCCTTGTCTCAATATGGTCAAGAGAAAATATCTTTATGTGCCGAGTAGGGATATCTATTTCACTAATCCTCCCTTCCCGCGACCATTCAAAGAGACTCTTCCCTCCTACGGTCCTTGAAGAATATGGGGGGTATTCTTGGGTCTTCCTTTTAAATGCGTCTCCTAAAAGTTTTGGAAGTCTTTTATCAAAATTTTTTGTCGGCTCTTCCCCCACTTGAGTGACAAGTCCCAACACATCATAAGTATCTGTTTCAAATCCCCAAAGAATCTCAAACTCATACTCTTTATCAAACTCAAGAATTTCTTTTTTCTTAGCCTCTTGTATACTCCCCGCAAGTACCACAAGAACACCTTCAGCCATTGGGTCGAGGCGTCCCGCATAAGTCATCTTCACATTCTCATACTCCTTATGAAACTCCCTAAATCGAATAAGGCACTCAAGAGGGGTCTCGCCCACTTCTTTATAAAGATTCAAAATATGTTGCTCTTGGGCCATTTCTGCTAGAATATAGCACATGTCAAAGCTTTCTACCGACCCGTATAAAGGCGTCCGCGACTTTTACCCAGAAGAGATGTGTGCTCTTAAATGGATGTTTGGAATTATTCGCAAAGAGGTTGAAAAATACGGATATGTTGAGTACGGCGCTTCCCCACTCGAGCCCGCAGAACTCTATCAGGCAAAAACCGGGGAAGAAATTGTAAACGAACAAACCTATACCTTTACCGACCGCGGAGACCGTCTTGTAACCTTGCGACCAGAAATGACTCCGACCGTTGCGCGGATGGTTGCAGCGAGACGCCGAGACCTTGGATTTCCATTAAGGTGGTACTCCATTCCTAATCTCTTTCGATATGAAAATCCTCAAAAGGGGCGCCTTCGAGAACACTACCAACTCAACGTTGATCTCTTTGGAACCAATGATCTCTCTGGTGATATTGAGATAATTACTCTTGCAAGTAACATCCTAAAAGCATTTGGCGCGGGAGAAAAAGACTTCACTATTAAAATAAATAGCCGACTTCTCTTAGAGGAGCTATTTGACTCATTTGAAATAGCCAAAGAGGTACGTCAGCCACTTTCGAAACTCATCGATAGAAAAGAAAAAATCGACAAAGGTGTATTCGAGAAAGGTGTCCACGATCTTCTTGGAGAAACAGCAAAAGAGCTTCTTAATGTTCTCGAGGTAAATCAACGCATCAGTGACAGACTTCAAGGAAAAAGCGCAGGGCTTCTTCGTATGCTTCAAATCATCGAGGCGCTCGAGAAACAAGGTATTACAAATGTGGTATTTACGCCTACCCTCATGAGAGGCTTTGACTACTACACGGATATTATTTTCGAGGTATTTGATAATGATAAAGAAAACCCTCGATCTCTCTTTGGTGGTGGCAGATACGATAACTTGACCGAGCTTTTTGGCGGAGATAAAGTGCCTGCAGTTGGCTTTGGTATGGGAGATGTAACGCTTGAGAATTTTCTTTCTTCAAGAAATCTCATCCCCCCATATACGCCAGAAACACACATTGCAATCGGCTATACAGACGAAAATATAATTGATACTACTAATAAAATTGTAAATGACCTCAGAAATAAAGGTGTAAACGTTTCTCTCTATGGCCTTACAAAACAGGCGGGTGATTTTTATAAATACGCAGAAAAAAATAAAATCCCATTTGTTCTTCTTGTAGATAACGCATCAGGAGAATACCTAGTAAAAGAATCCCTCAAGGGAGGCAAAGAGAAAATGTGTACCAACTCTAAGGAAATTCAGGAATTTTTGTCATCCTCTCGATAAAGGCGTTTTTCTATGCGAAAGATTTTTTTTGATATTGAAACAGACGGGATAATTACCACGGTAGATGGAAAGCCGGTATTTCCCAACTTGTTTGTGGTATGTATACACGACAGCGAAACGGATGAATATAAAAGTTTCAAGGAGGAAGAGCTCAAGAACCTCTGGCCAATCTTAGAAAAGACAGACCTGCTCATTGGATACAATAGTGACTCCTTTGATATCCCGATTCTTGATAGATATTACACAGGAGATCTTACTAAAATAAAAAGTCTCGATATTTTAAAGGAAATAAAGAATTCATTCGGAAGAAGAATGAAGCTCGATCAAGTTGCGGAGGGCACCCTCGGAAGAAATAAAACCGGGCATGGACTTGAAGCCCTCAAGTGGTGGAAGAACGGTGAATTTCAAAAAGTAATCGACTACTGCATTGCAGATGTAAAGATTACAAAAGATATATACGAATATGCTCGTGCAAACAATAAACTCATTTTTAAAGAAGGAGGGCAACTGATACCCATACCACTCAATACCTCTCGTTGGGAAGATAAGGAAGATTCCACACTCACCCACACTCTCCCCTTTTAAGCTCTAAAAGTCCTTATTTTTAAACGTATTTCTTAGTATTGACTAAATCAGTATTTGTGATATAATTATTATAGGTAGAACCTTTCTCACTCTCGTTGGAGACAACAATGTGCGAAGTGGATGAAGCAACGATCCTGCTGGGTGCCGGGGAAGAAGGACTCAACCTCGCCTTTGCTCGCGCACGGAGAGATAAGTGGCCTCCCACTAGCCTCACCGACTGGCAATTGGAAGAGCTCGAGATCGCGGAATCGTACCGCGAAGCCGACGAGCGCTTCTTCGCAGAGGAAGCTCAGCGAGCGGAGGAAGCAGAACAGGCCGAACATGAGCACTGGCTCGCAATCGAGCGGCAGCTCGCTCGTCGTGACAACCGTCGTAATCGGCGTCGGAAGCGTAACTGAATCACCCACGGCCGTCCCTACAAGGACGGCCTTTTCTATACAAAAATAAATATAAGAAGAGCCAAGATAATTCTATACACTATAAAAGGCTTGAGTGTTCGGGTCTTAAGAAAATTAAGAAGGAAACGGATAGCTAAGAGTCCGGTACAAAACGCGACGACGGAACCTATAAGAAGCGGCATCCCCAACGTCTCAAATGATTGAGAAAGTGTAATGTCAAAAAATTTTTTAATACCAGAACCAAAAAGAATTGGAAATGCGAGAAGAAAACTAAATCTTGTTGCCATTTCCCGCGATAAGCCCAGTATCATTCCTCCAGAAATTGTTGCTCCAGAACGAGAAACTCCTGGAATAAGTGCGAGCGATTGGAAGAACCCTAAGGTGAAACCTTTCTGTGGAGAAAGAGTATTCTTTCCACTAAAAACTTTCTCCGCATAAAACATCAACACACTCCCCAACACAAGCATTACTGCGACCAGAAACACATTCCTGAAGATGCTCTCCATAGCTCCTTCAAGCATGAGACCCAATGCAACCGCTGGTATCGTTCCAAATACCAATGCATACAGAAGATTCTTATCCTCATTCTTTACAAATTTATTAGTAACGAGATCAATTAAGGTACGAATAAGCCCCACAATCTCTCTCCAAAAGAAGGCAAGAATAGCAAAAGCCGTTGCAAGCTGAAGCACCGCATCAAATGCAAGATCAATGCCTGTCGCAGGTCCAAAAAAACTCCTCACAAGGATAAGATGCCCCGAAGAAGAAATTGGGATAAACTCAGTTACCCCCTGGACCAATCCTAAGACTATCGCTTGCCATATTTCCATATTAGCTAGATTAGCACACACTACCCACCGTGTTATAATGAAGCATAATAAAAATTAGAAAGAAACAATGGAACCTCAACAACAACCACATACAAGCCCCTGGGTCGTGCCATTCTCAATTATCGTTGCAGGAGCGCTTATCGGCGGAGGCATCTATATGTCATCAAAAGCTCCGGTAAAAAATCAGGGTCTCCAAAACAACCAGAGGCTTGAAACTATTAATGTAAAGCCGGTAAGTTCTTCTGATCATATTCGGGGAAATCCAAATGCTCCGGTGGTAATTATTGAGTTCTCAGATACGGAATGCCCTTACTGTAAACAATTCCACCAATCAATGAAATCAATCATTGATAACTACGGACCGGAAGGTAAAGTAGCATGGGTATACCGACACCTTCCTATCGACAGTCTCCATGCGAGAGCGCGAAAAGAAGCAGAAGCTTCTGAGTGCGCAGCAGAACTTGGAGGAAATGAAGGGTTCTGGAAATACATCGATAAGATTTATGAGAAGACGAACTCAAATGACAGCCTTGACCCAAATCAACTTCCAGTAATCGCAAAAGAAATTGGCATTGATGAGAAGAAATTTAATGAATGTCTCTCAAGTGGCCGACACGCAGAAAAAGTACGCGAACAGGAGAAAGATGGACAAACAGCAGGTGCTCGAGGAACCCCATACAGTGTAATCATTGCGCCTACTGGAGAAAAGGTTTCTATCGAAGGAGCTCAGCCTTATGAGGTTATGAAAGGCATCATCGATACCGCACTCGCTCAATAAGCCTAAAACCTAATCCGTAGAACCTAAAAGGGTTTGTCTTAAACGACAGTAGTAACAATCTCGATCCCCACAGGATGTTTGGTTCCAGAATGAAAACGTGCTGATTTCCCCTGCTACCCTCACCACCTCCTCTCGTACCGCTTGAGCCTCAAGAGAGGTCTCATCAAATTGCTCCCGAGAAAATCTCCCCTTTTCATCTGGCTCGATAAAATCAATGGTTCCGGTAACCATTTCATACTTTCCATTATCGTGAAGCTCGAGAAGTAATCTATAGAAATCGAGTTGTCTTTTCATGTCACCATTTGAATTCTTCGTGAGACCCAAAATTTCATTCCTCGTCTTCCTCCCACCAGTTTTATAATCAACCACATTTACCGTTCCATCAGGAAGAAGCTCTATCTTATCGATACGACCGCGGAGTAATACATTTTCTCCATTCGGTAGAGGTACCGATACGCCACTCACAGAAAACTCTGTGATACTTTCCTTGTGCCAATCTCCACTACGATTCTCAATATACTTAGGAAGAATTTCCCGACCCTTCTTTAAAGAATCCTTAAAATCACGTTTAGAAAGAGGCATACGTTCCAGAAACTTATCAAAAACCTGAAGCACCTCTTCTATCTCTGGGTTCTCTCCTTCTCTCTTTTTATCAGCAAACATTTTCAAACTTGCATGGATCGCATTACCAAAATGAAGATACTTTTCTGGAATATCAGGAAGCCGAACAAGACTCTTAAAGAAATAACGCCAAGGACAATCAAGATAGCTGTTAAGGGCTGTAGCATTTAAGCCTTGCTCTTTAAAAAGAGCTCTCAAGTGGTCCCTGTCCCAAATGGTGCGTACAGGCGAAACCTCCTCCCTGAGGGCATGTGTGAGGCCTAGAGAAGGTGTGAATGTTTCCCCTTGAATGTTGAGGATAAGCTCTTGAGGAAGTTCTGAGGCAAACTCAGAAATAAGTCTTTCCTTACCCCCGCCATCTAGACTTGAATAAGAAATAAAGACGCGCTCTTTCGCTCTTGTAAGCACCACATAAAACAACCTTCTCTCGTCTTCATTTTCCTCACTCTCATCATTTGACCCCAAAGGATATGGCAAATGAAAGCCCGCAACCCTTCGACGATTGCCCCAAACCCCATCCACCACATTTAACACATACACAGACCGCCACTCTAAGCCTTTTGATTTATGCGCGGTCATTACTGATACCCCAGAGGAACCAAGACTGCGTCGAGAAAAAGAGATAGGTGTTCCATGACGAATAAGTGTATCGAGAGAGAGAATAAAATCCTTGAGCTTGGCCCCTTTGTGAGTTGAGAGAAATGCCTTTACCTCATCATAAAGCTTTGTGAGTTTTTCTATTTTCTCAAGCGACGCCTTCCTAGTGAGGAGATATTCCTGGAGTTCTGCATCTTTTATAATTTTTAGAAATGCATCAACTACACTTTCGTTGTGGGCAATCTTCACCCACGCAAGAAATCTCTCATGAAGGTGCGAAACCTTTTCGGGAGAAAAAAGCTTCTCACGAAAAGTTTTATTCGCAAGAATCTCAAGAGGAGAGACTCTCCGCTCAAAAGCCTCACGATTAAGCGAAATTGCGTCAATTGGATCAAGTCCAAGAAAATCGATTAGGAACATTGCTCCCACAAAATCATCACGATCTGGATACACAATAGCTCGAAGGAGAATCAAAAACTTAGCAATATCATGATCCGCCAACACATCATCGTCAGTAAAAAGAGTATGCGGAATTCCTAAGCCTTGAAGGGCTCTCCCCACGGATTCAATCTCTCGATTCGTGCGGACGAGCACCGCAATATCTTCAGGTAAAATACCTTCTTCAATCTGTTTTTTTATGTGATAGCCCGTGCCGAGAAGTTCATCCGTGTCTTTAGTGAAATGAAAAATCTCAATTGGCCGCTCTGGAAAATCTTCTCTTGTTGCCCTTTTCAAACGGGGCCGCTTAATTTCTTGACCCTCTTTGGAGCCCATAAGAGTATGCGCCACATCAAGCACGCTCTGAGTAGAGCGATAATTATGATCCAAAAAAATAACTTCTGCATCTTCAAATTTTTTCTTAAAGTAGAGAAAATTTTCAAGTGAAGCACCTTGAAAACGGTAAATAGCCTGTTTCTCATCACCTACGATGAAGAGATTTCTTGTGTCGCGATAATCAGACAGTAGCTCGAGAATTGCATTCTGAGAATTGTTTGCATCCTGGTGCTCGTCTGCAAGTATATAAAGGTACTCCTCCTGAAGAGTTCTTAGGAGCTCCTCTTCATCACGAAGTGCCCTCACAAGCTCAAGGAGCATATCGTCATAATCGTAAAGTTTCTTTTCTTTAAGAAGAGTTTCGTATGTCTTGTAGAGCTCCTTTAATTCCCTATTCTTAAGATTATTCTTCAGTGCTTCCTTATACTCCCTCTTCATCGAACCTTTACTCCTTCCTTTCTCATGATATAAATCTTCTTGCCCAAGAATCCTCTTTTCCTCTTCAATAAGCATTTTCTCGAAATCTTCAGGCGTGATTCCATCACGTTTTATATCCTGGATCGCACCTAGTGCTTTTCTCACGTAAAAAAACGGCTCTCCGAAAGGTCGGATAATGTCAAAATCACCCTGTGAAAGGGCCTGCTCAATAATTTCGTACCGCTCACTATCTGTCGCAATAATTCCGCCAATAATACGAGGAAAGTATTCTGGATAACGAGTGATAATTTCTTGAGCAAATCCGTGAAAGGTATGGAGGTGCACTCGATACGCAGCTACTCCAATATACTCAACCAGCTTTTTGCGCATGGAGTGTACTGCGGACTCAGTAAAAGTAAGCGCAAGAATTCCATTAGGAGGTGTGTCAGTTTTGCGTAGAATGTTGGCAATACGCAAAGTAAGAATCGAGGTTTTACCTGTTCCAGGACCTGCGATAACCATGACCGGGCCTTCAATGGTATCCACGGCTTTTTTCTGCTCACTATTGAGGTGTGTATAGGATTTTAAGAAGTAATCCTCTTGCATGAAAGGATTGTATCACGCCTTGATACTTTTTGACTTTAACTAGAAATATGTTACTATTGGATTCAGACCACCTCACCGAGACAGACCACTATGTGGACAGTTGCACATGCACTGATCGGATTTGGAAGCCTTGTTCTGATTCTAGGCTTTGGAGTGTTCCAGTATTACCACTTTTTCCAAGGTGGAACTGTGAGCAAGAAACAAATGCTCACCGTCGGCCGATTTCTCCTTGGAGGAATCACTTCTCTTGGAATCGGGCTCTGGGTCCTCTTCGCCTAACAACTGCACGATATGTGCGGTTTTTTGTTTAGTAATTTCTCAAACGATTAATCTTATCGTTCTGTCGAATCTTCTCGTGAGCTTTCGCTTCAATCTGTCGGATTCTTTCTCTAGTTACACCAAAAACTTTTCCAACTTCTTCGAGGGTATGAGTAATACCATCAACAAGTCCGTGTCTCATTTCAAGAATCTTTCGCTCCTTTGGAGGAAGATCGCTCAATATTTCTTTTACCTGATCCGCAACGATTCTGCGAGATGCCTCCTGGTCAGGAGAAAGAATTTTATCGTCAGCCAAGAAATCACCAAGTTTACTCTTTCCATCGTCGGCGTCATCCCCCACTGGAGACTCAAGTGATACAGTCGCCTGATCAATCTTTTCAATCTGGTAGATTTTATCTACGTCCATATTCATCTCAGTAGCGATTTCCTCTGGGAGTGGATCTCTTCCCAAGTCCTGTGTAAGGCGACGTACGATTTGTTTATACTTCGCAATTGTCTCAACCATATGCACAGGTACACGAATAGTTCTTGATTGATCGGCAAGTGCGCGAGTAATTGCCTGCCTAATCCACCATGTCGCGTATGTTGAAAATTTATATCCCTTGGTCCAATCGAATTTATCAACAGCTTTAAACAGGCCCAAATTTCCCTCTTGAATAAGATCAAGAAGTGTGAGGTCGGGACTTCTTCCTACATATTTTTTTGCAATAGAAACAACCAAGCGCAGGTTTGCTCGAGCAAGAAGATTTTTTGCCTCTTCGTCCCCCGCTTCAATCCTTTTTGCAAGCTCCTTTTCCTGAGCACCCGAAATCAATGGATATTGACCAATCTCTTTGAGATACATCTGAATAGAGTCATATGAAGAGTCTCCCTTACTGTATTCATATTTACTGACCGCAACTTCTTCTTCACGAGCAAAATCCAAAAGACCTCCCCCTTCAAGCACGTCGATGCCTGCAGTATGAAGTTTGTCATAAAACTCTTCAAGAAAGACGATGTCCTCTTCAATAGTCGGAAACTCTCTCAAGATCTCATCGTAAGTTACGAATCCCTTTTCTTTTCCTTTAGTAATAAGGGCAGACACTTTTGATTCCGTCTCCTGGGCCTTCTTAGATAACTTTTTTACTACAGGAGCCTTCTTAGAGACCGCCTTCTTCTTTGACACAACCTTTCGGACAACCTTTTTCTTTAGGGGTGTCTTTTTCTTTATCACCTTCTTTTTTGCAACTTTCTTTATTATTTTTTTCTTCTTTTTTGCCATGGATTATTGATTACAGTAGTAAGAGGTATGCATATTATGTTGCTCTCCGGCTTTCTGATAACTCTGCAAGGCGAGCTGTGACGCTCTGACACTCTGTGAGAAGGCGCTGTGTATTTTTCTCATCCTTGGCCTTTTCCGCTTGATCCAACTCTCGCATAAGGATAACAAACCTTTCCCGTAGTATATCCTCAGTCAGATTTATCACAAGCTCTTCAACATCTCGTTCTATATTTGCCTTCTCTCCGTAATAAGACTCTGCTTCAAAGATAAGCTCCTCACGAAAAGGTTTTTGTTCTTCAAGCGCCTTTACCAAGTTTTCATCACCAAGAACTCCTACAAGCGCAACTCTTAACTTCGTGGTATCAATAAGTTTTTCCTTTTCCTCCTCTTGCCAAAACAAAATCCCAAAGAGTCTTCGTTCCACATAATTTTTTCTTTTCAAAACTTCTTTATCGGCAATAGGATTCTTCTCTAGAGGTACCCCAACTTCTTTTCTGTCAATTTTCCTTAGATCATTCCATATTGCTTCTTCTTTAACTCCACTCTTCTTTGCAACCTGGGAAACAAAGTGAGACTGCTCAATTGAACTCTGTATTTGAGCAATTCTTGGAAGAACCTTTTTTTCAATTTCTTTGAGAAGAGCTCTGCCCGACACGCCCTCCCCAAGTAGTTGATCGAGATAAAAATCAATCATGTGCTTAGAGTTTTTAATACTCGATCGAAACGCTTCAACATCCTTACGAATCAGCTCTGCAGGATCATCTCCCTTAGGGAGCTCTGCAAACTTCACTTCCATACCTAGAGAAAAAGCGAGATCGCCGCTCTTTAGACTTGCCTGAAATCCTGCGTTGTCGCCGTCAAAAATAAAGAGAATTCTATTTGAAAGGCGCTTCAACTTTAAAAGATGAGCTTCTGTGAATGCGGTACCAGAAGAAGCAACCGTATTATCAAATCCTGCTTGATGGCACATCAATAAATCGATTTGACCTTCAACCAATATTGAATAATCTTTTTTTCTAAGAGCAATTTTTGCTTTATCCAAGCCATGAAGAGTCTCGGATTTCACAAAAAGAATAGTTTCAGGACTGTTGAGATATTTTGGTGCATCGGGAACATCATCAAATATCCTCCCACTAAAGGCGATAATCCTCCCTGAGGTATCAGCAATAGGAAATATGATGCGTCCACGAAATACATCATAAAATCCATCGCCTGCTTCCCGTGCCCCTTTCTTTATCAGGCCGGCGCGCTCCATAAGATGAGGGGTAACCCCTCCTTCTTGCAAATAAGTCGAGAGAGACCTCCATTCATTTGGAGCATATCCAAGCCGCCACTTTTTTACAGTATCAGAAGAGAGTCCTCTTGCTAGAAGATACTCAAGTGCTTTCTTATTCTTTAGAAGATTATCTTCAAAGAAAACTGTGGCTCGTTCTAACACAGAGTAGAGCTCATCTTTTTCTTCTTTATTCTTTGGTTCAAACTTTTCAAGCTCGACACCAGCGCGGTCTGCAAGTAAATGGAGTGCACCTGTGAAATCGAGGCCCTCAAACTCTTGAACAAAGGTGAAGATGTCACCCTTTGCTCCACAGCCAAAACAGTAGTAGGTATTACGAGAAGACGAGAGGAAAAAGGATGGCGTCTTTTCATTATGAAACGGACACCTTGCTTTGTGATTGACTCCCGTCTTCTCAAGTTTTAGATACGTTCCTAAAACATCAGAGATACTCAATCGTTCTTTTATCTTTTCTACGGATGAAGATGACATGTGATAGGAATACGCACCCTCCCGCACATAAACCTCACCGAAACTCTCTACTCTAGACCCGCCTGCTGCTCTCTTCCCTTTATCATCTTGTACTTAGGACTTCCTACAAAACCAGTTCCCGCAGGAATAAGACGTCCGATAATTACATTTTCCTTTAGACCAGACAATCTGTCATCGATGCCACGGATAGCTGCCGCAATAAGTACTCTTGTTGTGTGCTGGAAGGATGCTGCTGAAAGGAAGCTTCGGCGAGAAAGAGATACTTCTGTAATACCCATGAGTGTATCATCTGCCTTTGCTTCCGTAATACCATTTTCTTTTGCGAGAGCATTTACTTCAGCTAACTCATACGGCTCAACGAGATCTCCTCGAGAAAGGCTTGTTTCTCCTCCGTCCTTAACCTTCTTGCGAGCAAACATTTGCTTCACAATAACCTCAATGTGCTTTCGTGACACTGTCTCTCCTTGTAGTTCGTAAGGTTTTGAGATTTCTCGAATAATATAGTTTTGAGCAGCCTCTTTTCCTCCATACTTAAAGAGTTCATCAATGTCTGCAGATCCATCGGTCAAGAGATCTCCCTTCTTCACACTGTCTCCTGCCTTTACAAGCACCATTCGAGCCGCGCTCACTGGATATTCAATCTTATCTTTTACCTTTGAACGCTCTTCAGGAACAATCACAATCATCTTCTCATTTCCGCTCTTTACGATTTCTGCAATAGTTCCATCAACGTGAGACACGGTCGCTGGGTTCTTTGGAGTTCGATTCTCAAACACTTCTTCAACACGTGGAAGACCCTGAGTAATGTCTCCTCCAACTGATGCGGTTCCTCCAGCATGGAAAGTACGCATTGTAAGCTGTGTTCCTGGCTCTCCGATAGCCTGCGCTGCAATTGTTCCTACTGCCTCTCCAAGGTCAATGATCTTATGTTTTCCAAGGTCAGCACCATAACACTTCACGCAAACACCGTGATCTGCCTTACAAGTAAGCGGAGAATACACAGATACCAAAGAAACACCCTTTGTTTCTACTGTCTGAGCGTCACGCTTCGATAAGAGGTGTCCCTTTTTGAACAAGACCTCTCCTGTTCCTAGAGTGATATCTTCGGCAAGGAAACGTCCTCGGATATTTTTTGCGAGTGATGCCTCAAGTCCTGCTGAGTTTAATGCATTGATGGTAATTGAGTCTTTGGTTCCACAATCCTCTACTGAAATAATTGCATCCTGAGCAACATCGAAGAGACGTCGCGTGAGGTATCCAGCCTTTGCAGTGTTAAGCGCGGTATCAGTAAGACCTTTTCGACTTCCGTGTGTGGTAATGAAGTATTCAAGTGGAGAGAGTCCTTCTTTTGCACAAGAAATGATAGGAAACTCGATCGTTTCTCCGGCAGTGTTAGTGATGAGACCTTTCATACCAGCCATCTGAGTAAGTTGGGCAACAGAACCTCGAGCACGAGACTTCAACATGTCATTTACTGGTCCATTTGGATCAAGCGCCTCTGGAACAAGTTTTTCAACTTCTCCCTTTGCGGCATGCCATATTTCAGTGTGCTTTCGAAGACGCTCCTCTTCTGAAAGGAGTCCAGCATCGAACTGACTTGCTACTTCATCAGCCTGGATCTTTGCACGCTTGATAACTTCACCCTTACCCGCTGGAATCTGCACATCATTGATTCCCCATGTAATACCTGAATATGTGGTGTACTTGAATCCGAAAGCCTTAATACGATCCATGATTGGCGGAATCTTATCTACTCCGTATCTCTCAATAAGGTCATCCACAAGAGAGGCCATCTTCTTTTGATCGACTTCATGGTTCAGATATGGATAGTCAGATGGAAGCACACTGTTGAAGAGGAGTCTTCCTACAGTTGTCTCAAATACTTTTCCATCAAACTCTGCATATTTAGGATTTTCTGTACCAAGAACCTTCACTTGAGCTCGGAAACCTACTTCACCGAATTCATACGCAGTAATTGCACTGTTTGGTGTGTGGAAAATCTTTCCTTCTCCCTTTTCTCCTTTCACCACCTTCGTCATCCAGTAACAACCAAGTACGATGTCGAGAAGCTTTGCAACAACTGTTGGCTCACCACTTCCTGGCTTCAAGATGTTCTTATCAGCAGCCATGATTTCTCGCGCTTCCATCTGAGCCTCTTCTGAAAGCGGTACGTGAACTGCCATCTGGTCTCCGTCGAAGTCTGCGTTAAAGGCAGTACATACGAGAGGGTGCACTTGAATTGCATTTCCTTCAATCAAAACTGGCTTAAAGGCTTGAATACCCAAACGGTGAAGAGTTGGCGCTCGGTTCAAAAGCACATACTTATTCTTGATGATATCTTCAAGGATCGCCCACACTTCTGGAATACCGTCATCGATAAGACGACTTGCTCCACGAATGTTAAACGCTTGCTCACGCTTTAGGAGCTCTGAAATTACAAATGGTTTAAAGAGCTCGAGAGCCATGTGTTTTGGAAGACCACACTCATGCATCTTAAGCTCTGGTCCCACCACAATCACAGATCGTCCTGAGTAGTCTACTCGCTTTCCGAGAAGGTTCTGTCGGAAAAGTCCACGCTTTCCTTTGAGGTTGTCTGCAAGTGACTTGAGAGGTCTCCTCTGAGCTTGGTTTACACCTGAAGAAACTGCATTTCCATGTCGAATAGAGTTATCGACAAGAGCATCTACTGCTTCCTGAAGAATTCTTTTTTCGTTTCGCAAAATAACATCTGGGGCACTAATTTCCTTCAACTTCTTTAATCGATTGTTTCGATTAATCACACGTCGATAAAGGTCATTCACATCAGAGGTTGCGTATCGTCCTCCATCAAGCGGAACCATTGGGCGAAGAGCAGGAGGAATCACTGGAATACGAACAAGGAACATCCATTCTGGTCGCAATTTCGCGGTGATCAATTGTTGAATCACACTGATCCTCTTGTTGAGTTTTGGAATCTCAAGTGCGCTCGCTTTTTCAAGGCTCGCCTTAAGGTCAGTGAGAAGTACCTCAAGATCAATTTTCTTTAGGATGTTGTAAATAGCCTCAGCTCCAATACTTGCCTCAAAAAGGGTAGCGTAACGGAGAGAGAACGTATGATATTCAACCTCATCAAGAACTTTTCCTACTGCAATACTTTCAATATCTTTCTTAGTCGAAAGGAGAAGTTCCTTTAGGGCTTCTTTTGATTTTTCATCCTGAAGACTCTTTACCTTTGCTTTAAATTCAGAATCTAGATCTTTGAGAATTCTTTCCTTCTCCGCCTGAGACACGCTGGTCACGATATAACCTGCAAAGTAGATTACCTTTTCGAGCTCTCCTGATGGAATACCCATGATCAAAGCGAGTCGAGAAGGCATCGATTTCAAAAACCAAATATGAGAAACAGGGCTTGCGAGTTCGATGTGGCCCATTCGCTCACGTCGAACAATTGAACGCGTAATCTCAACGCCACACTTCTCACACACAATTCCCTTATAGCGAATTCCTCGATACTTTCCGCAGTAACACTCGTAATCCTTATCTGGACCGAAAATCTTTTCATCAAAAAGACCATTTCGCTCACTTCGCTGAGTTCGATAGTTAATAGTCTCTGGCTTTGTGATCTCGCCAAATGACCATTCTTTAATTCGTTCTGGAGAAGCAAGCCTCAAACCGAGCGTGTCAAAATACTTTTGCTCTGTAGTTTTTTGTTTCATGTTCATGATAGTAATTCTTTATTGTTAGGCTTCTTCTCCCTCACTTTCTAAAGTCTCGCTCTTCGACTGTTTGAGCTCGACATCGAGTGCAAGTCCTCGAAGGTTATTTAGAAGCACGTTGAATGATGCAGGTGTATTGGAATCTGTGATTGATTCCCCTTTCACGATGGCGTCAAAGGCGGCTGAACGTCCCACGATGTCATCTGACTTGATCGTAAGCATTTCTCGAAGAGTGTGAGCAACCCCATGACCCAAGAGTGCCCAAACTTCCATTTCTCCAAATCTCTGTCCTCCACCTTGAGCTTTTCCACCAAGTGGCTGTTGAGTAATGAGCGAGTATGGACCAATAGAACGCATATGAATTTTATCTTCCACCATGTGGTGAAGTTTCAAGATGTACATGTATCCAACTGCAACACGCTGATCAAACGCTTCGCCTGTCCGGCCATCAAAGAGAGTCATCTTTCCATCTTCAACAAAACCAGCTTTCACTAATTCCGCTTT
>CAZRVE010000009.1:0-6809 GCA_964603485.1 uncultured Candidatus Saccharibacteria bacterium
AAGCCGCCAATTCGAATTATTGTTCCTGGGAAAGTATTCCGCCATGAGGCAACTGACGCAACTCACGAGGCGCAATTTTTCCAGCTCGAAGGGTTAATGATCGAGGAATCTGTTTCACTTGCAAACCTTAAGTGGGTCCTTGAAGAGTATTTCGGTCGCCTGTTTGAATCAAAGACAAGTATCCGTTTTCGACCGAGTTACTTTCCTTTTGTGGAGCCTGGGGTGGAAATTGATATGACTTGTTTCAGATGTCTCGGAAAGGGAACTATTCAGGATAAGAGTTGTTCAACATGCAAAGGTACGGGATGGATTGAGATTATGGGCGCAGGGATGGTTCATCCGAAGGTGCTTACCGCAATGGGTGTTGATTCAAGAAAATACAAAGGATTTGCATTTGGTGGGGGAATCGATCGCCTGGCAATGCTTAAATTCGGAATTCCTGACGTAAGAGCTCTCTACGAGGGAGATTTACGTTTGATAAATCAATTTTAAAACATAATGAAAGTCAGTTATAACTGGTTGCAGAATGAATACTTTGAGGAAACACTTCCTACTCCCGAAAATATTCGCGAGGCTTTGACTCGGCACGCATTTGAAGTCGAATCGATTGAAAGGGTGAGAGGTGACACTCTTTTTGATATAAAAGTACTTCCAGATAGAAGCCATGACTGTCTTTCTCATATCGGAATTGCGCGCGAGATTGCGCTTCTGTGTGGAGTGAAAATGAAGAAAGGGGGAGCCTCTCAAGAAAAAAAGTTTTCAGAATCAAATGTGTTTCGTGTTGAGGTAGAAGATTTTGAGGCATGTTCAAGATTCAGTACTCTCGTTATTGAGGGGGTAGAAGTAAAAGAAAGTCCTACGTGGCTTCAGGAGAGGCTTGAGGTTATTGGCCAGAGGTCAATCAATAATATTGTTGATATCACAAACTATGTGATGTTTTCCCTTGGGCAGCCCCTTCATGCATATGACAGAGATCGCCTTAAAGAAGGTGGTGAGGGTTGGAAGATTGCTGTTCGCAAGGCACGCAACGGAGAGAAAGTTCTAGCTCTCGATGATAAGGAATACTCTCTGAATGAAGAACACTTGGTAATCGTTGACGGAAATACAGATATACCTCTGGGTATTGCGGGTGTGAAGGGAGGAAAAGCAAGTGAAATTTCTCATAATACAAAAAACATAATCCTTGAGGCGGCACATTTCAATCCTGTTCTTGTGAGAAGTGTGGCAAAGAAGTTGGGACTTCGAACGGACGCATCGGTCCGTTTTGAAAATGCAATTACTCCAGAGCTTACGATGTCTGCATTAAACATGGCCGCATCCCTCATCCTTGATATTGCGAATGGAGAAAATATACAGATTGAGGGTTTTTGTGATGTGTATCCAAAGAAACCGAATCCTTACAAGGTTGGAGTTTCTTTGTCTGAGATAGAAAGTACTCTAGGTGTTTCAATTGGAGAAAAAGAAACAGAGAGCATTCTTAATCGAAGAGGGTATGAATGGAGTTACGTTACCCCTCG
Source organism: uncultured Candidatus Saccharibacteria bacterium (assembly GCA_964603485.1). Lineage (GTDB taxonomy): Bacteria > Patescibacteriota > Minisyncoccia > Phycocordibacterales > Zambryskibacteraceae > CAYVDB01. The sequence goes on from CAZRVE010000009.1 coordinate 1,518, forward strand.
AGAAGTAATCTGCTCTCTCTCGGAGATGTTTATTGGGGTTCCTTATAAATATGGCGCAAGTGTGGTGTACGATTCTCCAAAAGCTTTTGACTGCTCATCATTTTCGAGTTTCTTGTATGCTCAAGCGGGGCTAGCGATTCCGCGAGTATCTATTGAGCAGTTTCTTTTTGGAGATGAGGTTTCCGAGGGTGATTTAAACCCGGGGGATCTGGTCTTTGCAAAAGGAGCGAAGCCGTACTTCTTTAAGGAAGAACCTCGAGGTGTTGGTCATGTGGGAATCTATCTTGGGGACGGGCAGATTATTCATGCTGCGGGTAGCGCTCACGGTAACCATGTGCTCAAGGAAAACCTTAGGGAGTCCGATTCTTTTAAGAATGAAGTCTTCCGGGGGTTTAGGAAACTCATTCCAAATGATGAAAAGCGTTTTGTAGTCACCATTCCTGCAGAGCGCCTAGATCTTCGAATTAAAGAAGATCTCATTGAAGAGATCGGAAGGATATATGGATATGAGAATCTCACCTCAAAAGCCATAGATCTCGTGAGTGTAAAGCCAGAGGCTCACAAGAAGACGCATTACGAAGATAAAGTCCGGACTTTCTTTGTTGAACGTGGTTTTTCCGAAGTAATAACTTATATGTTTAGGGAAAGTGGAGAAGTGGAACTACAGAATCCACTTGCGAGCGATAAAAAGTTTCTACGGGATAGTCTATCTTCAGGACTTTCAGAAGCTTTAGTTAAAAATGTTCGAAATGTGGATCTTTTGGGTTTGCAACAAGTGAAACTCTTTGAGATTGGAAATGTGTTTGAAAAAGATTCTGAGTATACCGCGCTTGCTTTTTGTATAGGAAATTCAAAAGAATATAAGGGCGAGCGCCCTCAAATGGAAAGTGAAATGCTTATAAAAGACCTCGGGGAGACTCTTGGGGCTCCTGCGGTCTTTAATAAAAAAGGTGAAATATATGAACTTAATTTCACTAAGCTTCTTGAGGTTCTGCCGGAAGTTAGTCAGCATTTAACTCACGAGGTTTCTCAAGATCTTCGATACAAGGAGTATTCGCGTTACCCGGCAATTTTTCGAGATATCGCAGTATTTATTGGGGAGGGGGAAGATCAGGAAGGGATTATTGATATCCTGAAAAAGGAAAGCGCTGATCTTCTTGTGAGACACACTTTATTTGATGTATTTACGAAGGAGTTTCCAGAAGGAAAGAAAACCTCCTATGCTTATAGGCTCGTATTTCAATCGCAAAATAAGACACTTACTGATGAAGAAATAAATCCAATAATGGAACGGGTTACAGGTATTCTTAATAATAAAAAAGGATGGCAAGTAAGATAATCCACAGAGTTGCATATTATTCTCAGTTTGATCATGTTGAGAGAGAAGAGTGGAAATCTCGGGCGTGTAGTATTGCTTGCCTTAAGATGGCGCTTGATTTTCTGAAAGAAGGGGAGGACTCTTCAGTAGATGCTCTTATCGATGAAGCGGTTTTGGTGAAAGGGTGGACTCCTTATGGTTGGACACACGATTCTCTCACTCTCGTCGCTCACAATCATGGAGTTCCTGGATATCGAGAAGAATTTCGCTCGCTTCATGTGGATGTAAGCACAGGAACATTCTCGCCAAGTATTTCCGCAGAGGAACTCTTACGATACGGGGTGCAAAAATTAGTATCTCATCTTGAAAATGGAGGTCTTGCCATTATCTCAACACATAGAAATTGGCAGACGAGTGAATCCTTCCACACAGTCATCTTTATCGGATTTGAAAAAGAAGGGGATAGGATTACTGGATTTTATTATCATGATCCTGATACTGAAGGGGGTAGAAAGGAGAATCAATTTATTACTCTCGCAGATTTTCTTTCTGGATGGAGGAAGATGGCCGTATTTTTAGGGAAAATATAAAAAAATCGTTCACCTTGGAAATCAAGGGAACGATGGTTAACTTTCGAGAACACTGCGTACGCTCTTCTCAAGAGCCCCTCTCCTTTCGAGGAGAGTTTGCATTTCTGCTTCAGTGAGCGAACTGCAGATGAGATCGAGCATACTTGAGAATTCCAACTGGATTCGTGTTCCGGAAGGCGTATCTTCTTCGATAACCGGGGGTGTACCTTCCTCAGCGCTGGGAACAGTACCTCTCTCTACAAGTATCTGAGTGACCTTTTCGCGAGCACCATCTAGGGTTACTCCAGCTCCGAGGAGTGCCTGAGCAGCAATACCTCTCTCTTCGCGCAGTATGCCAAGCAGGAGGTGTTCGGTTCCAACCCAGCTATGGTTTTGTTCGCGCGATTCGCTCATTGCGAGCTCCAAGACTTTCTTCGCCCGCGAGGTGTAGGGGAGGTCGTAGCTAACTGGCGTCCGGCCTTTTTTGACTATGTTCTGAATATCTGCTTCAAGAGCGTCAGAATCTACGCCAAGATTTTGGAGCGCCAGAGCGGCAGTCCCTTCGCCTTCGCGTAGAATGCCAAGCAGAATATGCTCTGTCCCAACGTATTCATGACGAAGCTCCTGAGCCGCCTTGCGTGACATTTCAAGGACCTTTCGGACGCGTTCGGTAAAGTTGTAACCTTGCATCGCTTAACTCCTTTTGTAGCAGGTGAGAGAAATGGGAACTCTCGCAAAAAGATAAAACATTATTGGCTCTTAGTCAATGATTTTTGGCTATATTTCCCCTTTGTTTTTATCCTGAAATTTGATACAATAAACGCCTATAAATTTGGTTTTTTGGGTAATGTATCCACTCAAAAACGGATACATTATTTGTTCTCAAATATCCCCGCATGGCAGAAGAAAAGAAGAAGAAAAGTGGGTATAGTGCCGAGGATATTCAAGTCCTTGAGGGTCTTGAGCCTGTGCGAAAGCGCCCAGGTATGTACATCGGTACAACTGGTCCTGATGGTCTCCACCATCTAATTTGGGAGGTATTTGATAACTCTCGAGATGAAGCGATGGGCGGGTTTGCAAACGATATCGAAGTTGCGCTTCTTCCTGATAGTCACATCCGAGTTGTTGATAACGGAAGAGGTATTCCTGTTGATGTCCATAAGCAGACAAAGGTCTCTGCGCTAGAGACGATTATGACCACGCTTCACGCTGGTGGAAAATTTGGCGGAGAAGGGTACAAAGTCTCTGGAGGTCTTCATGGAGTGGGTGCGAGTGTGGTGAATGCTCTTTCTCTTTATACGAAAGCAGAAGTGCACCGTGATGGAGGGAAGTATTTCCAAGAATATTCAAAAGGTAAGAAAAAAGGTCCAGTGAAGAAAGTGGCGCCTTCTAAGCGAAACGGAACTATTATTACATTTCGACCTGATGAGGAAATATTTCCAGACATCTCTTTTGATTTTCAGAGGGTGGTAAATCATCTCCGACAACAAGCCTATCTTGTGAAAGGCCTTCGTATTAGTGTGATTGATGCGCGTGGACTTTCAAAAGTTGATGACTCTGACTGCTTTTACCTTCGAGAGCTAGGACTGGATGCTCCCTCAATGACCTTCTATTTCGAGGGAGGGTTATTGTCTCTAGTGAAATTCTATAACTCAATTCAGAAGCCAATTCATAAGAATATTTTCTATATTGAAAAAAAGAGCAACGACTATGAGTCAGTTGAGGTGAGCCTGCAATACGTAGATGATATCTCTTCTCGCATTGTTCCTTTTGCAAACAATATCTATAACGCTGAAGGCGGAACTCATGTGACTGGGTTTAAAACTGCACTCACTCGTACTTTGAATGCCTACGCACGAAAAAATAATTTAGTAAAAGAGAGTGAAGATAACTTTACAGGAGACGACGTGCTCGAAGGTTTGACGGCGGTAATTTCTGTAAAAATTCGAGAAATTCAATTTGAAGGTCAGACAAAAGCAAAGCTCGGAACGGTAGAAGCTCGATCACTTGTTGAGTCTGCATTTGGAGATGCTTTCTCTGCTTACCTAGAAGAGAATCCTGATGATGCTCGTGCAATCATCAATAAGGTGGTCCTTGCACTCAAAGCTCGAAAAGCTGCGAAGGCTGCAAAAGATTCTGTGCTTCGTAAGGGTGCCCTTGAAGGAATGACGCTTCCAGGAAAACTTGCTGATTGTCAGTCAAAATCAGCAGAGGAATCAGAACTCTTCATTGTAGAGGGAGATTCGGCAGGAGGAACTGCAAAGATGGGGAGAGACAGAAGAATTCAGGCGGTATTGCCGCTCCGAGGAAAGATTCTCAATATCGAGCGGGCTCGACTTGATCGAATGCTTGGCTCAGAGCAAATTAAAAATTTTGTGGTTGCGTTAGGTACTGCAATTGGCGATACCTTCGATATCTCGAAGCTTCGTTATCATAAAATCATTATCGCAACCGATGCCGATGTAGACGGCGCTCACATTCGTACGCTCCTTCTCACTCTTATCTATCGATTTTTTAGACCACTTATTGATGCGGGAAATATTTATATTGCACAACCACCACTCTATAAGATTAAAAAAGGGAAAGAGTTTTTCTATGCATACTCTGATGAAGAGAAGCTGAAAATAGTAGGCAAAGATGTTGACCTTGCGGAGGTAGAAAACGCAGATGGAAGCGAGGATACGGACGCCTCACAAGACGAAGTAAAGGTAAAGACACCAAAAATATCTATTCAACGATACAAGGGTTTGGGAGAGATGAACTCAGAAGAATTATGGGAGACAACCATGGATCCAGCTCGTCGTATTTTAAAACAAGTAACTGTGGATGATGCTCAGGCGGCTGATAAGATATTTGATGTATTAATGGGAACTGACGTTCCATCTCGAAAAACATTTATACAATCAAACGCGAAGCTCGCGAATTTAGACGTATAAAAAAAGACCCCCAAAAGGGAGTCATGTTGGACTTACGACACGTGCTCGAAGTTGCATGCGGGATGCCACGAGCCACCCTCTTCCGTGGTGATGAGCCACTGTCCATTCTTGGCGGTTACGCCCCGTACTGTGTGTGGGGAAGCCCCAGGGATGGGGCTATTCTTCCTGGCTACCGAATCGCCAGGCTGGAAAGGTGCGAGGGAGAGATGACTCGTGCTACTGTCGAGCGGTGCGTCAGCAAGCATGCTTCCTCCGATTGCAAAGGGTCCATTTCTAACCTTAGCTCTATGATTTGAGGTTGTCAATAAAGGCCTAGGACCTTTTTTTGATTTCTTGAGAGGTGTTATGAATGAATGTATTTAACTCCACCTGCCCAAGGTTTCCTTTGTCTCGGGATTCAACTGCAACAGTGTTTGTTTCAATTTCTTTATCACCAATTACAAGAAGGTAAGGGACCTTTTCAACTTTT
>CAZRVE010000009.1:6819-23357 GCA_964603485.1 uncultured Candidatus Saccharibacteria bacterium
TTCCTTCAATCGATTCACCCGATGTTTCCAGATGATAGACCGGTTTCTTCAGAACTCGCCCGGTCAGCGCTGCCACTTCACGTGCCACCCCGAGGACGCTTGTGTTCCGGGCCATGTTTGGATTGATGTTGACCTCCAGCACGGCATCACCCATGTAATCAACCAGCGGAGTTCCGGCAATCGCATCATCATCCAGGAAGATGACCCCTTCATGTTCCCCGCCGATTCCGAATTCTTTTTCCGAGACTGTCGTTTGTTGAATCGAGTTCTGCTCGAATGTTTTGCTCTTTGAGCTGTTCAAGTGTTTTCTTTGCATATTCGTGATGACTCTCGCTCACTGGGAGGACGACCACTTGCACTGGAGAGAGCCAAGTAGGGAAGGCGCCTGCATATTTTTCAATAAGAAAGGCCATAATGCGTTCGATGGCGCCAATTGAAGATCGGTGCACTACGAATGCCCGTTTTTTCTCGCCATCTGGGCCAGTGTATGAGAGATCAAAACGCTCTGGCATACAGAAGTCGTATTGAACAGTAAAGGCAGTATCTTCCTTACCGTTCACATTTTTCATTTGGACATCTATCTTTGGTCCATAGAATGCAGCTTCGTCTTTTGCTTCTTCAAAATCACTACCTCTTTTTTGCATAAGCTCGCGGAGGAGTCCCTCTCCTTTCTCCCAGGCCGCATCATTTTTATAGTATTTTTCTGTATTAGTCCTATCTCCCAATGAAAGTCTAAATCGATAATCGGCATTAAGCTTTAAGCCAAATACAGACGTTACGTATTCAATAAGGTCGAGTGCTTTCCCAATCTCTTCCACTGCCTGTTCTTCGGAGGTGCAAATAATGTGAGCGTCGGCGAGACAAAATGATCGCACTCTTTGGAGACCCATAAGTTCTCCTGATTGCTCGTATCGATAAAGTTGAGCGAGTTCTGCAATGCGCATAGGGAGCTCACGATAACTTCGAGGTTTTGAGAGATAGAGCTCAAAGTGGTGCGGGCATGTCATTGGGCGAAGCATGAACTCTTCATCATCAATAACAATCGGCGCATACATTGAGTCTTTGTAATGAGGGTAGTGACCAGATTTTTTATAGAGATCGAGTTTTGCAATATCAGGAGTACGGACATGAAGGTAGCCTCTCTTAATTTCCTCGTCGATAATAAAGCGCTCGAGCTCTCTCCTAATAGTTGCCCCCTTTGGAAGCCATAAAGGAAGACCTTTGCCTACTGTATCGCTAAAGGTAAATAGTTCGAGTTCTTTGCCAAGTCGTTTATGGTCGGGTTTTTCTTGATTTTGTTCCATATCTCCATGGTATCAGTCTGGGGCGATCTTTTCAAAATTGACTTTATTTTTGAGTTTTTCTACTGTGAGATAAGAGTTCTCACTTTTTCTCGAATCAAGGAGACACCTCATCATGGAAGTTTCCTCAAGTATGCCACAGGATAGGATGGAGGAGATTAGTTTCAGAGTTCTCCAGTTCGGGCTTCGGGTGCCTAGGGGGGGAGTTGCAGAGCATCAGATGGAGCCTCGCTTCACAGTCCTTGCGCCTGTGGTTGTGGGTTTCGCTTCAAAGTTCACTGCGCTCGTTCAAGAGCATGGTCTTGAAGTCGCTCATGCGATAGGAGTGCCACCAAGAGAATTCCAGGCCTTCTGTGAGGCGCTCCAGGAAAGTCTGGGAGATCGGGAAGACAGGCTTTTCCAAGCCCGATCCATTGCTGGCCCTGGCCGACCACTCGTATAGGAGTGGTTTTTTTATTCGCAAAGTTTCGCTTTCTCAATAATTACCGACACCTCTCCGTTTCTTAGTGATGTTTTTCCAACAAGAGCGATACATGCCTCTGGAAGAATTACTTTTTGATGTATTCCTAAAATTCTAGGAAATACTACACATTCGATTTCTCCTGAAAAATCGGCAAGCCTTATGAAAGCCATTTTTTCATTTTTCTTTGTGATCACCTCGCGGATCTCTTCAATAAGGCCGGCAAGCATTACTTGTTGACCTTCTTTTGGTTCTTGTAATACTTTTGCGATGTTGGTGTCTCGTTTTAGGAGCTTATCTTTAAATTTATCCAAGGGGTGGCCGGAAATGTAAAGACCGAGAAGTTCTTTTTCCCAGATAAGCCGATCAGCCATTGTGGCAACTTCGGCAGGAGGAAGGGAAAGGCTTGGAGCGCCCGCCTCAAGTCCGCCAAAAAGAGAATCTTGATCCTTGGTGTCCTTGGATCTCTCTTTGTGATATTCAAGAAGAAGCTCTAGGTTTTCTAAAAATAGACCGCGTTCTCCGAATTCGTCGAGTGCACCAGATTTTATGAGCGCTTCGAGAGATTTTTTATTTAAGTTTCTGTCTTTTACACGGTCAAGAAAATCTGTGAGGGATACGAACCGTCCTCCTTCTTTTCTCTCTCGTACAATTGCATTTGCAATACCTTCTCCAAAGTTTTTTATGGTGGTGAGTCCAAATCGAATCGTATCTTTATCTCCTTCTTTTCTCACCACAGAAAATCCCTGAAAACTTTCATTTACTGATGGTGGGAGAACGGGAATGTTGAGTCGTTTGCACTCAACGATAAGTTCACCGATTTTTTCAATATTACCCGAGTCCGCAGTGAGTGCTGCAGACATATAGATTGCAGGGAAGTTTGCTTTGAGATACGCCGTTTGGTACGCCACACGACCATAGCTTGCCGCATGGGCTTTGTTGAATCCGTATGCTTGAAATGGTTCGAAGAGCTTCCAAAGCATTTCTGCAAATTTTTTAGTTTGTCCATTTTTCACAATACCGTCCATGAGTTTTTCTTTTTGGGCGGCCATTTCTGCAGGGATTTTTTTACCTACCGCTTTTCGGAACTTATCTGCTTCAAGCCAAGAGTATCCTGCAAGCTCAATTGCGGAGAAGAGCAGATCGTCTTGGTACACGATTAATCCGTAGGATGCCTCAAGGTATTTCTTCATTCGAGGGTCTGGGTAGTTGATGAGCTCTGGGTTATTTTTTCTGCGAATATACTCTGGAATCACTTCCATTGGTCCCGGGCGATAGAGCGCCACCATTGCGTTAATGTCGTGAATAGAGGTTGGCTTAAGTTCCATAAGGAATTTAGTCATTGCCTCTCCGTTTAATTGGAAAAGTCCTTCGGTGTCTCCTCGGGCCAAGAGTTCAAAAGTCTTTTTATCGTCCAAAGGTATTTCATCTATGTTTATTTTTGTACCCTCAATTGCCTCGATGCGATGAAGTGTATCGGCAATAATAGAAAGGTTTTTAAGTCCCAAGAAGTCAAATTTCAAGAGGCCCGCATCTTCCACTGCATACATATCGTATTGAGTGATAATTTTTGCTTCGCCCTTTGTATCGAGTTGGAGAGGGACAAAGTCGGTAATTTTTGAAGGGGATATTACGACTCCTGCCGCGTGAACTGAAATGTGTCGAGCACATCCTTCAATTTTTCGAGCCATATCAATGATATCTTTCACCTCTCTATCTTTTTTGTAGAGCTCAAGCAGTTCAGGTACAAGTTCAAAAGCTCTTTCGATTGTCATTGCAAAACCCTGAGAACCCAGTGGAATAAGCTTTGCGATGATGTCTCCTTTTGCATAAGGATAACCCAGGGCGCGGGCTACGTCTCGAACGGCACCTCTTGCAAGCATCGTTCCAAAAGTTCCGATTTGCGCCACTTTATCGTGACCATATTTTCTCCGCGCATATTCAATAACTTCATCGCGTCTATCGTCGGCAAAGTCCATATCGATATCGGGTGCGGAGGGTCTCTCTGGATTGAGGAATCGTTCAAAGGGCAGTCCGTATTCAAGTGGATTCACACTTGTGATTCCCGCAAGATAAGTCACCATAGAGCCCGCAACAGATCCTCGGATATTTGTGAGTATTCCGTTTTCGTGCGCGTAACGTAGAAGGTCTGCTACTACGAGAAAGTATGGAGAATACCCCTTATCCTTAATAACTTTGAGTTCGTATTCTATGCGAGTTTCAATTTCCTGAGTCTTTGTAACTTTTCTTCTCGGCAATCCTTCGTACACAAGCCGACGAAGTTCTTCGTCGTAAGATAATCCGCTCTCTACTATGTAGTTAGGGAATACCCAAGAACCCAATGTAAGCTTGAGGTCACACGCAGAGACAATTTTCTCCACATTATCAAGCGCCTCTGGAATATCTTTGAAGTACTCGTTAGCTTTTTCTTGGGAAATGAATGAGAAGTCATCGGCATTTTCATCAAACCCACCTCGGTCTCTTTCATTGCCGGTCTGCACGGACACAAGAGTTTCTCTTGCGGGTCTATCCTCTGGATTCATGTAGTACACATCATGGGCGGCCACAATTGGAATATTCATTCTCTTTGCGAATGAAATAAGTTTCTCCATCTTTTCGTTGTGTCCTGCTATTTCTTCGTGTCGGGTGATTTCAATATAAAAATTCTCCCCAAATTGCTCTTTAAACCAACTCGCAACTTCTTCGGCGCGAGTTGGCTCTTCTGCTTGAAGCGCATGGACGATTTCACCAGAAAATGAAGGGGATATCGCAATAAGTCCTTCTTTATAAATCGACAAAATTTCTTTATCGATTCTAGGCTTGTAATAGAAGCCTTCAAGATGACCTTTTGTTACGAGTTCAATGAGGTTTTTGTACCCAGTTTCGTTTTTTGCTAAAAGTACAAGACGATGACGCATCTTGTCGACACCTGCTTGCTTGTCGAGCCTACTTCGGAGTGCGACATATGCATCCACTCCGATAATTCCTTTTATTCCCGCTTTCTCACATTCTTTGTAAAACTCAATTGCTCCATATAGATTGCCATTGTCAGTGAGGGCAACTGCTTTCATTCCGTCTTCTTTTGCTCTGTCTACGAGATCAGATATTTTTGGGAGCGCATTGAGTAGGCTGTAGTGACTGTGGGTATGGAGATGGGAGAATGGACGCATGGGAAAATTATACTATGAGTGGAGCTTTGAAAAGTCTTCACGTCTATCTCACCTTATGGCGATATGCTGTTCGCAACCGTGTATTCTTGGGGTATACTGTACTCAATATGAGGAATTTAAATTCTAAGTCGGGGTTTACTCTTGTAGAACTTCTTGTTTCAATCGCAATTATTGGAGTCCTTGTGAGTGTGATCGCAATCGCTGCCGGAAGTGTGCGTTCAAAGGGTAGAGATGCTCAAGTTCGTTCAGATAAACAGCAAATTATTTTAGCTCTTGTAAGAGCACGAGAAACTAGCCCAAGCTATCTTTATCCGGGTACTGGTACTGGCTGGAGGTGTCTTAAGTCGAGCGGAAGCTGTTGGAACAATGCATACAGCGGAGACTCTGGTGTTATTACCACGCTTGCTCCGTACTTCTCGAATGGCGCTGTTCCTAAACCAGTGGGAACTCAGACGGGAGAGAGCCGTCACGACTCATATCTTTACGCTCCAGGGCCTGTGACTATAGGAACCCCTGCGGTAACGGGCTCCTTTGTTGTGTGGGCTCAAGAAAAACCTATCACTGATTGCAATGGTTATAATGCGGGTCAAATTGAGACAGGAATATACTATTGTTACGAAAAACTTCCATAAAAAATCTCACACAGTATCCAAAAGCAGGTCTGTTCTTGTGGGTATTGATGAAGCGGGACGAGGGCCATTTGCAGGGCCACTTTCGCTCGGACTTGTTGCGTTTAAAAAGAATCATAACTTGGTATTCAGAGGACTCAAGGACTCAAAGAAATTGTCTCCCCAAGCACGGGAAAACTGGTTTAAGAAGATAGAGAATTGGGCAGGTGAGGGGAGGCTCATTTTTTCCCATAGTTTTATACACCCTAAGGTTATTGATGAAAAAGGCCTTGCCTGGGCCCTTTCTTATGCTGTTCGGCAAGTGATAAGAAAAGCAGGTATTTCACGGGAGGAAGCTGAGATTCTTCTTGATGCAGGGCTCAAGGCGCCTTCTTTATTTATTCAGAAAAGCATCGTGAAAGGCGATGAGAAGATTAAGGTTATTTCACTGGCTTCCATCGTGGCAAAAGTTAAAAGAGATCGTTATATGGTGCGGATTGCAAAACGATATCCTAAATACAATTTCGAGATTCATAAGGGTTACGGAACTGCGAAGCACCGAGCTACTCTGAAGCGATATGGTCCGTCACCAATACATAGGAAATCGTTTCTTGCGTAAAAGGGTATCCCTGAGTATGGTGAGAGAAGAAAAACCAACAAGGAGAGTGTCTCGTGGAAAGGTTGGAAAAGTTGGAAGCTCTCTATTCTGTGAACTGGTCCGCCCTTAGTGTATTGGGGGTAGAGGTGGAGAATATTGAGGCCGTGGAGAGAATGCCCCTCGTGATTTCTGGGGTTGAAACTCTTGGGCTCAAGGTTGTGTTGGCTACCCCAGCTTTTCCCTGGAGGGTCCAGCATCTTGCTCTTGTGGACGGCGTTCCTCAACTCGTCCTTTTAGGCAGGATTTCTGACTCGGAGTCACTTCAGGGCAAGGTATCCCACGCCAATCTTCTCCCGAACCAGGAACAAACCCAACCTTTATGAGGTTGGGTTTTATCTTGATAAAATATAACCTTTCGGCTATACTCTCTGATTATGGTTGTAAGAATGAGACATACCCGTTCGCATACCGCGAACCGACGATCCCACCACGCATTAAAAGGCAAGGGGCTCGTGGTTTGTGCTAACTGTGGCGCAAAGAAGATGAAGCACAGAATGTGTGCAACGTGTGGCAAATATAAAGATAGAGAAGTTATTGATGTGATTGGAAAGAAGGCTCGGAAGACCGCGAAGAGAAAGGAGAAAGAAAAGTCAGCAAAATAGTTTTTTTGTTTTTAATTTTTACGTTCTTTCATTTATGGCAAATCGGCACCTCGCACGATCTATCGTGATGCAAACACTCTTCGAGTGGGATTTTGCAAAAAAAACTGAAGAAGGCGCAAAGCAAGTCCTTGTTCGAAACGCAGAAGAGTTTGCTCCCGGTATTACTGACATTTCCTTTATGGAAGAACTCCTTGTTGGTATTCTTTCAAAAAAGAAAGACCTTGATGCAATCATTGTAAAAGCCGCCCCTGATTGGCCACTTGAGAAGATATCAAACGTAGATAGGAATATTTTAAGACTCGGACTTTTCGAGCTTCTTTTTGCCGATCATGGGGAGGTTCCTCCTAAGGTGGCGATTAACGAAGCGATTGAGCTTGCAAAGACATTTGGCGGAGAGACATCTGGTAAGTTTGTGAATGGAGTTTTAGGTGCGGTGTACAAAGAAATGGGTGAGCCAGGAAAAGACGATCAGAGCCCAAAGAAAAAGTTTTCAAACGATATTCCTGATGAAGAGCTTCCACTTGAAGCTCTTGGTGGCGCTATTGTATATGCGAAAGAGAATGGAAAGCTTTATGTTGCACTCGTACACGATGTGTTTGGACACTGGACCCTTTCTAAAGGGCATCTCGAAGAAGGAGAAGATGTCAAAACGGGAGTGGGGAGAGTTGTTTCAGAAGAGCTTGGTATTGAAGTCACTCCGAAGGAGCTCATTGGTGATAACCAATATATTGCCTATGATCCAGAGAAGGGAAAGATTCGAAAGAGAGTCACTTATTATCTTGCGGAAGCCTCTTTTGAGGAGCTTGCACTCGTGACTTCAGGAGGTCTTGATGACGCTCGGTGGTTCTTGTTGGACGAAATTGCAGATTTAAACTTTTACGATGATATCTTGCCTTTGGTATCAAAAGGCCTTACCATGCTCAAATCTTCTCTATGAAGCAACTTGATTGGTCACAGCTTGAGGCTCGAATTGGGGTAGTTTTTGAAAACAAAGACCTGCTGAAACAGGCCTTTGTTCATCGTTCTTATTTGAATGAGAATCGAGATTTTGCCCTGTCTCACAATGAAAGACTCGAATTTTTAGGAGATGCAGTGCTTGAGCTTGTGATTACAGATTATCTCTATAGAAAATATCCAGAAAAGAATGAAGGAGAGATGACTTCTCTTCGTTCTGCTTTGGTAAATGCAAATGCACTTTTTCAAGTAGGGGATACTCTCGGGTTTAATGAGTTTCTTTTTCTCTCAAGAGGTGAAGCGAAAGACACTGGAAGAGCTCGTCAGTACATTTTGGCAAATACTATGGAGGCGGTAATTGGTTCAATTTACCTTGATCAAGGGTACGAAAATTCAAAAGAGTTTATTTATGCGCATGTATGTCCTCTTATGGAAAAAGTTTTGAAAGAGGGATCCTGGATTGATGCAAAAAGTCTTTTTCAGGAAAAAGCTCAAGAGCATGACGGAGCAACACCACTCTATAAAACAATAAAAGAATCAGGTCCCGATCACGATAAGCATTTTACGGTTGGGGTTTATATAAGAAGTGATCTTATCGCTCAAGGGGAAGGGGATTCGAAGCAAGATGCGGAACAGATGGCCGCACAAAATGCACTCAAAGAAAAAGGCTGGTCCTTGTAAAAAAAGACGCGCATACTTTCGTATGCGCGCTTCTGAACTGAGTTAATCAAGGACTTACCGGGACGCCTTAACAACGCAGTTGCAGAAAATTTTTCAAAAACATTTAAACTACTCTTTTAGTATTATATCACAATCACATAAAAAGTCAAGAAGTTAAAATATATCTAAAAAGTGCTAATATCTAGAGACATTTACGACCGCAATGCTCCTCAAATCGATTGAACTCTCAGGATTTAAATCGTTCGCTAAAAAGAGCGAACTTTCTTTTACTTCACCCATTTCTGCAATCGTTGGTCCGAACGGAAGTGGAAAATCAAACGTTGCTGAGGCGTTTCGTTTTGTATTGGGAGAGCAATCGATTAAGTCTCTTCGTGGAAAAAAGGGTGAGGATCTTATTTTTAATGGCGCTTCAGATGGGGCGCGTTCAAATCAGGCTCGGGTAAAAGTTTTATTTGATAATTCGCGTAAGTTCTTGAATATTGATTTTCCGGAAGTTGCAATTGAGCGTGTGGTCCATCGGGATGGAGTAAATGAATATTTTATTAATGGAACACTCGTGCGGCTTCGAGACATTATTGAACTCCTCGCTTCGGCTCACATTGGAGCGTCGGGACACCACATAATCTCTCAAGGAGAAGCTGATCGAATTTTAAACTCAAATATTCGCGATCGTAGAACGATGATTGAGGATGCTTTGGGCTTAAAAATCTATCAATATAAACGTCAGGAAAGTGAAAAGAAACTCGATAAGACCTTAGAGAATATAGAGTCCGTCGAATCTCTAAGAAAAGAAATTGCACCCCATCTGCGTTTCCTTAAAAAACAGGTAGAAAAGATTGAAAAAGCGGCAGAACTTAAGGGGGAACTCATTACTCTCGCGAAGGAATATTTAAAGCGGGAGAGTGTGTTTATTCACAATACAAGGGAAGAAATCGAGAGAGCTATTGGGCCGTTAGAAGAAAAAAAGAGGAAACTTGAGGAGGAGCTTTCACAGGCACGCTTAATCCTTGAATCTTCTAAAAATAAAGATGCAAAGAGAGAGGAGGTAATTCTCCTTGAGAAAAAGATTCACGATGTTCGCACTGAAAAGGATAGTCTGCTTCAGGAACTTGGAAGGATTCAGGGAGGTATCGCTTCAGAAGAAAGAATTCTTGCAAAGCAAAAGGAAATAATTTCCTCCCAAGAAGGAAAGACAGTACCTTTTTCTGTTGTTGAAACATTTGCGAAAACTGTAGAAGAAAAAATTGAACAAGGGGAACAATCTTCGGATATCACTTTTATAAAAACCCTTTTAAGTGAAGTGAAGGGTATTTTCATCACCTTCCTTGGAACTCATCGAGAAAAGACAGATGATTCACTTCTTAAGGAGTCCGAGAAGAGTATCACTTTACTTAAGCAGGAGAAGGAGGCCGTCCAAAATAAACTTAATATCTGCAAAGGAACTGAGGACTCCCTTCAGCAAGAGTATCAAAATTTAAAGAATCAGATTGAGCATGAGAAAGATTCGAGTCGAGACGCTGAGAAAACGCTATTTCGAATTATGGCAGAGCAAAACACTGTCATTGGTGAATCTTCTCGCGAGAATGCTCGGATGGAGAATGTAAAACTTCTTGAGGAGGATTTTAAAAGAGAAAGAGAGGAGTGTGCACTTCTTGTAGGGAGGGAAATTCTTGATTATGACAACGTGGTATTGCAGGGAGAAGAAGAGAGGTCGCTTCAGGAGGATCGTCGAAGGGCTCTTGAAAAAATGAAAATTCGACTTGAGGATTCAGGACTTGGAGGTAGTAGTGAGGTATTGAAAGAGTTCCAGGAGACCTCAGAGAGGGATGCGTTTTTGACTCGAGAACTTGAAGATCTTACTAAATCTGCGGAATCCTTAAGGGGTCTCATTGCAGAGCTTGCAGTGAAGCTTGATCTTGAATTCAAAGAAGGTATTCAAAAGATTAATGCTCAGTTTCAAGAGTATTTCTCTCTCATGTTTGGTGGAGGTACTGCCCACCTATCGGTGTTGCGTGAAAAGAAGCGGGTAAAAAAAGACACTGATCTCGATCTTGAGATGGACTCAGTTCCAGATCTTGAGGAGGAAGAAAAGGAAGAAGAGGGGGTGGAAATCGACGTGTCTCTTCCTCGTAAAAAGATAAAAGGGCTCATGATGCTTTCTGGAGGTGAACGGGCGCTTACTTCAATTGCGCTTCTTTTTGCAATGTCTCAAGTGAAACCACCACCATTTATTATTTTGGATGAAACAGATGCGGCGCTTGATGAGGCGAATTCAAGAAAGTATGGCGATATGATAGAAAACCTTTCTAAATATTCTCAACTTATTCTTATTACCCATAATCGAGAGACTATGTCTCGTGCAGGTATTATCTACGGAGTGACAATGGGATCAGGTGGAATATCAAAAACCCTTTCCATCCAGTTTGACGAAGCGGTGTCTGTTGCAAAATAAAACCCCGACGTAACGTCAGGGTTTAGTGGACTGTGACCGCAAGCGCAAGAGTTCCTGCGGTGGACTCTTCGAATTGCGGAGGCATTTCGAGATGACGGGTGCATCTTCCGTGACTGGGTGTTTTTGAATTCGATGCACTCTCATTCCCACAGTGCACTGCTCCTGGAAAATCGGGGACGTAGCTACAGAGTCTCCCTGCTTGAAGCATGCGCACCCTGGCTTCCATGTGGTGCTTTTGGAAAGCGGCCCAGCAAGCAGGGTTTCCTATGCAGTAGAGACTTTCTCCGCTGACATCGTGGACGAGCGCAACCCCAAGAGAAAGCTGAGCATTGCATCGACAACATTTTCCGGTGGGTTCCATATATCCCCCTGTAAGGTTCGTAACTTTTTACAGTATACAATCCTAAATCAGGAGGTGATTGTTGATTTTGTGTTAAGAAATAATCTCACACAAAGGTCAATTGTACTTGCTGTGGAGTTAAGGAACGAGGGCGTAGTCGAGAGTTCTTCGGTCGAGGTCTGCTCCGACGAGTTTTACCTTTATTTTGTCTCCAAGTGAGTAACGTTTTTTATTTTGAGTACCAACTATCGAATAGGTTTTTTCATCAAGAGTATAAAAGTCGTCGGTCATATCACGCAGTCTCACCATACCTTCCGCTTTTGAGCTGTCTTCTTCTGCATAAAGACCCCATTCTGATATTCCTGAAATTGTGCCAGAAAATTCCTGTCCGACTTTATTTAACATAAACTCTACTTGCTTGTATTTAATAGACGCACGTTCTGCTTCGGCTGCGAGTATTTCTCTATCTGTCGCATTGTCAGCAAGTTTTTGAAGTCTCGCCATCTCATCTTGAGGCACCGCTCCTTTAAGCAAGAATCGGAAGAGAAGTCTATGAACGAGAAGATCAGGGTAACGTCTGATGGGCGAAGTGAAGTGGGTGTAGTAATCAAAGCCTAACCCGAAGTGTCCGATATTGCGTGTTGAATAGACCGCTTTCTGCATTGCGCGAATTGCGGCAGTTTTAATAAGGGATTCTTCTGGTTTCCCTTGGGCCTGCTTGAGGAGATTATTCAGTTCCTCTGCGGTTACAATGCCGTCTTCGGCTTTAAGGTCGTATCCGAGAGCTTTAAGAAAAGTATTGAGGTTGATGATCTTTTCTTTATCAGGCGTGTCATGAATTCGGTAAATGAAAGATCCTTTGTGATTTATTTTCTTTCCTTCTGCATTCATAAAATGGGCTACTTCACGGTTGGCAAGCAACATATATTCCTCAACAAGCTTATGGGTGTCCTTCCTTTCCTTTCTAAAGACTCGGATAGGTTTACCTTCTGAATCTAATTCAAATTTGACTTCGTCGGTTTCAAATTCAATTGCACCGTTCGCGAATTTCTTCTCTTTTAGGATTTTTGCAAGGCGGTTCAATGTGTCGAGTTCATTGAAATAAAGACCCTCTTTGTTATCAAGAATCTCCTGAGCATCTTCGTAGGTGAAACGTTTATCGGAGTGAATGATTGTCTTCCCAAACCATCGATCCAACACTTCCGCTTTTTGGTTTACGGTAAAGATTGCAGAGAAAGTGAACTTATCCTCGTGAGGATTTAGGCTACAGAGGTCATTTGAGAGGATCTCTGGAAGCATAGGAATGGTTCGGTCTACAAGATATACCGATGTCCCTCTCTTTCGGGCCTCCGCATCAAGAACTGAACCCTCTGTAACAAAGTGAGATACATCCGCAATGTGGACGCCAATTTCAAAAGTTCCATTTCCGAGATCTACAAACGAGATTGCATCATCAAAGTCTTTTGCGTCCTTTGGGTCTATTGTAAAGGTGAGGGTTCCTCGTAAGTCCTTTCTATTCTTTATTTCAGCTTCACGTTTTGAAGGCTCCTCTTTTTTTATTTTTTGAGCTTCGGCTTCAACTTCTTCTGGAAAGTCTGCTTCAAATCCCTTCTCAAGGATGATCGCCTGCATTTCAACGTTATGAATCCCTTTTCGTCCAAGAACTTTGAGAACCTTTCCTTCCGGACTTTTCATTGGATCTTTCCAGCCTGTGATTACCGCAAGTACTTTGTCTCCCTTTTTTCCACCGAGCGCTTTTGAAGAGTGTATGAAGATATCGCGATACATCCTCCGGTCATCAGTCTTTAGGAAAAAGAAATCATTGGAGCCGTTTCCATCAAGGGTTCCCACAAATTGCTCTTTGGCTCTTTTTATAATACGAACAACTTCTCCTTGCTCGCGTATCCCGTCTTGTTTAGGGAGAAGCTTAATTTCCACTTCGTCTCCATGAAGCGCCGTCTTGAGAAGGGGGGTCTGTATTTCGATGTCTTCCTCACGATCTGGTATAGAAAAATAGCCCACTCCTCGTGAGCTCACTATAACGGGGCCGGTAAATAGGGTGTCTGCCATTTGAATGATTAAGTGCCCCCACTATAGCAGAAAATCCCCTTATTTAGGAATAGCGCGTTGACTCTTTGGTAATCGCCTGTTAGTATAGCCCCCATGTTGAAAATTCGCCTACAAAGGGTCGGACGCAAGCACGAACCAACGTTTCGTGTAGTTTTGACTGACTCAAAAAACAGCACAAAAAGTGGACGCTTTTTGGAAGTACTCGGTTCATATGATCCTCGAAAGAAAACTGAGGTACTTGAGGGAGACCGAATTAAGGAATGGATGGGAAAGGGAGCTCAGCTTTCAGACACTCTTCGAAACCTTCTTATTACCCACAAGATTCTTACGGGTAAGAAAATAAATGTTCTTCCAAAGAAGAGTCCTGTTGTTGATGAAGAAAAGATTGCTGCAGAAAAGGCAGCAGCTGAAGCGGCTATTAAGAAAGCTGAAGACGAAAAGAAAGCCAAGGAAGAAGCAGCGGCAGCGGCAGCTCAAGCGGCAGTCTCAGAAGAAGTTGTCCCTGCTCCTGTAGAGGAGGCGAAGGAGGAGGAAGCTCCGGCCCCTCTACCTGCTCCAGAGAGCGCCCCTGAGGCTCCAGAAGAGACAAAGGAAGAAACTACCACTGTCTAATAAATCCCCCTTGAATGGGGGATTTTTGTTGAGTTGGCGTGTGGAAATTGATACTATTAAGAGTGAAGCAGGAAGCCTGCCGATTAGCTCTAGTAAAAACCTTTATGGAAAGAGACGTTCAATTTTTGGAAACACTTGTGAAGTCGTTGGTAGACAATCCAGATGATGTGAAGATAAATCGAACAGTTGATGAAATGGGGGTACTTATCACCCTTGATGTGAATCCGCTTGATATGGGTAAAATTATTGGCCGACAAGGTAATACCGCTAAGGCCATTAGAACACTCCTTCGTGTCGTGGGTATGAAGAATAACGCTCGGGTGAATTTGAAGATTAACGAGCCAGAAGGGGGTAAGGTAAATCAGCAAACAATAAAAGACTTTGATCAGGCTCTTGATGATTTGAAGCTTGAAGACTAGGTGTATTTTTGAAAATGTTTTTAAAAAACCACCCTACAGGGTGGTTTTTGATTCTCTGATTACCTTCTTGATTTCCTCGGTTGCAATCGCAATTCCAGCCACGATGCAAAATGTCGCAACTCCAATCTGCAGGCCAACGTCCGCCTTCATGGCAGCAATAGATAAAGCTGCGCCGAAGATAGCAAAGAACCAAATTGACATTATTTTTCTCCGATTGAGTCCTAGATAATTAGAGCATACTATGTTAGTATGTCAATATTATGCATTTCCATATCATTACTCTTTTTCCTGGAGCCTTTGACTCATATTTGGGAGAGTCAATTCTTAAAAGAGCTCTAGAGGATAAGAAGATAAAGGTTACTTTTTATAACCCTCGTGATTTTGCTCAGAATAAGCACGATAGGATAGACAAACCCCCTTACGGTGGTGGCCCAGGAATGGTTGTTCAGGCTCTTCCTGTAATAAAGGCAATTGCAAAAGCTCGAGGGAATAAAAAGAGGGTAAAAATCATTTTTCTGAGCCCTGGTGGCAAGCAGTTTACTAATGAATATGCGCAGAAAACAGCAAAGACCTTTTCCGATATTATTATTGTCTGTGGTCGCTATGAGGGAATTGATGCGCGGATAAAGAAGGTATTCAAGATGGATGATATTTCAATTGGGCCGTTCGTTTTAACAGGAGGGGAGCTTCCTGCCATGCTCATTATTGATTCCGTCGCACGGCAGAGAAAAGGTATTTTGGGTAACTTCAATTCTCTTGAAGAACGCAGGGTTTCTTCTCATGACTCATATACAAGACCTGAGATATTTGAATATAAGGGTAAAAAATACAAGGTTCCGAAAGTTCTTCTCTCAGGACATGCGGCAAAGATAGAGGAGTGGAAAAAGTCTCAAGGGAACTAATTTTTTGTTACGCAGAGGGGTAAAGGGGCGTCCTAGGGTAGTGTATGTGGATATCCTATTGACCCACGTAAAAAAGGGTGTATAATCACCCCACTTCGGCAAGATTGAGTTACGACTAAAAAACGAAGGTTAACGCGTTGCGGAGTTAATCATCTAGGCGTCTTGCACCCTAAATACTCATAACTTCATATTTTATTATTCGACATCCCGATAACCGGGGTGATTTTGTGTTTTAGTTGCGGAAAATACAATGATACAAAAAACAGCGAAGAGAGAGAAAAAGTATTTCGGAAAGTTTAAAGAATCAAAATCAGAGATTCCAAATCTTGTGGAGTCTCAGATTGATTCTTTCAACTGGCTTGTGAAAGAAGGTTTGAAAGAGGTGTTTCAAGAATATTCTTCTATTAAGGATTTCTCGGAAAAGAAGTTTACTTTGGATTTTGTGGGTTTTGAACTTGCGCAACCAAAATATAACGAGTACTACGCAAAAGAGAACAAACTCTCATACGAGGCACCTCTTAAGGTTCGCGTGAAGCTCAAGAATCATATCCAAAAAACCGAAAAGGAGCAGGAAATCTTTATGGCCGATTTTCCTTTGATGACTCCTCATGGAACATTTATCATCTCTGGAATCGAGCGTGTAATCGTTCCGCAACTTGCACGTTCTTTTGGAGTATTTTTTACTTCTCAGGTTCTCCGTGGACGCCAACTCTTTGGCGCAAAGGTGATTCCTTCTCGTGGTGCATGGATAGAACTTGAGACCGATCTTGAAGGGGTTCTTCATGTGCGTATTGATAAAAAGCGAAAGTTTCCTGTCACAGTACTTCTCCGAGCGCTTGGTGCAAAGACTGATAAAGAGATACTCGATATCTTTAAGGATAATCAATTTGCAAAGACTCATATTGAAAAGACTCTCGCAAAAGATCATGCAAAAACCGAAGCGGAAGCTTTCATTGAGATTCATAAGAGATTGCGTGATGGAGATCTTGCAACTGCAGAAAATGCAAAAGAGTTTTTTGTATCTATCTTTGGTGCAGAGCGTTACGACCTTTCAAAGGTGGGTCGTTTTAGATTCAACAACCGCTTTGGAAAAGACATGTCTGACAAAGAGATTGAGCGAAGAACGCTTAACCTCGATGACATGGGCACTATCATCGATCACATTGTTACTTTAAATAACACTCCTGGATCTGAAGAAGACGATATCGACCACTTGGGAAGTCGTCGAGTCCGTTACGTCGGAGAAATGTTTCAACAGAAAATTCGAGTGGGTATGTCTCAAATAAAGAGAAATATCCAGAATCGAATG
>CAZRVE010000009.1:23367-25015 GCA_964603485.1 uncultured Candidatus Saccharibacteria bacterium
TTGACGTAACACTTCCTGTGCAGCTTATTTCTCCAAAACCTCTCCAGGCACGTATTAAAGAATTCTTTACTACGAACCAACTTTCTCAGTTCATGCAACAGGAAAATGCATTGACTGAAATAGAGCATCTCCGAACACTTTCTGCCTTGGGTCAGGGTGGACTTAATCGTGCGCGTGCGGGATTTGAAGTTCGAGACGTGCATCCATCTCACTACGGAAGACTTTGTCCGATCCATACCCCAGAAGGACCAAACATCGGTCTTATCTTGCGTCTTGCGGTATATGCTCGTGTGAATGAGTTTGGGATGATCGAAACTCCATACGCAAAGGTTCGCGATGGAAAACTCACTGGAGAGGTTGAGTTCCTAAATGCGCTTGAAGAGGAAAAATGGAACATCGCTCATGCGGCAACTCCGTATGATGAAAGTGGAAAAATTACTGTTGAGGAAGCGGAAGTTCGTTTCCAGGGAAAGCCGATTTCTGTTCCAAAGGGAAAAGTAGATTACATGGACGTTGCAACAAATCAAGCATTCTCTATTGCAACATCGATGATTCCATTCTTAAACCACGACGATGCGAACCGAGCATTGATGGGAAGTAACATGCAAAAGCAGGCAACTCCATCTATCGTTCCTGAAGCGCCACTAGTTGCGACAGGAATTGAGGGGGCTGCAATTCGTGATACAGGTCGCCTAATTCTTGCTCATGAGGCAGGAACAGTTACTCATGTTGATGGTAAGAAAATTACAGTAAAGGGTGATAAGGGTAAGGATATCGACTATACTCTCGTGAATTTCTCACGAACAAACGGATTCACTGCATTCCACCAAAGACCTTCAGTTTCTATGGGTCAGAAAGTAAAGCGTGGTGAGGTACTTGCCGATACTTCTTCTTCAGATGGAGGAGAGATGGCACTTGGTCACAACGTACTTATTGCATTCATGTCTTGGTCTGGAGCGAACTACGAAGACGCGATTATCGTATCTGAGCGTCTTGTCCGAGAAAGTAAATTTACTTCAGTACATATTGAAGAGTTTGTGGTTAACGTTCGGGATACAAAACTTGGTCCTGAAGTAACAACTTGCGATATTCCAAATGTGGGAGAAGCAAAGCTTAAAAATCTTGCGGAGGATGGTGTTGTCCGCGTGGGGGCAGAAGTGCGACCGGGCGATATTCTTGTAGGAAAGATTACTCCAAAAGGAGAAACACAACTTACTCCTGAAGAGCGCCTTTTGAGATCTCTCTTTGGAGAAAAAGCGCGTGATGTGAAAGACACCTCAAAGCGTATGGAGGGAGGAAAGCGTGGACGTATTGTATCTGTTCAGATTTTCTCACGAGAAAAAGGGGACAAGCTCGAGAGTGGAATCATCAAGAGAATCCACATTGAGGTTGCACAACTCCGACATCTTCAAGTGGGAGATAAGCTTGCAGGACGTCACGGAAACAAGGGTGTAATCTCAAAGATTCTTCCAATTGAGGATATGCCGTATATGACAGACGGAACTCCAATTGATCTTATTTTGACACCACTTGGTGTACCTTCTCGTATGAACTTGGGCCAGATTCTTGAGCTCCACTTGGGACTTGCGGCACATACACTTGGTTACCAAGCAATCGTACCTCCGTTTGTTGGTGCAACTGACACTGA
>CAZRVE010000010.1:0-6996 GCA_964603485.1 uncultured Candidatus Saccharibacteria bacterium
GGCTAAAACTCAAAGGAATAGACGGGGACTTGCACAAGCAGAGGATTATGTGGTTTAATTCGACGATAAACGAAAAACCTTACCAAGGTTAGAAATCTAGCTGAATCCCAGAGGAAACTTTGGGAGTCGGCAAGGACAGTAAGACAGGTGATGCATGGCCGTCGTCAGTTCGTGATTTGAGTTGTTCCCTTCAGTGGGGTAACGAACGCAACCCTCGTTGCCTGTTATACGTGTCAGGCGAGACTGCCCCTTTTCAGGGGAGGAAGGTGAGGATGACGCCAGGTCAGCATGTCCCTCTGATACCTTGGGCTACACACATAATACAATCGCTCTTACAACGGGTCGCGACGGAGTAATCCTGAGCTAATCCTTATAAAGAGAGCGTCAGTTCAGATTGGGGGCTGAAACTCGACCCCATGAAGTTGGATTTGCTAGTAATCGCGGGTCAGCTATACCGCGGTGAATACGTTCTCAAGTCTTGTACTCACCGCCCGTCAACTCAAGGGAGTTGGGAGTACCCGAAGTCCTACGCAAGTGGGCCTAAGGTAAGCTCAATGACAGGGAGTAAGTCGTAACAAGGCACGGGTAGCGGAAGCTGCTCGTGGAGTAATTCAAGTGAAACTACGTTTCGCCTTCGAGGCGAAGCTGAACGAGTCGATATTGTGTATCTCGATCGAGTACATAATGGATGATGATCATCTATCCTTAAAAGTGATCTGACATTTGGAAAGACAAATACTAGGGCTCGTCTTCGGACGAAGTCTAGGAATGGGGCAAAATAAAGAATGCTACACAAAAACCACCAGAGGAAACTCTGGTGGTTTTTGATTTTGATATAGAAAGTATTGTGGTACCTTTGAAGAGGAAATTAACCAGGAGATTCCACGATGAGTGAGAATTTGTCGCAGGTGAGAGGCGGACCAGATACTGTTCGTCCGGAGATGAGCGAAGCTGAGGAGGAGCTTGAATTCATTGCAATTCTTTTTCTCGGCATCTTTGGGCTTCTGATTGCCCGGCCGATTGGAGCAGTGGTCCAGTTCGTGAGGGATCTCAGGGGGAGGCAAATTTAAACGGCAGAAGTGCCGTTTTTTCATATATGAGAAGGGTAGTTTCTCATTATTGACTTTAATTTTATATATGCTATAATTTATATCAGAACAAACACGCACATTCATCTTCTCGTTTCTGGAGGACTCATGGTTGGCATCATGTATGACTGCGCCCCTAAGGCGCAGGCCCCGAAGCTGAGCCGCCGGGCCCAGTTTACCGATTGGGCAATGGAGGTTGCCAAGCTCGTCTGTGTGATGACGACTCTCACTGTCTTCTGGCTCACCATCTTCCTTTCGGTGGTGTCCAAGGGGTAGCGAAGCGGAGTCGAGCGAAGAATCAATCTTCTGAGCGGAGGAGCGGGTATCAAGGGCGTAGCAACTACTAGCGGATGTTGCTACGCCCTTTCATTTTATGTGCTTTTTTGCTATATTCTGCTTCGTTGTTTAGAGGTCTCTCAGGACGCTGGGTTCATCAGCTGATCAGGTGTTCTTAGGGAAAAATTCGCGCGCATAGCTGTTTTGGTAGGCCCAAAAGACTTTGTGCGCAGAAAGTAAGAGAGGTAAAAAATTATATATGCGCGCATAGCTCAGCTGGTAGAGCATTCGACTGATACTCGAAAGGTCCTAGGTTCGATCCCTAGTGCGCGCACTAGATAGAAAAACATAAGCTGCTTTATGTTTTTCGATACTTGTGCGAGTCGGAAGCATGTTTGCGAGTACGCAAACAGCTGAGACGGGGTCGCGGAAATTCTGAGCGATGGCGAAGGATTATCAGTGACCACAGTCGAGGTATCGTCACATTTTCTGTTTTCATTTTCATTTGTTACAATACCGCCATGTCAAAGAATAAATTAGTTTTTTCAATCGGCCTCGTCCTTCTGGTAATGCCTCTGCTCGGTTTTCCTCCGCTTTGGAAAAACTTTTTTTCTATTGTGTTCGGACTCACGTTAGTAGGTCTCTCATTTTCAGTTGCGGCAAAACGGAGAGCATCTGCTCGAAAGGTGAGGAGGGTAAAGGAAGTGACAAAGGAACAGACTCCTATCTTTGTAGATGCTCAACGAAGCGGGGCTGATATTGAGGTTGAGGATTCTCCATCTTCTCAAGAGGAGGATAAAGTTGAGACATCCTCATGAAGAGCGCCCCTCAAAAAGAGCTTATGAAAACATTTATGGGAGCAGCTGCGCTTTTTGCTGTAGTTTTTTTCTTTTCGTATTTCGCACTCCCTTCTTTTTCTGGTGGAACTTATGAATTAAAAACAAAAGGGGAAACTCTGGGAGAAGAGGTTTCTCAAGAGGCACCTTTTGTTGCCACTCACGTGGAGACTCCTGATCAAGTGAAAGCTCTCTATATGACAAGCTGGGTTGCGGGCACGCCAAGTTTACGTAGTAACATTGTACGTCTGGCTGATGAAACAGAAATTAATTCTCTCGTCATTGATATTAAAGATGATACGGGGAAAGTTTCTTTTGAGATATTTGATGAGGAGCTTAAAAAGGAAGGATCTGAAGAAGTTCGTGTTCGAGACCTGAGAGAATTTATCGCATCTCTTCACGAGAAAGATATTTACATAATTGGACGTATCGCATCATTCCAAGATCCTTATATGGTGAAAAAGTATCCAGGACGTGCGGTAAAAAGGGCAAGTGATGGGGCGGTGTGGCGGGATCGCAAAGGTCTTACTTGGATAGACGCTGGCTCAGAAGAGCATTGGAAGTATTTGGCGGCACTGGCAAAGGAGGCATACAATGCGGGGTTTGATGAAATTCAGTTCGACTATATTCGCTTTCCGTCAGACGGAAATATGAATGATATTGCATATACCCATAGTCTTGGAAAAATAAAGCATGAAGTGATACGAGATTTTTTTGAGTACCTCTCAAAGGAACTTCGGGGAACGGGAATGAAGATTTCCGCAGACCTTTTTGGAATGACAACTACAAACACTGATGATTTAAATATCGGACAGCTCGTTGAGGATGCGTTTCCTCATTTCGATTATATTTCTCCAATGGTGTATCCATCTCATTATCCGTCTGGATTTTATGGAATTAAAAATGTAAATTCCGCACCGTATGAGGTGGTGAAGATCTCAATGGACGCAGTTATGAAGCGTCTTAAAACATACAATGATACTGTCGCCTCTACGACTGTTGAAATCAGACCTTGGCTTCAAGATAACGATTATCCAGTTCCTTATACTCCAGACATGGTACGTGCACAGATTCAGGCAACTTATGATTCAGGCGCAGATTCTTGGATGTTATGGGATGCGGGGAATACCTATACTCGCGCTGCCTTACGTCAGGAATAATAGTTTCTACTGACCTTTAATACTACTTCGGGTTTTTGGCCCCACAAGTCCGTATCCAGTTGTTGATGGATTACCTGAGCAGACAATGTTCTTTGCGCATTGCAATTTTTTAACCGCGCTTTCTGTTAAGGAGCCGAAGTATCCAGTGTTAAATCCTTGCTCTAATAGTAGGTTTGCAATTAGATATTCTTGTAATGATTTTACATCTAGCCCAGAAAGGCCTTTTTTAAGCGTCCTACTTAAGACTAAAGTCTTATTTAGCACAAGCGTGCTTGTTGATGTCTGTGTTGTATTAGTATTTGGAATATTAGTTTTTGTTTCGCCATTTTGGATGATAAGATTTTCCACAAAAGCTTGTCGTGCTTGTGAAGAAAACTGAGCCCTCGACCGACTAGGGGTCGGTGATGCGATTACTGAAGTGTCTATAATGAAAGCAACCGATCCGCTGTTAGCGGTTGCGTAAGATGAAGTTGCATTTGAGTTATCAACTGCCAAAACTCTCCAATAATATGATCCGTCATCTAGAGTCTGACCTTCGGAACCTAAAGTATAAGATCCGCTTCCAACGGCACCTCCAACTGTGAATGTATGAATTCCTTGGGTAAGAAGATCAGACCTGTAATCGATAAGAGGGGAAGTAAAGTTTGAGGAATCGTCAATCTCAATTTTGTATCTCACTGTATCTCCACCATCCGTATCGCTGAGTGTAAAAGAAAGGGTGGGTGTACTATCTGATCCTGTCGATCCATCAACATAACTTGTGCTACCCAAAGCACTCGGCGCATCTGGAGTCACATTAAAACTCCATCCAGTATTATTGCCTCCATTTGTGATGTTGAGACCGGAAACTGAAATCTCGGTTGCATTAATATTATTCGAATCTTCGACATCAAGATATGAGATAGTGCGAGTTCCTTGTGGATCCAGCTCCCATTGATTGGTGGGTGAATTAGATATCAAAGAAAGTAAGGAACCACTTTGGCCATTAAGTGTCATTGTGCCGGTGATGGTCTGTGTACCGTTATTTGCAAACGTCAGGGTATCTGCACCAGAAACTGATTTTGTTAAGTTATAGAAACTAGTTGAGCCTAAGATTGACTGAGAAGTCCCATCAAGTGTGACGGTTCCAGTTCGTGCTAAAAATGTGCCAGAGTTACTCCAGTTACCACCCACAGTGAGGTTATAGGGTGTGGAGGTTACATCTAGAGCCCCTGCAGTGATAGTTATGTTGCCATTTATATCAAGCGTAGCAGGTAGGGAGAAGGTGTCACTTGCTCCATCAGTACTGTTGATAGTTAAGTGATGATAAGAGTAGTTTTTGATAGTTAGTGAATCAGTAAGTCCATCTCCGTCCCCAATGTATTCCACCGTTGAGCCAGAATTTAGAGTTGGAGTAGTGACTGTCTCGCTTGAAATTAATCGAAGGGTACCTCCATCCTCTACTGTGAATGTACCTCCGCAGGTAAAATTGTACGAGCGGATACTAAAGATACCTTCAACCACCGTACACGTTTGTGTCGAAGTGGTAAGCGCTGTCGATAGGCTTGCTTGGGCACCTCCACTTTTGTTTATCTGGATTTTGGACGCAAAAGTTCCAGCGCTATGACTGATGGTTGTATTGCTCCCTCCCTCAAGTGATAGGGTAAGATTTGCTCCGCCTAAAGTTGTTGCGGCACTTTTTGTAAAATTACCCTGACTTATCCAAGTGAAAGCGGAAGCTGGATTGCCGACTGTTCCTGATGTGTGTGAGACGTTGCCAGTGATAGTGCAGGAGCTTGTGGGGGTTATGGTGCCACCACTAGTCTTTGCGATAGTGAGTGATGCAAAAGTAACACTTCCGCAATTTAACGTTCCAGCTGCGGAGCCTCCTGAGTCTGTAAAAGTGAGATCTTTTCCGCTTGGAAATGTTCCGTTACTTACGTCAAAACCCATCCTATTTGAAATCGCTGAGCCACTATATGTAACCACTCCAGACACTCCATTTGTAAAACTTCCTTGGGAGGACCAACCACTTCCACTGTGGGTAAAAGTTCCATTATTGGTGAACGTTGTTCCTCCGGCATAGGTGAAAGTACCACTGTCGACGATAATCGTTCCGTTGTTGGTTACAGTTCCAGAAGTTGAGGTGAGGGTAGGGTCTGCCCCTAAAGATATTGAACATCCACTTGAGAGGGTAAAAGGATTGCCTGGTGGATTACCGGTAGCTGCATTTCCAGAATCTTTAGTAATAATGATTTTTGTAAAGGGGCTTCCCGAGCAGGTTAAGGTTGAGCCTTGGTACCAACCTCCATCGTTAAAGGTGACGGTAAGACCTGACGGGAATGTTCCGTTGGCGATATCAAGACTTAAATAAAAAGAAGCAGTCGTTCCTGAATAAGTAACAACTCCAGAAACTCCATTTGTAAAACCTCCTTGAGATGTCCATCCAGTACCGCTATGTGTGAATGTTCCATTGTTGGCGAAGGTGGTATTACCTACATACGTAAATGTCCCACTGCTTACTGTGATGGTGCCGTTATTGGTTAACCCTCCGGAGGTTAAAGAAACTGATGGATTTGCACCTAGTGGAACCGTACAATTGCTTGAGATGGTAAAAGTGTTGGGCCCAGAACTTGGATTACCTGAATCTTTTGTTATGCTCACTAAATTAAATGGTGCGCTTGAGCAGGTAAGGGCTGCACCTTGGTACCATCCGGTATCAATAAAGGCTACTGTCCCGTTGTTGTGGTTAAAAGTTCCAGAAGTAAGTGACATCGAGAATACAATACTAAGGGTCCCTGATGTCGAGGTAAATATTCCCCCTGTTTGCGTGAATGAACCATTGATCGTGATGCTATCGCTTGATCCTGAAAAAGTTCCATCTGCTTGCGCATAGTTGCTTGCGCCGATAGTTAACGTTCTTGCTTGCGTGATAGTTCCCGTGTATCCAGATACGATATTAATACCTGCGACTGATCCAGCAAAGCTTGCATCAATGGTTGAATTTTTTGTTGACGTTGTGTTGAATGTTGCGATGTCTGATGATGTCGGGCAAGTGTCTGGTCCGTCCCAGTTTGCACAGGTGCTCCAATTATTATCGCCGCCACCACCATCCCACGTTCTGGTTGCTGCGAGCACATCTTTTCCAGAGGAAAGTAGGAACATGGAAAAGATTCCTATTGCGAGGAGTATTTTTTTGCTTCCTGAGATAGACAAAGCTTCTTTATGATATCAAATCTATATACGGGGTATCAAAGGACCGAACTAGAGAGGGGATGGAGATGTTTCGCGAAGAGAAGTAATATATTGACTTTTTATATTTTCTGCTTTATAATTTTACTCAAATTGAACCTTGAGGTGATTCGTGGCCGAGGTCGAGTTTCGTAACGAAGTGCAAAAGAAGGGAGCCTTTCTCTATTTCACAATTGCGCGTGTCATGCGTATTTCACCACGTGCAATTGGGCCCACCTTGGTGCTGGGGGCTTATGCTGAGGAGGTGTCTTTTCAGCTGACCATGAATTTCGGCTCTACCTTTGGTGGGGTTGTTGCGCTGAGATCTGATGATATAGTCTTCTCGGCAGTCATGCGCCTGTGTCCAGAGCTCAAGGCTCCATCCGGATCGTCTGGACACGGGCAGGCTCCGCCTATCATCTTTCC
>CAZRVE010000010.1:7006-22279 GCA_964603485.1 uncultured Candidatus Saccharibacteria bacterium
TCAAGAGGTTTAAGTATTTTTTATGTAAGAAGCACTTTAGCTGCAATCTTATGATTCACTGGTCTTTCTTTTGAAAGTATATTTTCTGCTTTCATGATGTCCTCTGGAGAACTGATTGATAGCCAAAAGTCTGTTTCGATTATTTTTGGATTTATAGTTTTTCTTGCAGAAAGAAGGGTTTGTGGAAGTCCCCATTCTTCTACGGTTTGCATCTTCACTGGCGAGTATTTAAATATTTCTGGGGTGAGTGAGTAGAGTCCTGTAAATATTAGTCCTCCATCGTCAGGAAACATTTGTTTATATTTTGCTTCAGTTACAAAACCGCTTAGGCTACCATCTGTATTCAATATGACACGGCTTCCTGGTTCAGCGAGAGACGCTCTCTTACACACAATACTGTGATCGTAGAGGGATGCTTCTTCGAGAGAAGATGCTTCATAAATATCATCTCCCATCATTACAAGGAAACGATCTTTTAAAAAATCTTTTGCATGCCACAATGCGTGGGCGGTTCCTGATATTGTAGTGTCTTCGATATATCGAACAGGTATTTCTCTATAGGAGTATCCAAAATGATCTTGAATGAGGTTGCCCTTATGGCCGATGATCAGAATGATTTCATTAATATCTGAAGGCAGAACGTCGAGCTTGTGTTCAAGAAGGGTTTTACCACAAACTCTCGTGAGAGGTTTTGGAATTTGTTGATTTCCCATTCGGGTTCCTTTTCCAGCGGCGAGAATTACAGCTTGCATAGAAGACTATTATGAAAAAGAAAAAGAGGATCCGCAATGGATCCTCAAAACTACTCTTTCCACACCGCGAGTCCCAGGTCTTCTCCGGCCGGGACTTCTTCCAGCTCGGCCATCCTGCGGAAAATTTCTGGAAATTTTCCGAAGTAGGTCCGGATTGCGCCACCCAAGTTGATATTACTAAGGGCATCGTAAGTGAACCATCCGAATCCCTGACCCTCCTTGAGTCTTACCTGTGCGTATTCTTGGTCTGAGAGTGTTGCAAAGAAAAAACCATTACCTTTTGCAGACACTCCCAATGCATATATGCGCTTGGGAATAAATGTGATTTCTTCTTCCGTCTCGCGCTTTCCGCACTCAATCAGATCTTCTCCCGGGTTAAGACCTCCGGTTACGGGGGTCCAAGTGTTGGGGAATGAGATCTCCGGCTTGTTATCTCTCAAGAGAAGCAAGAACAAACTTCGCCATACAATGATGACTACCACTCCGGCGGGGCTTTTGACGTTGTCCACGCATTCCTCCGATATGTGGGATGATATTCTTTTCGAAAATTAGCACTTTAAAATAGGGGTGTCAAACATGATACTGAAATAGAAATAAGTGCGATATAATGAAACAAAATTCCGTTCTTCTATGTTCAATCCAGAAAAAGTTACATACTTTGCTGAGACAGATGCTCGAAATAAACGAGTCGCCTTTGGTATAAAAGCAAAAGATAGAACGCGACACGTCTACATTATCGGAAAGACCGGAATGGGAAAGTCGACCGCGCTTGAAAATATGGCGGTCCAAGATATTCAGAGTGGAGAGGGAATGGCATTTATTGACCCTCACGGAAAGACTGCGGAGCTTCTTCTCGAGTATGTTCCTCAGGAGAGAATTAAAGATATTGTATATTTCGCTCCTTTTGATACGGAGTATCCAATTTCTTTTAATGTGATGGAAGACGTGGGTGTAGATAAGAGACACTTGGTTGCAAACGGACTCATGTCAGCGTTCAAAAAGATTTGGGTTGATGCGTGGAGCGCAAGAATGGAATACATTCTAAACAATACGATCCTTGCACTGCTCGAGTATCCGGATTCCACTCTTATTGGTATCAATCGAATGCTTTCGGACAAGGCGTATCGAAAGAAGGTGGTGGAAAATATCACTGACCCCTCTGTGAAGTCTTTTTGGGTAGATGAGTTTGAAAAATATGGTGAGCGATACATGCAAGAAGCCGGAGCTGCAATTCAAAACAAGGTGGGCCAATTCGTATCAAATCCACTTGTGAGAAATATCATCGGTCAACCTAAGTCGTCCTTTGACCTCCGAAAGCTTATGGATGAGCAGAAGATCATTATCATCAACCTCTCGAAAGGTCGGGTGGGGGAGCAGAATGCGAATCTCTTGGGAAGCATGCTGATTACCAAGATCTATCTCTCTGCAATGTCGCGTGCGGATGTATCAGAAAGCACTCTTAAGAACTTGCCGAATTTCTATTTGTATGTGGACGAGTTCCAATCTTTTGCGAACGAATCTTTTGCAGACATTTTATCTGAAGCAAGAAAATATAAATTAAATCTTACAATCGCTCATCAATATATTGAGCAAATGTCAGAGGAGGTTCGGGCGGCAGTGTTTGGAAACGTGGGTACTATGATGACGTTTCGTGTAGGGGCTTATGATGCAGAGGTTTTAGAGAAAGAATTTTCCCCTACGTTTACCGCAGAAGATTTGGTGAATCTCGGAGCATATCAAGTGTATCTAAAACTCATGATTGACGGCGTCTCATCGCCTCCTTTTTCTGCTACTACATCGCCTCCAATCGCGAAGCCAGAAATTTCTTACAGGCACGACATTATGGAGAATTCGCGAAGTGTGTTCGCACGACCCAGGGCAGTTGTTGAAGAAGAGATACGAAAGTGGCACCAGCAGGAAGAAAGGGATATGCCACGCCCACACGACAAACAGGAAAAAACTCGTTCTGAATACCGACCAGAGCCGAAGAGGGAATCTTCATCACGTCCGCCAATGCCAAGAGGGGATGATATAAAAAAAGAAAAGCGAGCGATTTTCGATGCAATTATGCAAGAAGAGAGAGGGGCAAAACACACACCACTTCAGCCAAAACCTATCTCACTTGATTCCTTGAAGTCTCCTAGAAAAGATGAAAAGAAACCGAGCCAGGAAAATGTTTCAGAGCTTCGAAAGGCTCTTGAAGCTTTGAAAGGAGGGGGCGCGAAGACTTCTGCGCCACAAGGTGCTAAGCCTCCACACAAAGAGCACTCTCTTATTAGCGAAAAAGCTCGAGAAAAAGCTCAGGAAAAGAATGTAACTCAGAAAGAAACTCAGCCAGAAAAACAAGAGAAGAAAGTTTTAAAGGAGATACCTGAGGAGGAGTTGAGAAAACTACTTCATGTTGACAGTGAAGCTGGTATCTAGCAAAATCCCGTCATGAGCAAAAAGAGGATATGTGTGTTTTCTACTGCGTACCACCCTTTCATTGGCGGGGCGGAAGTCGCTATCCAAGAAATAACCAATCGTCTCGAAGGTGAGTTTGCGTTCGATCTCATTACCGCACGTCTCGACCCTAAACTTCCGAAGGAAGAAAAAGTAGGTACTATCACAGTCCACCGTATTGGTCTGGGGTGGGGAGCCTTCGACAAGCTTTCGCTACCAATTCTTGGTGCGCTAAAGATTTCAAAACTTCACCATAAGCAACCATTCTTTCTTTTTTGGGGGGTTATGGTTACCTTTGCAACAGGAGCTCCTTTTGTTTGGAATATTCTACGCAAAATAACTTGGAGAGAAACTCTACCGGTAGTGATTACCCTTCAGGAGGGGGACTCAGAAGCACATCTCACCCATAGATACGGTGGACTCATAGGATATGCCTGGAAAAAAGCGATGAAAAATGCAGATGTGGTTACCGCGATTAGTTCATATCTGGGAAATCGAGCAAAGGAATGGGGGTTTAAAGGGGGGCCTTTCATTATTCCTAATGGAGTTGATTTTAAGCGCTTTGATGTAAATTTCTCAGAGGAGCAAAAAAAGAACCTTCGAAAAAAATGGGGAATTGAGAAGGGTGATATTGCGCTTGTAACCACGTCGCGACTTTCAAAGAAAAATAATCTTAGCGCGGTAATACATTCTTTGGTTTTTTTGCCAGCAGAAGTTCATTTTATTATTGCAGGCATCGGGGAAGAGGAGCGTAGTTTGCGAGAGATTGCGTCTACGCTTAATGTTTCGCAAAGAGTTCACTTCATCGGGTTTGTGGGACAAGATGATGTGCCCGCCCTGCTTAAAGCTTCCGATATTTTTATAAGACCCTCACTTTCTGAGGGAATGGGAAATTCTTTTATTGAAGCAATGGCCGCAGAGCTTCCGGTGATCGCAACCCCTGTTGGAGGGATTGTCGACTTCCTTTTTGATCCAGATCAGAACCCTCATACACAGTCTACGGGGTTATTTTGTGATCCACACGAGCCTCAAAGTATCGCAAAGCAGGTAAGAAGATACTTGGAACATCCTGCCCTCCGAGAGCAGATTATTTTGGAAGCTAAGAAGATGGTTAAGGAGAAATATGATTGGGACGATATTGCTCAAGACATGAAAGAAAAGGGATTTACCTATCCTGTGTTACATTAGCATCATGACTGAACGATACGATTTTATTTTTAAAACAATTAGAGAAGCGGGCGAGACTTTGCTTGCTTCTCGGGATAAAAATGTAACCGTCTTTTCTAAGGACGGTGATGAGAGGAACATCCTAACTAATGTTGATATTGAGGTAAACGATTTTGTAACTAAGAAAATTCACGAGAGTTTCCCGAATGATTTAGTTTATTCTGAGGAATCAAAAAATAATATTATCACTGATAATTTTTGGTCTATAGACCCTATTGACGGTACGTCTAACTTTGCAAGAGGAATACCACATTTTGCTGTGGTAATTTCCTTTATTAAGAGCGGAGAGGCTGTCGTCGGGGCAATATATAATCCAATTACAAAAGAGCTCTTTAGTTTTGAAAAAGGGCAGGGAGCCTTTTTAAATGGCAAAATAATACACGCTTCTTCAGTAGAGAAGCTTTCTGATGCTTATGTGTCTCTACATATTGGAAGAAAAGAGTCTATCCATGATTGGGGACTGTCTCTTCAAAAGAGGTTGCTTAAGGAGGCTAAAAAAAATAATAACCTTGGATCTTCTGCGCTCGATCTTGCTTTCTTGGCAAGCGGGAGGGTAGATGCGGTAATTTATGGAACAATGACGACTCAAGATATTGCAGTTGCATTAGGTCTTGTTCGAGAGGCAGGAGCGGACATTTATGATATATATGGAAAAAGTATTTCTATTTCTGAAACTCCACAACAAATCATTGCAACTTCAACGAAAGCTCTTTTCTCTGATATCACCACTTAAGCAATTGCAAATTCCTTCTGGCGCTCCTTCTCCTCATTTGACCGGAGTGAATCTCTTTCGTTTTTATATTCCTCGATGATCGCTACGGGTATTTCTAAATCTCTTACTATGAGTTGTAGAATGTTATTCCAGAATTCTATTCTTCTCTCGGTAAGTTTTCTCAGATCTCCCTGGGTCTTTTCGATTGATCTTAGGTAATAGTCGATAAGAAATCCTATTTTGTACATGCGCATGAGCTTAAGGGAGAGCATGTCGCTTGAGCTACGGTTTGTCTTCAGATATTTCACAAGGAGATGTTCAAGTTCTGGATTATGAATCACCATGTAGTTGAGGAGTCGAGCCCAGCCTTCATACTTGTTTCCGAATTCAACCGCTGCTGCATCAAGTACATACAACGCGTGACTTGCTACTCTAAAATTGTGCGGGACGAAATCAGTATGCACTAAATAATTCCCAAATTGATCAATGATCGTCTTATGTGTAGTGAGAAGTTCTAACGCCTCGCTCATGCTATCTGACACATGTGTGTTTTGAGCTCTTGATGCTCGCGCAACGAATTCTTTAAAAGTGGAAATGTATTCTGTGGCGTGGTGTATCGGAAATATTTTCTCAACACCTTTCAGGTGTTCAAAGGTTGTCGCATGAAATGATTCCTGGGCCTCGAAAGCACGAAGAATTAAAAAGAATTGTTCTTCGGTGGTGTGTTCTACGAATACTTTTTCTTGAGCGATGTATTCAGTAAGGAAGAGGAGCCACCCATGAATCTCTTTGAATAAGATTTCTCTCGGAAATAGAAGAACGTCACGGGCAAAGGGAAGTATCTTAAGGGTGTCTCTTGCGAGTTTTTCCTTTTTAATTTCTTGTTTTCCGTCTGGGTGAATCGCGGCTTTTATGATTATTTTTGCACCACTGCGTTTCTCTGTTCCAGAGAGTACGAGTTTGTTTCTTGTCATAAGAAAACGCTCTCCAGAAATATGGGGCTGGTCCTCATCTAGGATAAATTCCAAAGTTTCGAGTATAGGATAGAGGGCCCGGAGTTCGCTTTCAAATATTTCTTTCCAGGTGTGCTTCGTTGCGTCCATGTACGGTCTATCCTATAGTAGGGCAGTAATCTAATCAATCTATGAAGACAGTACTCGTTACAGGGGCTGCAGGGTTCATTGGCTCGAGTCTCTCGAGAGTTCTTCTCGAGCGTGGATTTAGAGTTGCGTGCGTCGATAACTTTGACGATCTCTATGACCCCAAGTTTAAAGAAGAGAATCTCTTAGATCTCGAGAAGAATCCAAATTTCGCCCTTTATAGGGTAGATATAAGAAATGCAGAAGACCTTCGTGGTGTATTTGAGAAAGAGAAGCCTGCACTTGTCGCTCATCTTGCGGCACGACCGGATACTCGTGATGCAGTAGCTTCTCCTCATCTTTATACGGGAATAAATATAGATGGAAGTATTAATGTGCTTGATTTGTGTCGTGACTTTAAAGTAGAAAATGTGGTAATTGCATCATCTTCATCTGTGTATGGAAATAATCCAAATGTTCCTTGGAAAGAGAGCGAACTTGCAGATCGACCTCTTTCTCCCTATGGGGCAACTAAACGAGCGGTTGAGCATATATCATTTTCATATCATCACAACTTCTCTCTTCCTGTTACAAACCTTCGTTATTTTAATGCGTACGGGGAACATAATCGTCCTACCATGGTGCCTTATCTTTGGGGCAAGGCGATTCTCTCAGGTGAACCAATAGAGATGTCTGGTGATGGATCACGTAAGCGGGATTACACTTATATCGGTGATGTGGTAGATGCGACAGTGCGTGCACTTTTAACACCGCTCGGTTTTGAAATCATAAATGTGGGTAATTCAAAACCTCATTCACTTAAAGAACTCCTCTCTGTTTTTGAAGAAGTTACCGGTACTAAAGCAAATGTAAAAAGTCGACCAAGTAGTCAGGCGAGCGTGGAGTCTACTTACGCTGATATTACAAAGGCTAAGGAACTTCTTCTTTGGGAGCCAAAGACAGAATTAGTTGATGGGGTTCGCAATCTTATTTCTTGGATTCGCGCACACAGACTTTAAGAATTTTTCTAGATTCTCTATATGAGATTCCCAAGAGAATTTTTTCTTTAGGAGTTCAGAGCCGTTCTTGACTAGGTTTAATTGCAAGGCTTTATCGTTGAGGAGTCTCTCTATTGCATTTGCAAGTGCCAATGAATCTCCAGGTGGAACTAGAAGACCTGTCTTCTCGTGGTATATCGCCTCATTTGTGCCAGAGATATTTGTTGCAATGGTTGGTATCTCTGAGGCAAAGCTTGTAAGTACGGTATGTGGTAATCCTTCATAGGTTGAGTTCAGGATGTATATTTCTGATTGCTTTCGAAGCCTCCAAGTTTCTGCTCGAGATACTTTTCCTAAAAATTCTACACGATCTGTAATTCCTAATTGTTTCGCTTGGGATTTCAGATCTTCCAACTCAGGTCCATCTCCGGCAATTTTAAATGTAAGGTCAGGGATTTTGTCTTTAAGTAATGAGACTGCTTCAAGGATGCCACCAACGCCTTTCCATGCAACTAGTCGGGCAGTTGTCGCGATTTGATGGGGGATACGAGTGACTTCGAAAGGTATGGTCTCTGTTTCTTCAGCTGCATTATAATTTGCAATCACGCGTTCTTTCTTTATTCTGTATGCCTTCTGTATCTCCTCACCAAGGTATATAGAAGGAGTGGTCACAATGCTTGCCCTTCTTAGAACAAACCCCTGTAACTTCATCATGCTTTTTATGCGAAAGTCTCCTTCAGGTGAAGAAAGAAAGTCTTCAAGAGTCTTGTGTGTGAGACGTCGTTGGGTGGCCCTTTCCCAGCTCTCATCTCCCACAAATTTGAGCACAAAAGGTATTCCGGTGAGGATTGAAGCAAATGCTACTGGAAGACCTGAAGCAACCGCATTTTGGACGTAGATAACATCGTGAGACTTCGCTTCTTTGAGAAGGAGCAAAAAATATTTTAGGAGACGTATAGGCAGTGGCCTTTGTTTACTTATTGCAACAAGTCTCGTTCCTGGAAACACCTCCGTGCTATCCGTGTAAGTGATAACTGTAATTTGATGTTGATTGTGCAACCTCTCACACAGCTCTTTTGTATAGGTTGCAGGGCCTCCTATTTCTGGAGGGTATATGGGGGTTGCGATTAGTATTTTCATGGGTTTTTAGAATTATAACATTCCCGTCCTTACTGTGATATTATGCCCCTATTGTATGAGAGTAGTCTCAATTTCAACTGATCGAAACATCTTTGATATTCAATCACCGGTAGCAAAACGGATGATCGAATATGGTAAAAAATGTGGAGAATTACACATAGTGATTTTTTCTCTGGATACTCTTAATTTTAGTGATTTCCAGCTCTCTCCGGAGGTATTTGTATATCCAACTAACTCTTCAAGCAAGATTTGGTATATACATGATGCAGTTTCTAAGGCTAAAAAAATTATATCTACTATTTATTTTGGGGAGACGGTAATTACCGCACAGGATCCGTTTGAAGCTGGCATCGCCGGGGTAATGCTCAAGCGGTATAGTGGATTACCTTTACAGCTCCAGATTCACACAGATTTTTATAGTAAATCTTTTTATGACGGGTCTCTTTTGAACTGGGTAAGATTTGAAGTGTCACGTTTCACCCTTCCTAAGGCTGATGGTGTTCGTGTAGTGAGGAAGAAAATAAAAGATGACCTTATAGGGCATTTTAAAATTCCAGAGGAAAAGATTCAGGTGTTGCCTGTGTTTGTGGATATACAGAAATTTCAAGATTACCCAATTGAGGTTAATTTAAAAATGAAATATCCGCATTCTGATATCCACGTATTGGTGGCATCTCGTTTATCTTCAGAAAAACGAGTAGATCTTGCGATTCGCGCTTTCGCACGGGCCAGTGTGCGTTTTCCAAAAGCATGTCTTGTAATCGTAGGCAAGGGAGAGGAGGAAAAAAAGCTTAAATCTTTAGTAAAGAGGCTTAACCTTACTGATAAGGTAGCTTTTGAATCTTGGCAACAAAATGTTTCCTCGTATTTTAAGACCGCTTCAGTTTTTCTCAACACCTCAAGCTTCGAAGGGTACGGTATGACTTTGATTGAAGCTGCAGCTGCAGGTTGTCCAATTATCACTACAAACGTTGGTATTGCTCAAGATATGTTGCGTGATGGAACAAATGCGTTTGTTTGTCCGGTAGATGATGAGGGGTGCCTTGTAAACAAGCTTGTAAACATCTTTGAGAATCCGATTGTGCAGAGATCTTTTTCCACTGCAATTAGTGAGGATGTTAAAAAAATGATCCTATCCAAGGAAGAGCATTTGTCTTTTTACTTGGAGGGACTTTCATATTTATTGTCTAAAAAATGAAACTATTAATTCTCACTCAGAAGGTTAATAAAAAAGATTCGGTTTTGGGTTTTTTTCATGGCTGGATTTTGGCACTTTCAAAGCACTACGAAGAGGTACATGTGATTTGCCTTGAAAAAGGTGAGTATGAACTTCCTTCTAATGTTTTTGTGTATTCACTTGGGAAAGAAGAGAAACAGAGTCGATTGCAGTATGTGTTTCGTTTTTATAAATATATTTGGATTTTACGTAACAGGTATGATGTTGTGTTTGTTCACATGAATCAAGAGTATGTCCTTCTGGGTTCGTTGATTTGGAAACTACTAAATAAGAATGTATTTATGTGGCGCAATCATTATGCAGGTACCGGGCTTACTCGATTGGCGGGACGTTTAAGTCAGGGGGTATTTTGCACCTCAAAATTTTCTTTTACCGCGAGTTTCCCAAATACTAAAATCATGCCAGTCGGAGTGGATGAATCGTCAGCTCGGATGGATGAGTCTATAGAAAGAGTCCCCGGCACTATTTTGTTTCTGGGGCGCCTTGATATATCAAAGAATCCAGATGTGTTAATAAAAGCACTTGGTCTTTTAAAGAAAGAAGGGCTTAATTTTAAAACTTCCTTCGTGGGGGGGATGTCGAATCCGGATTCTCTATATCAGAAAGAATTAGAGGAGCTCGCGCGTGACCTCTCTGTCCTGGATGATATTACATTCGTGGGCGCAGTACCCAATACTGAAACATTTCGATATTATCGTTCGCACGAAATTTTTGTGAATTGTAGTAAAAGTGGCATGTTTGATAAGACAATTTTTAAAGCTTGCGCGTGTGGGTGTTTGGTACTTGCAACAAGTCGTGATTTCAAAGATTTGGCCGGGGAACAGTTTTCCTTCTCGGAAGGCAGTCATGAAGAATTGGCGAAAAAAATGAAATATTTTTTTAATCTTCCCGATAAAGAAAAGATTGCTTTTCAAGATGATTTAAAAAAGGTCATTCAAAATCACAGCCTGCCGGTCCTTATTGGGCGCTTGGTAGATGAACTTCAATAAAATTATGTTTAGAGACATATCACCACTCCGAGAGGCAGAGCATAATGCTCTTAAAAAAATCCGACTCCAAGGAAATATTCTTGACCTAGGTGGTGATAAGAGGTCTTTGTACCCAACCTTATTTCAGGGTGAATTTAAGATCACTACAGTAAATTTCTCAAAGGAATCAGGGGCAGATATTGTTCATGATCTAGAAATTGCTCCTCTGCCTGTTTCTTCGGAGTCTTATGATGGGGTTCTCCTCATGAATGTACTCGAGCACATATACCACGCTCGAGAGCTTATTCGTGAGTCGTTTCGTGTAATAAGACGAGGTGGCACCATTGTAATTGCAGTACCTTTCCTTTTTCCTATTCATCCATCTCCACACGACTACTGGAGATTTACCAAGGAAACCCTTGAGAGGATTCTTTCTGAGGCAGGCTTTCAAGATGTAGAAGTGCAGGTTCTTGGTACTGGTGTATTTTCTGCTTCGGACATGCTTTGGCAACGTCTCATGCCCAAGCCCCTTCGTATTCTTTACGGAGGAATTTCTTATCCTTTAAGTAGGTTAATGGATCGCCTTATGTCTGTCTTTGCAAAGAATACGGGGAAAAAGTATACAGGCGAAGAGTATCCGCTCGGTTATGTGGTAAGCGCAAAAAAAATATAATGACATCATCAATAAAGAATGTTTACGAATCTCACCATAAGACATCTCGCGAAGAGGGTTTTAGTATCCTGAAAGATGAACGGGGGAATTTTTTGAAGAATGTTATTGGGAAGGGTAAGAGCGTGCTTGATATTGGCTGTCGAGATGGAGCTCTCACAAGTTTCTTTTCTAAAGATAATACTGTTTTAGGGGTTGATATCGACGAGGTGAGTCTTCTTAAGGCGAAAGATCGTCTTGGTATAGAAACACAATCTTTTGACTTACAGGGGGAGTGGACTTCGCTTTCTCAAAGAAAATTTGACGTGGTTGTTGCAGGCGAAGTTCTTGAGCACGTGTATTATCCTGAAAAAGTTACCGAAAAAGTAAAATCACATTTAACACAAGGAGGGATTTTTGTTGGTTCTGTTCCTAATGCGTTTAGCTTAGTAAATCGCCTGAGATATTTGAAAGCTTCAAAAAAATATACCCCGCTTTCAGATCCAACACATATTAACCATTTTTCCGCGCATCAATTAAGGGACATGCTCCTATCTCACTTTTCATCAGTTGAAATTGTAGGGATGGGTCGTCTTGGGTTTCTTGCAAAAACTTTCCCTCAATGGTTTGCGTTTGATTTGTTTTTTATCGCAAAGGATGAATAAGAAAAGAATACTTTTTATCATTAATGATCTATTGCCTGGAGGGGCCCAAAGAGTAGTTCTTGATATTGCGCGAAATCTTAACAGGAACCTTTTTGATGTACACGTGATCGCTCTTCGTGATGTGGCAGACGTTCGGAGTGCCAAGGGGGATCTCGTTGGGCTCTTTGTTAAATATGGAGTTTCTTATGAGATTTTGGGTTGGAAAAAATCACTCACAATTGCTGGTTTTAAAGCGTTGATTGGTTCTATAAAGAGATTTAATCCAGATATCTCTCATATGCATTTACCGTACTCCATTATCGTTGGTACGATTGCTTCAAAAATTGCAGGAGTAAGATATCTTGTCGCGCACGAGCATAACACAGACGAATTTGATCCTTGGAGAATAAAAGCATTACGTTTTTTTACTGATAAATTTCTTTCCTTAGTAATTTGTTATACCGATATTGTTGAGAAGGCGATTTATGGAGGAACTCATGTGTTGATGAAGGAGGAGGATTACTTGCGTTTTTTATCGCCCCTGCCTCACTCTCTTACTATTTATAACGGAATTGATACAAAGCGCCTGTTGAGCTTGAGAGATAGCCTTGATAGAGAAGCAGCGAGAGAGCTTCTTCATGTGTCTCCAGGTCAGATTCTTGTATTAGCTACGGGGAGGCTTATTTCTTGGAAAGGTCATGAGCACCTTATCCGATCTTTTGCTCATGTGGTTAATGAGAGGAAAGACATCTCTCTTAGAATTATCGGATACGGTCCTCTTGAAAATCATTTGAAGAATCTCATTAGAGACCTCCATCTTGAGGAGCACGTTGCCTTACTCGGCCTTAGGACTGATGCTCAGGAATTGCTTGTAAGTGCAGATATATTTTCTAACGTATACACGTACGATGACAACACACTTGTGAAAGAAGCTCTCGGAGTTTCGGGGCTTGAGGCGCTGGCTTCTGGAATTCCGACAATTGTAGGATTTCACCCTTCTGCGAATAAATTTGTCACAAATAATTTGGACGCGTATGTTGTTGATCCCAAAGACGAGGTTGCCCTAGCGAGGGCCATAGTT
Source organism: uncultured Candidatus Saccharibacteria bacterium (assembly GCA_964603485.1). GTDB lineage: Bacteria > Patescibacteriota > Minisyncoccia > Phycocordibacterales > Zambryskibacteraceae > CAYVDB01. The sequence goes on from CAZRVE010000010.1 coordinate 19,936, forward strand.
GAACTTGCTTCTGATCCGGCAAGGCGTAAGGAGCTAGGTCAAAATGCTTCGAAAAATATGCAAGAAACTTTCGATTGGAGCAATATAGCGCGAAGGTACGAACAGGTTTATACTTTGCTGTGTAAGTAATACTTTTTATGAAAGTCCCTTTTCTCGATCTATCTTGGCAACATAAGCAAATTGAGGGGGAACTTAAGCCTGGGCTTGAGGCTATTTTTGCTAAGACTGCATTTATTAATGGTCCGGATGTTGCTTCTTTTGAGAAAAACTTCGCTTCTTATCTGGGTGTAAAGCATTGTATTGGAGTTGCAAATGGGACCGATGCCCTCATTCTTTCTCATAAAGCACTTGGTATTGGAGCAGGAGATGAAGTGATTACTATCCCTACAACCTTTTTTGCAACGTCGAGTTCTACTATTCATGCGGGCGCAACACCTGTTTTTGTAGACATTGATCCTGTTACAAGAAATTTTGATTTTGAAAAGCTCGAGAAGGCAATCACTCCTAAAACAAAAGCAATTATTCCAGTTCATCTCTACGGACAACCGGTAGATATGGTCCGCATTCTTGATATTGCAAAACGGCATAATCTTAAAGTGATTGAAGATAGTTGCCAGTCACAAGGTGCGCTTTTTCAAGATAGAAAGGTTGGATCGTTTGGAGACATTTCTTCATTTAGTTTTTATCCTGGCAAAAACTTAGGAGCCTATGGCGATGCTGGTTGCGTGTGCACTAATGATGATGAGGTCGCAAATATACTTAGGAAGCTTCGTGATCATGGAATGCCTAAAAAATACGTCCATGAGTTGGTGGGGTACAACAGCAGACTTGATACAATTCAAGCGTTGGTTCTTGATCTAAAGCTGAAACGTTTAGATGAGTGGAATGATATGAGAATTAAGGCAGGGAAGAGGTACTTCGAAAAACTCTCGAATGTTTCAGGGGTTACTCTCTATGACACGCTTCCAGATACTAAGGCGGTATACCACCTATTTATTGTTCGCCTTAGGGAGGGTCTTGATCGGGATGATTTTTTGGCATACGTACCTTCTCATGAAAGCGGGAATGGTATTCATTACCCATTTCCTCTTCATGAAACCCCAGCTTCCTCTTGTCTTGGGTATAACACTGGCGACTTCAAGGAATCAGAAGATTTCGCCAAGTCCATTGTGGCTCCCCCGACTTACCCTGGTCTTACTAAGGAGGAGATTGATTTCGTTGCAGAAAAAGTTAAAGAATATGTCGAATCACACTCCTAAAAAAATAGGTATTGCAGTAATTGGCTATGGCTATTGGAGTCCAAATCTTATCCGCAATATAAAAAAAATCCCTGAATTTGATTTGCGTATTATTTGCGAGAAAGACGAAAGTCGTCATGAAAAAATAAAAAAAGATTTACCAGAAGTTGAAGTACTGAGACATTATCGGGATGCGTTTGCGAGAGATGACATACAGGCGGTAGTTGTGGGGACGATCATCTCTTCTCACCACAGAATTGCAAAAGCGGCACTTCTCGCGGGGAAGCATGTTCTTATCGAAAAGCCTATGACCACATCAATATCTGATGCGGAAGAATTAGTGATCTTAGGCAAGCAGGCCAAGAAGGTTGTCATGGTTGACCATACATTTCTCTATGCACCCGCAGTCCTCAAACTTAAAGAGATAATTGATAGTGGGGCATTGGGAGAGATTTGTTCTATTACTTCGACAAGGGTTAATATGGGCTTATTTCAGAGAGACACTAATGTAGTCTGGGATTTAGGGCCTCATGATTTCTCGATTCTTTCGCATCTACTTGGTAAAGAGCCGAAGTCTATATCTGCGGTAGGTACCGTGCCGGCGGACTATGGATTTGGTATTAAATCTCAAGAGGGTATTGCCTATGTTACCGCTCATTTTTCAAGTACCCTCAATGCGCATTCTCACTTAAGTTGGCTTGCTCCACAAAAAGAGCGATTGGTGGTTGTGGTTGGTAAAGACAAGATGGCGGTATACAATCTCATGGACAAAGAGGGTGCGCTCCGTGTATACGATCAAAAACTCATTGTGAAGGCTAATGAAAATGGATTCGGCCCATCGTTTGAATATTCCATGGGGGAATCAAAGATTATTCCTTTGGAGACTGGTAAAGAAGATTTGGAGTATATGATCGCTGATTTTCGGGATGCGATTCAGGAAAATAAAGAACCACGTAGTGGTGGTGAATTTGGCTTACGTATTGTAAAAATGCTTGTTGCTGCACAAAAGTCGATGGAGCGAGGGGGTGAGAAAATATCATTAGATGCGATACCAACATGGAATTTCAATTTAGGAAAATTGCTCCGGATGTAGTCCTGGGGGAAAA
>CAZRVE010000011.1:0-17638 GCA_964603485.1 uncultured Candidatus Saccharibacteria bacterium
GGTGGGTGGTGCAAATTTCGCTTAAGGTACAGCCCAAACCCTTGATATTGCGGTTGCGTGAAATGATATTTCTGCCTTGGGAGGGGAGCTTGTGGTTACTTATAACTATTCAACGGATGCTCCTTCTCAGACAGAAACGATCCAGTATTGGATGAATGCATCAACCACACTTCCTACCACTGCAACCTCAACATTCGCTCAAGATATCGTCATTAATAACCCCGGATTTTCAGTCAGCAATGCATGGCTTAAGATGTATACTTCGCCTACGGCAACTTCTACGATTACCGCATCAACTACAGTAGGCACTGCATCCTCTCGTATATCTAACTATTTATACAATCAATCGAATCCAAGGAATGGAGAAGTGGTTCTTTATCACGATCTTTCTCAAGACGCGGCTTCATTTAGTGCTGCTACTACTTCCGTGCGGGCTCAGGTAAGACAGTCTACCTCCTCAGGGGATGCGGGTTTGTCTGCTGAGCTTTTTGTTACCTTCACCTGGTCTGGAGCAGTAGATAGCGTACAGACGAAGACAGTGAAATTTTTTGGTGCAAATTCCGGAGCTACTCCAAATGTGGCTTCTTTAGGTACTACCACCTATCCGTTTAATGTAGTGTTATCTGAGACCGTGCCCAAGACCTACATGTCGAGTTATATGAAGACTTCAATTACTCACAGTGACGCAACTTCTATTGTTGCGGGAACAATTAACTTGAGTTTCCAAGCAAGCTCTTCGGTTACGATAACAGAAGCCACTGAAGATACGGAGGCTTATGTGGCAACAGTTGTTCATCCTGCCACCACAACTGATTTCTTCTCGACGTCATCCATACCTTGGACGAAAAATAGTTTTTCTCTTGCAGTAATAGGAAATCAGGCAGAAGAATATTTTGTAACGTCTGAACTCCTGGTGACTTATAATGTGTACTTTAATGAATCCCCAACCGCAACGGCTTTAAAAACCGTTCGGACAGTTGAGTATATCCTTGGTGGAGGAGCAGGAACTTCTGCAGAACAGACTGGTACTTATGTCGGAGGGAGTACAAACAGAGGAAGCGATGCGGATACTTTTGCAGGGAGCTCGTGGAATACTACGAAAGGTAGCGCTGGGACTAAAACAGTAAAAATTGCCGGAAGTGGTATCAGGGTGGTGTCAGCGTACTTGAATTTCACCGCCTCAGCTTCCTCGACTAATGCGGGGGACCTCAACGGCGTAGAGCTTGGACTTGATGTAACCCCGGGAATTCTTCCGGGAGGTATGCGCTATTTAGGTACTCCTGCAAGAAGTAATATTCTTATGGACAACTCAGGTACTGCTGGGCCAAATGTGAGAATGCTCGCGGATGCGACCTCTCTTTTCCAGATACAAAGTGACAGCCAATTTAATACAGGGCTGTCAGTTGTAGGTCTGGTCTCTATCTTGGGTATGAATCACAACTTAATGACTCTTAAACTGGTGATTACTTATGAGCAAGATTATTCTCCATCTGCTCACACAGAGACTAAGACGGTGAGGTTTCCTCTAGATTCTACTTACAACAGCGACATAGGGACCAGAACAATTCCGTGTGACGCAGGTTCGACGTGTCAATTCACCTATAACGCTCATTTGCCCGATCTAAATACAAATTCGGATATTAATGATGTCTGGTTTGAGATTTATTATACGGAGGACAGTACTCCGTCAGTTGGAGCTGCCACCACAACGATTAGCATTAATGGGGGAGCGGCGGGCGTTGCGCATAAGATTACTCAAGCGGTTAACTCTGCTTCTTTAATTAACTCCAATCGATTTCTTATTTATCGTCCTGGGGTTGGTGGGGCAAACTTTGCAACGGGAACCACTCAAACGCTGGATGTGGCTGTTGCAGGCACATCAACTGTTCTTGTGGGCGGTGAAGTAATTGTCACGTACAACTATTCTACAGACGCTCCATCTCAAACTGAGACAATCTCGTATTGGATGAATGCTTCAACTACACTTCCTACAACCGCAACTTCAACGTTTGCTCAAGATATTGTCATCAATAATACTGGTTTTTCTGTAGCTAATGCTTGGTATAAAATTTACCTTTCTCCAACTGCAACTTCGACCATTACCGCTTCAAGCACAGTAGGGGGCGCGTCGTCTCGTATTGCCAATTACCTCTACCAACAATCAAACCCTCGTAATGGCGAGGCTGTAATCGTCCATAATCTTTCTCAGGATGCAGCGTCATTTTCTTCGGCGACCACCTCAGTTCAAGGCCAAATTAGGCAATCAACCGCGTCGGGAGATTCTGGAACCTCCGTTGAGTTGTTTGTGACTTTTACTTGGACGGGTTCAAGTGGGGGTCCTCAGACTAAGACGGTAAAGTTTTTTGGTGGACAAACCATGAGTATTCCAAATGTTGCGTCACCTGGTATGGCTTTTGTTTTCCCAGTGTACCTTCCAGAGCTTGTGAAAAAGACCTATTTGTCTTCGTACCTTAAGACGTTGATTACACATACAGAAGCAACTTCAATCGCAACTGGTAACTCTACACTTAGATTTGACGGACGGGCCACTAGCACTATTTCCGAAGCCACAGAAGACACGGAGGGGTATGCTTTTACAGTAGTTAGTCAGGCCACTTCTACCGACTTTATGTCTACGACTACTATCCCTTGGACATTGCGCTACTTCCAGTTTGCTTTTAGAGGTCTTGCGGATGAATATTATATTAGCTCTGAGCTTAACGTTACTTATAAAGTAGATTTTGATGTATTGTCAGGACTCGATCAATTACATTATCGTTTTATTGCCGATAATGGAGACCAGGTGAATGCAAGCTTCCTTCAATCTGAGGATACAACAATTCCTGCAAGCGCTAATGCAAATAAAGGTGAACGTTTACGTTTGAGGTTTTTGCTCTCTAATACTGGTGAGAGTGCTGCGTTTAACGTTGGGTATAGACTTGAGCATGCATCAAGTACTTGTACTACATGGCTTCCTGTTGCAAATACTGAATCAGAAAACGTTCATTGGGTAATGGATCTCACTCAGTACATTTCTAATGCATCAACTTCTGTAGACAGTGTAGGACTCTCTAATCCTGGAAGCAAGACTTTTAAATCTGGTTATGTGATGACGTCAGCAAATCAAACAAGTCTTCATAATTTACTTACAACTGAATTTACCGAACATGAATATTCTCTGCGCTCTACTTTGGCGGCAGAGACGGGACTACTTTATTGTTTTCGTTTGACGAATGCAGGATCGCCAACCGGTTTCAATTACTCGGTTCAACCTCAGATAACACTCTCTTCCTTTAATAAGAATAGTGGAACACAGGAGCTCGAGCCTGTTGGTAGTGGCCCAATACAGACTGGTGGTGATCAGGGTGGCGGAGGAGGTACTGATCCAAGCGGAGGAGGTGGTGGACAAAACGGAGGAGGTCAAGGGGGTGGAAGTGGTGACGTGGGAGTGATAAGGTTAAGATACTTCGGTTTTTACCCTTTGGTTAATATAAATCACACTTTCCATGCTCTTGGTCTTGTTCTAAGATTAATGAGATAATAGTTTGAAGTGTATGAAAAACTCAAATCAAGTAAAACCTCCTTTTCCATGGATAGTAGCCCTGTTAGCTCTTATCGTGGGTGGATCATTGGGTTGGGTTTTAACGTATTACATACATGGACATGATATTTCTTCGGGTTCTCAAGAGAGGAGTGGTAAGAAATATAATTTTATAAACCCTCTCCTTGAATGTAACGTCGCAAGTGGGACAATCGATTCTGGCAAGCAAAACTTTAGTAGAAAGTTATCCAACTTCATTGATGACAAGAAAGCTGAAGGTACCGCGAAGGATGTTGCGGTTTTGTTTCGAGATTTAAATAACGGGCCGACTTTTGGTATTAATGAATCGGAAGATTTTATTCCCGCAAGTTTACTTAAGGTTCCTGTAATGATGGCTTATTTTAGTTGGGCAGAAGAGGATTCTTCAGTCCTAAAAAATAAGATCCTTTTTAAAGAGGAGTACAGACTTCCAGATCAAGGGCTGCAACTTATTGCATCAAAACAACCTCTTGAGGTGGGTAAGGAATATGAGGTTATGGATCTCATAGAAAAATCAATTATATATTCTGATAATCAGGCCGTAACACTCTTGGTGCAGAATATTGATCAACAGAGGATAGATGATGTGTTCGATTCTCTGGGTGTAAATGTTGATGTAATTCGCACCGAGAGGGGAAAGCTCACCGTAAAAGAATACGGAGCGTTTTTCAGAGTCTTATTTAACGCTTCGTATCTTAATCGAACCTATTCAGAGAAGGCGCTTGAAATTCTTTCAAGATCCGCCTTTGATGACGGCATCGTTTCAGGGGTTTCCGAAGGCGTTGTAGTGGCCCATAAATTCGGAGAAAGTGGGGAATTGGGAGGGTTGCATCAGCTCCATGATTGCGGAATTGTTTACTATCCAAAGCATCCATATCTACTTTGTGTGATGACATCAGGTGAGAAGACCGTGGGACTTGAGGACGTTATTGAGGACATCTCGCAGTTTGTATTTGAAGAAATTGCACGGCAATATCCTTTAGATTAACATTTGATTTTTGCTTTTATTGTGGTATAATTAAACCTAGGTTGTGTTGGGTAGCCGCACTTTTATAAGTGAGGAAAGTCCGAACATTTACTCCGATGTAATGTCGGAGAAGGGTAGCAGGTAACACCTGTCCAAAGTAATTTGTGAGATGCGAACAGAGACGGATATTTTCGAAAGAGGATATCAATCCTTCTGGAAACTTTAGGATTAGATCTACAGTGATGTAGATGATGAAACGGCTAAACTCTTACCTGAATGCAAGGCCGTGTACTGACGTTACGTAACTTAATGTTGCGAAAAGTTGGTAAGTGCCGCTTGATCCATCTGGCGACAGATGAGACAGATAAATGGTTACCACCCTAGTTTACTAGGGAACAGAATTCGGCTTATAGACACAATCTGAGATACAAGAAAAACCCGCCTAAAGTGGGTTTTTCTTTTTATTAAAATGGCTTAGATTAGCTATATTTTAATTAACAGTATGAGTTTGATTTGGTTCTTTTACTAAGATATCATTGGAAGACCTATTACGAACATTAATCCTTTTATTTCCATGGATGCACCTTCAAATGACAGTAAATCAGTAACGTTTCTTAATAAAATTACATACAGAATTTTGGGATTCCTCGTGTTCCTGCTCCCGGTATTTTTCCTTCCTTCATCTTCAATTGCGCTTACTACAAGCAAGGGACTTCTCTTGTCTTTAGGTGTGGTGCTTGCGTTTGCTTTCTTTGTAATTTCTCTTATCCAAGACGGAAGGGTTTCTTTCCCAAAGAACCTGTTCACTCTTTCGCTTGTAATAATTCCTATAGTTTTTTTACTTTCAGCATTTGTTACAGGAACTCTCGGAAAGGGTTTCGTGGGGTACAGTCTTGAAACAGGGAGCGTTCTGTTTCTGATACTTGCAGTTTTTCTCGCTCTTCTTACGGCGTATTCTTTTCAAGAAAAGGAAAAGGTTTTCTATGCATATCTCGGTTTCTTTGCTTCGTTTGTAGTTGTTTCACTTTTTCAATTAATCCGTTTAATGGCTGGTCCAGACGCTCTATCAATGGGAGTATTTGCTGGCTCAAGCGCAAATCTTTTAGGTAGTTGGAATGACCTCGCGCTGTTTTATGGACTTTCTGCTATCCTTTCACTTGTTACTCTTGAGATGCTCACCTTAAATAAATTATTTAAGGTACTCGTGTCAATTGTTTTCGTGGTGTCACTCGTATTTCTTGCGATTGTAAACTTCTCAACTATCTGGTGGGTGTCGGGACTTTTTGGGTTAATGTTTTTCTTGTATGTGGTTTCATTTGATAAGTTTTCTCCAAGTCAAGAGTTTGCTCGTGATACATATGTCGGAGGACCTGAGCCGAGGTCAACACCTGTACGAAGAAAGATTTCTTTTGGGGCGCTTCTTCTTCTGGTTATCTCTCTAGTATTTATTTTCTCTGGAGATGCTATTGGAAATAAAATATCTACCGCATTAGATGTTACTTCAGTTGAGGTAAGGCCTTCTTTGGACACCACTTTTTCGGTAATAAAAAACACCCTAAAGGAAAGTCCGCTATTTGGTGCGGGACCAAATAATTTTTCCGCTATGTGGCTTAAATACAAGCCTGCAGGGATTAACGAGACAATATTCTGGAATACAGACTTCTCTTATGGTATTGGCCTTCTTCCGACATTCCTAGTTACTACAGGTCTACTTGGCGGTATTGCGTGGATCTTCTTCCTCGTGATGTTTTTGTGGATGGGTATTCGATCTATATTTCAACCTGTAAGTGATGCATTTGCTCAGTATCTTATCGTTTCGTCATTCTTGTCAGCGTTGTTTCTTTGGGTGATGGCGCTTACTTATGTTCCAGGTATTGCTCTCTTTGCCCTCGCATTCTTCTTTACTGGAATATTTGCAGCAACCCTCTACCGGGAAAGAATTCTTGGTGAGGTGACATTGTCTCTCGCACACCATCCGAAGATCTCTTTTGTGACAGTGCTTCTCCTTGTAGTACTTCTGCTTGGAGGAGTTTCTTTAGGATATCTAGTTACTGAAAAGACAATTGCATTAAGGTATTTCCAGAAAGGATTAGTTTCCGCTCAAACTGCTGAGGGTCTTAATGATGCGGAAAATCAAATCATAAAGGCTTTGCAGGTGAGTGAGGAGGATGCGTTCTACCGAGCTCTCTCTGAGATTAATATTATTCGTGTTGATCAGGCGCTCTTTACTCCAAATGCAACTCCAGAGTTTATTCGTGAGCAATTCCAGATAAATACTGCCAATGCAATAGAAAATGCTCGTCGTGCAACGCAGGTGGGGCCTCAAAATTATCAGAACTGGGTTTCTCTTGCTCGGGTTTATGCAGCTCTGGTTCCTGCCCCTTTCTCTATTCCTGGAGCTTATGAGAATGCAAAGAAAACATATGAAGAGGCTTTTAAGAACAATCCAACAAATCCAAATATACCTCTCCTTCTTGCTCGACTCGAAGTATCAAAGGGCGATTTGAAAGCCGCTCGTGATTATGTTGCCCAAGCAATTGCACTAAAGAGTAATTATGCAGATGCTCATTTCCTCAGCGCTCAAATTGAAGTTACTGAGGGAAATATTGCGAAGGCTATTCCTGCTCTTGAGACCACTCTCATCCTTTCTCCGAATAACCCAGGGCTATTCTTCCAGCTAGGACTTCTTAAGTACAATGATCGAAACTGGAATGGGGCAGCTGAGGCCTTTGCAAAAGCAATACAGTTGGTTCCTGAATACGCAAACGCACGTTACTTCCTAGGATTATCGCTTGAAAGGTTGGGTGATCGACCAAATGCAATTGCGCAATTCGAACAGCTGTTGAAGACTAATGCGGACAATCAGGAGGTTGCGTTGATCCTTGCAAATCTAAAAGCTGGAAAGAGTCCATTCGCTGACGTGCAACCACCTCTTGATAATCGACCTGAAAAGAGAGAAACCCTTCCAATTGGAAATAACTAAACGGGTGGGTTCTAAAAATGGTTGAAGCGATAATAAAATTGTTACGAAGAGAAACGAGCGGCCTTCATCAGGCCGCCTTTCTCTTGGGTTTTTTCGCCCTCCTCTCGCAGATTCTCGCTCTTGTGCGAGACAAGCTTCTTGCAGGTACCTTTGGAGCTGGTGCTGACTTGGATCTCTACTATGCGGCCTTCCGTGTGCCTGATTTTCTGTTTGTAACACTAGGCTCTCTGGTCTCTCTTTCGGTTCTCATTCCCTTTATTATGGCTGAATTTGAGAAGGGAAATGAAGAAACTAGAGCTTTCATTGACTCAATCTTCTCGCTTTTCCTGGCACTTATCGTTTCAGTGAGTCTTATTGTATTTTTTTTAGCACCATTTCTTTTGAAACATTTGTTTCCTGGATTTGACGCTTACTCGATTGAGCTGGTTACAAAACTCACTCGCATTCTGCTTCTTTCACCATTGCTTCTCGGTATATCAAATCTCTTGGGAAGTTTGGTTCAGGCGAGTAATCGTTTTATTGTGTATGCGGTAAGTCCGCTCGTATATAACGCAGGTATTATATTTGGAATTCTATTTCTCTATAAACCGCTCGGCCTTTCGGGACTCGCACTCGGAGTTGTTATCGGAGCACTGTTCCATTTGGCGATTCAGATTCCCACAGTTGCGCATCTGTCTCTCTTGCCAAGACTTACTCTAAGACCTGATTTTAGGCGTATAAGAAATGTAGCAATTGTTTCGCTTCCAAGAACGATCGCCCTCTCGGTTTCTCATATATCGATCTTCTTTCTTCTTTCGCTCGCTTCTTTTATGACTGAAGGGTCAATTGCTATCTTTAGTCTTGCATGGAACCTGCAGTCGGTTCCGCTCTCTATCTTTGGGGTAAGTTATTCGCTTGCTGCATTTCCGGCCCTCTCAAGGTTGTATCTTGCAGGTGAGAGAGGGGAGTTTCTTTCGCAGTTTACTACTTCGGTGAGGCATGTGGTTTTTTGGCTGGTCCCTTGTACTGCACTTTTTGTGGTGCTTCGTGCCCATATTGTTCGGATCGTGCTCGGATCTGGCGCTTTTGATTGGACGGATACAAGACTCACTGCAGCGGTGCTTGCTCTGTTTGTTTTCTCTCTTGTTTTCCAGGCGATTGTTCTACTTTGTATTCGCGCACTTTATGCTACTGGCGCAACAGGCAAGCCTTTGTCTATTACAATAATATCTGGAATATCAGTGGTGCTCTTTTCGTATTTGTTCTCCCATCTCTTTAAAGTTTTTGCACCGTTTCGTTATTTTCTTGAGGAGCTTCTCAAGATTCCTGATGTGGCAGGCGCGGAGGTGGTAACTCTTGCTTTGGGCTTTACTCTAGGCTCGGCACTTGAGGCGGTTCTCATTTGGGTATTTTTTACTCGGGAATGGAAAGAGGCCACCCAAAGGGTTGTTCGTCCTGTATTTGAGGTGGTGAGCGCTTCGGTTTTTCTTGGATTTTCTACATATATTTCCCTTCGTTTCTTTGATCAATTTTTCTCACTTTCAACATTTTGGGGAGTTTTTCTTCAAGCGATCCTCTCAGCTCTCGTCGGGGGTGTCGTGTGGCTACTTACGCTTCTTACGTTAAAGAATCAAGAGCTTCCTGTCATCATGAAAACGATTCATCAAAAGTTTTGGAAAATCAAACCGACATCTCCAGACACCGATCTTGTCTAGGTATGCTTTTTTTATCCTCTAGTATAGAATGACCCGGCATGAATAATATTCGCAATTTTTCAATCATTGCCCATATTGACCACGGGAAATCGACTTTAGCAGATCGGATGCTTGAGATAACAAAAACTGTCCCTGTTCGCAAAATGCGCGAACAAGTGTTGGACTCTATGGAGCTCGAGAGGGAGCGGGGAATCACTATAAAGATGCAGCCCGTGCGTATGGACTACTCATTTGGAGGGCATAGTTACGTCTTGAATTTGATTGATACCCCCGGTCATATCGATTTTTCTTACGAAGTTTCAAGAGCCCTCAAGGCTGTTGAAGGCTCCATTTTGCTCGTTGATGCAACGCAGGGCGTTCAAGCTCAGACTCTCACCACTCTTTCTATGGCTCGCGAAGCTGGTCTCGTCATTATTCCTGTGGTTTCAAAAATTGATTCTCCTCTCGCTCGAGTTGCTGAGGTCAAAGAAGAGATCTGTCGAGTGCTAGATGTATTACCGGAGAGTATATTTGAAGTATCTGGGCGTACAGGGGAAGGGGTAGAAAAGTTACTCCAGGAAGTTATTGCAACAATTCCCGCACCACAATCGTCCGAAGTTGGAAGCGCTTCATTTCGCAGTCTTATTTTTGATTTTAAATATTCAAATCACACTGGGGTGATTGTGTTCGTCCGTGTAATTGATGGTGAGGTAAAGAAGGCTGACCCCCTCATCTTTCGTGCTGCAAATCGCAGATTCTCACCAATAGAAGTAGGAACTTTCTCTCCTGAGGAAGTTGCGAAAGATTCTCTTAAAGCAGGTGAGATTGGCTACATTGTTACTGGTATTAAGGAGCCAGGCATCGCTTCTGTGGGAGACACAATTTCTCGTATGGGCAGCTTAAGCGAGCCACTTCCGGGCTATATGAGCCCTCGGCCCGTCGTATGGGCTTCAATTTATCCAGAGAGCCAGGATGATTTTCCAAGCCTTAAGTTGGCGCTTGGAAAGTTGCGTCTTTCTGACTCATCATTTTCTTATGAGGAAGAGTCATCGGGTACCCTCGGACGAGGATTTCGATGTGGTTTTCTTGGCATGCTTCACTTGGAGATAATCACGGAGAGACTTCGACGAGAGTTTACTCTTACCCTTATCGTAACTGCTCCAAGCATTACGTACGAAGTTACTCTGAAAAATGGAAAGCAGAAGACGGTCTATTCACCTATTCATTTTCCAGATGATCATGAAATTTCCTCTATTCGAGAGCCATGGGTTAGGGCAACCATTATTACACCAACTGAGTATTTGAGTCAGCTTATGGTTCTTTTTTATGATCACGAGGGAAACGTTGCGGATACGGAGACTTTTAGTGATGGAAGAACAAGGCTTTCAGTTGATATGCCCTTGCGCGAATTGATGAGAAATTTCTTCGATCAAGTGAAAAGCGCTTCATCTGGCTTCGCTTCGCTTTCATATGAAGTGGTAGAAATGAAAGACGCAGCTGTAACTCGTCTGGATATTCTTGTGGCCGATGAGCCGGTCCCAGCATTTTCGAGAGTTGTTGCAAAAAGACTTGTGGAACAAGAGGCTGAGCTTGCGGTGGAGAAGCTTTTTAAGGTTTTACCTCGACAGATGTTTACCACAAAGATTCAAGGACAAGCTCTTGGACGGATCATTTCTTCACGAACTATCTCAGCAATGAAGAAGGATGTGACTCAGCATATGTATGGGGGTGACATTACACGAAAAATGAAACTTCGAGAAAAACAAAAGAAAGGAAAGAAACGGATGAAGGCAGACGGCTCGGTTAATATCCCGCAAGACGTATTTTTGAAGATGATGCGTTCTGACTAGGTGGCTCTAGAAGAAAATAGGTGTCGACATGAGTATCATCGAGAAGATGACCAAGAGAGACACGATTACTCCGACAATTCTTATGATTTTCTTGTTTTTTTCCTGAAAAAGCATGATATGTTCCTGCTATAATACCGAAGAATAGCATTTCATGGAAGACTTTCGATCAAAGCAGAAAATTCGGAAAAGACTCTATTCTCGAGCCACTTTTTTTGTCCTGCTTCTTGTCACTGTATTGCTTTTGAAGGGTGTCTGGGGAGCTTGGGATAAGCATAGGGAAAGTAAACAAAATTTGAAGAATGTTGAACAAGAGCTTGTCCAAGCTCGAAATAGGGAGCTCGAGCTTACTACGAGGATTGAAAAACTAGAGACGCAGGAAGGTATGGAAAAGGAAATAAGGGAGCGATTTAGCGTTACAAAGCCAGGGGAGGAGATTGTTCTTATTGTAGAGGAGGACACCTCAAGTGGTGCATATAAGGCGGAGGATTTGCCTTGGTGGAAGAAGGTGGGGAGGTGGTTTGCGAGTTTATCTGATGAGGAATAAAATAGGCTCTGCGTTTGCGAGATTGGTTTAGTGGCAGAATATGTGCTTCCCAAGCATAGGACACGGGTTCGATTCCCGTATCTCGCACATTTGTTGTTATCCCCAATTGTTGTTTTTTATTCAGGGTGGTATACTTTTCCATTATCAGTTTACTTGTTAAGTGAAATGAAGAAAGTCGTCATATATTCGACCCCGACCTGCGTGTACTGTAATGCGGCAAAGGAATTTTTTACTCAGAATAATGTAGCGTTTGATAATTTCAATGTTGCAGAGGATCTTACGAAGCGGCAGGAAATGATAGAAAAAAGCGGACAGATGGGAGTTCCTGTAATTTTTGTTGACGACGAGATGGTAGTTGGTTTTGATAAGGCTCGACTTTCAGAATTACTTGGTGTTGCTCAGGCCTAGTCCGTCAGTATCTAAATAAAAATCCCCGTATTTTTCGGGGATTTTTATTTAGGAGTATTTTCGAGTAGTATAGGTTTTACGCCGCTGTAGTTAAATGGATTATAACAGTCCCGTCCTAAGGGATAGTTGGAGGTTCGATTCCTCCCGGTGGCACACTAGGAGTATGCGCTTTCGCGCATACGTGGAGGAATCGAAAGGGTTTTCGTTACCGAATGGAAATGAGGTCGAAAACCACCCGCGACGGTAGTTGAGATCCCTCCTGGTTGCACACTGTCCTTATTGAAAAAATGACACCTTTTGGTATAGTAGTGGGACTCCATGGAAACCCAAGACAAACAAAGGTTAGAGCGAGTTCTTGAACTTTCAGAAGAAAATAATAGGATTCTCAAGAAGATGCTTCGCTCTATGCGATGGGGGCGTCTTGTGAGGGTAATATACTGGTCTGTGATTCTTGCAGCCTCAGTTGGGGCTTTTTACTACGTACAACCATACTGGGATGGCTTGGTGGATATTTATGGAGGTGCTCAGGAAACGGTAGAAAAGATAAACAGTTCTTTTGGAAGGTAGTATTCTTAGATAGTTGTCTTGGTAGGTAACATCGGGTGTGGTAAAAGTTAGTTAGAGGTCTTCGTTACCAACATGCTTGGATAGCTGTCTTGGTAGATAACATTGGATGTGGCAAAAGTTAGTTAGAGGTCTTCGTTACCAACATGCTTGGATAGCTCAGTTGGTAGAGCATTCCCCTGAAGAGGGAAGGGTCCCCAGTTCGAGCCTGGGTCCAAGCACCACGTGAGTGTAAATATATTAGATATGAAACATTTATATAGAAGTAATACGAATAAGGTATTTGCGGGTATTTTTGGTGGTCTCGGTGAGTATATGGATGTTGATCCAGTTGTATTGAGGTTTGGCTACCTGCTTATTACCATTTTTAGCGGAGTATTTCCTGGATTGATTGCGTATTTGTTTTCAATTGCAATTATCCCTAAACATAATATATCTAAGCACGAGCATACCACTCACTCCTAAATAAAAAATCCCGGATTTCCGGGATTTTTTATTTAGGAACCTTTCACTTTAAGTCTTGCTTCTTTATTCTTATCGAGTTTTGGTAGTTTAAGAATAAGAAGTCCATATTTTTCAATTGCCTCAGCTTCCTCTATGTCTACCTCTTTTGGCAATACAATGGTTCTTGAAAATGTTCCCCAGTAGAGCTCTCGATGAAAATAATCCTCTGATGAGACCGTCCGATCTTCACTCCGTTTCCCTCGAATGGTTACCATTTCTCTAGTAATAGAAATATCGAGGTCTTCAGGTTTTACCCCCGCAACCATTGTTTTTATCACGATATCATTTGTCGTTTCATAGACGTCAACGGTAAGCTGGCCATCTTCGGCTTCTTCCTGCATCCAGGCAGCTTTCTTGTCGGCATCTCCGTAGGCCACCCCAGAGTCTTCTGTCTCGGGTTCGTCGCTCTCCATTCGCACTGACCCAGTGAGTCGCTCAAAAAAAGATCTTTTCTCTCGATTAAACATTATTCGATGTTATTTACTGCGTATATTCTTTTAACTCTTTCAAAGAAGAGCATGAGAACAACAATTGCAATCCAAACAAAACCGAAAGTCGCAAATGTTGTTCCACCTTGCTCTTTCATTATAAATAAGTTGAAGGATGCATGCAATGCAATTGCAACAATGACTCCGGATAAAACATCAAAAATCTTGATTGATCTACTCTTATAGAAAGACATTGCGATTGATATTCCAATTGTTGCTGAGCTTATGGTGTGGAGAAGACTTGCTCCAATGAAACGAACATTCCCTGTGATAAGTCCTTCGGTGACATTTCCTAGGGCGAGTGGGTGGAATATAAATATTGCATTTTCAGCCGCGACAAAGCCAAGGGCCGCAGTCATCATGTAAATCAACGCATCTACTGGTTCGTCCATCTCTTTTCTACGCAATGCGATTACGTAGGCCGCGGCAAATTTAAAAAGTTCTTCAATTGTCGCCCATACAAAAAGGGTAATGACACCAGTGCTACTACCGCTGATCTCGATCCACCATCTCTGGAAGGGTATTACAAGTGGCACAGAAAGCATTCCACAGAAAAATGTGAGCGCGAGGAGTCCACGAGGCTCTGGGCGTTTCTCGTCTTCTCGGAGCCAGAAAAGAAGCCATACAAGAGCGGGAATAATTCCGCCTAGGAGAGAGAAAAATACTATATCTGCGGTGGGCATAACTATATTTTCTTAGGCCAAGGTTCAACCATGAGCAGATCCTGTTTGTGAGGAAGAAACGACCATATTTCCTCAGTTACGAAAGGCATGAACGGGTGTAGGATTTTGAGGAGGCTTTCTAGGTGGGAATTGAGTAATACTCTCGCGGAATCGGCATTCCTATTTTCGAGTATTTTCTTTTTTGATCTCTCTATGATTATGTCTGCGAATGTGTGCCAAAAGTAATGATAAACTTTTTCGGCCACGATGTAGAACTTGTATTCCTCCATCTCCTCCGTTATCTCAGATATCAAAGCATTGAGCTCGTCCGCCGATTTCTGATCTTCTTCATCCAATACGGCGTTCGGGTTCAAGCCTTGGGTATTTTCTAAAACAAACCTTGAGGCATTCCAGATTTTATTGGCGAACTTGCTGTACGCGGATACTTTTTGTATATCAAACTTGCTATCTGCACCTGGACCGATGCCTATAATCATAGACATACGTAGGGCGTCTGCCCCGTATTTCTCTATAACCTCGAGAGGGTCAATGCCGTTGTCGAGAGATTTGCTAAACTTTCTGCCCTGAGCGTCTCTCAGGATTCCGTGTAGATACACTGTACGGAAGGGAATTTCACCAAGAAGATATTGCGACATTAGTACCATTCTTGCTACCCAGAAGAATAGTATCTCGTAGCCCGGATTTATTACATTTGTCGGATGGAAATTTTCTAAATCTTTTGTTTTATTCGGCCATCCCAATGTAGAAAATGTCCATAATCCGGAAGAAAACCAAGTATCTAACGTGTCAGGATCTTGCTCCCAGCCATCTTCCGCGGGCGCTTCAACGTCGCAGTATACATCGCTTCCTTTGTACCAGACTGGAATTCGGTGTCCATACCATATTTGTCTCGAGATACACCAATCTCGTAAATTTTCTATCCAGTTAAAATACACTTTCTCGAAGTGTTCGGGCAGTATCTTTATCTTCGCTTCACGTACAGGTTCAAGCATCAGCTCTTTAAGGGATTTATTGTTTCGGGAGGGGATTTTTTTATTTACATCCACGAACCACTGCTTCATTACTTGAGGCTCTACTATTCCTCCGGTCCTTTCGGCGGTTGCGATACGATTTATATAATTTTCGTCCACTTTTACGAGTAGACCTTTTTCCTGGAGCCTTTCGACTATTTTTTCTCGCGCATCAGCGATTTTCATGCCAGCAAATTCTTGAGCTATAGGCAGAAGTTTTCCGTACTGATCTATGATTTGTTCTTTATCGAGTTTGTGTTTCTCTGCTAAGGCGAAGTCTTCATGGGAGTGCCAAGGAGTGATAGTCATGACTCCAGTTCCAAAGTTCATATCTATCATCTCATCTTTTATCACTGTGGCTTCAATCTCACCATTAATCCACTCAACTTTTAATTTGTCGCCATGCTTGTATTTCTCGTAGCGCGTATCGTCTGGATGCATTACCACGTACTTATCCCCAAACTTTGTTTCAGGGCGAGCGGTGCCTATTTCAAAAGGACCATATTTGAAAGTGTAAAATTTCGCTTTGTTTTCTTGGTATACTAGTTCGTCATCTGAAATAACGGTCTGACCTTTCGGATCCCAGTTCACAATACGGTTGCCTCGGTAGATCAGACCTTCATCGTACATTTTCTTAAATGCGGTTCGGACGGAGATATTCCTCTTTTCATCAAAGGTGAATGCTTCTCGAGACCAGTCGAGAGAGGCCCCTACTTGGCGTAGCTGGCCTTGAATAGTCTTGCGACTTTTTGAGACAAATTGGTCCACTTGCTCTAGGAATTTCTCTCGACCAATTTCTTTTTTCTTTATACCTTCTTTTTCCAATATTTTTGTTACTTTGGATTCCGTTGCAATAGCTGCATGATCGGTGCCTGGCATCCACAGTGTTTTCTTGCCACGCATTCGGTTAAATCTCACCAAAGAGTCTTGCATCGCATTTTCTAGAACATGCCCAAGGTGAAGTACTCCAGTTGCATTTGGTGGGGGAAGAATGATGCAAAAGTTTTCTTTTCTATCTCCAGGTAGCTTGTCGGGGTTAAAATAGTCGCTTTTTTCCCAAAGAGAATAGACTCTATTTTCAGTGTCTTGTGGATTATATGGCCTTGTTAACTTCTCATTCATTGTTTCTATCCTATCATAGAGTTCTATTTTTCTGGATATTCTATAAGGATTATTTGTAAAGGACATTTTTGTTTTTCTGTATTACTTTTTTTTTAATAAAAAATGTCCTAAATCTAAAAACCTATATTCTTTAAGCATTCTAGGATAATACATAACACTTATTGTAGAGAAATGTAAGCTTAAAGGACATTTAATCATTAAATGGCCAGCAATAAGGCTTTTATAGCTAAGTAGGGAAAGGCCTCCCTTATTGACATGTTCTGAAAAAAATGGAGTATGTGAAACGTCTACGCTTAGGTAAAACATCTTATGAAACCCTTCACGACTTCTCAGAAAATATTTGCTTCCGCTCTCATGTTTGTGACGCTTTTTTCCTTTTACCCAGTTTTTTCTACTGATTTTAATAAAGCTTATGCCGATGAAGCCGTAGAAGTGGTAGAGGAGTCAGTAGTGGAAGAGGCCTCTATTACTACTGAAGTTGAACCGTCTCAGGGTTCAGAGCAGGAGGTGAGTCTGGAAGGTTCTGGTTCTGAGAATCTCGAAGCCGTAGTTGAATCTACTTCTCAAGTTCAGTCCTATGCTTCAGCATCTGTGGATATCTTTGCAAACGGAAAAGCAAGTACTCTTACTTTAGCAAATCAAGAACATTTTACCCTCGACTGGATATCTGCAAATGTAGTTTCTTGTAAACTGTTCGCTGATACTCAGGATTTAGGCCCTGTGTCTAAGACGGGAAGTGCTGGCCCAGTTGATCCAAATCATCCTTTGTATCCGATACCAGGCCAAAGTAAAACCTTTAAGCTAGAGTGTCTCGATCTTCATGACGCTAAGGTTGCTGATTCAGTTGTCGTAAGCGCACCGAACAACAGTCCTCAAGTGCCGGCTGCGCCGACTATTGCCGCTACAACAGGATCACAGTGCGGAGGGTATATATCTCTCTCATGGAATTCAGTACCTAATGCAACTGGATATAAGGTTTTCCGAAACTCTGTATTACTCACCACTTTTGCAAGCACTTCTTTTACAGACCAGGTAACTCCCCTTACACAATTTTCTTATACAGTTCAGGCCTTGAATGGTGTCGGAGTGTCACCAATTTCAAATATAGCTACCGCCACTTCATCTGCTGCTTGTCAGAGTGCGCAAGCAACGGTGGATATTTTTGCTAATGGTTCTCAGGGGTCACTTGCTCTCGTGAATTGCGAAAATTTTACCCTCGACTGGATATCTGCAAATGTAGTTTCTTGTAAACTGTTCGCTGA
>CAZRVE010000012.1:0-16331 GCA_964603485.1 uncultured Candidatus Saccharibacteria bacterium
GCTAAATATGGCGCCTGGGGGAAGCACTGCGGTTACCTGTACGCTTCAAAATGCAACAAGTTGTACGGGAAGCCTGGGGACGGCAAGTTGGCCAGGAAGTAAGACGGCAAGTGGGGCACAGGGTACGGGTGCAATAAACTCAACCACAAACTTTACTATTACATGCACGAACGCTAGCGGCTCTTCAGTTTCGGATACTGTCCAACTGGTTCCCCAATCGTATGTAGGAAGCGCCCAAAATGTGTGCACCGGAGCACCACCAGCAGTTCCGCAGATAGATTTATCTTGGACGAGTGGTGGATACAATAGATTTCATCTTCATAGGGCACCGATCTCAAGCGCAAGTGGGGCTAATTTAATTGGAATACTTAATTTTCAAACATCGTATTCAGATACTGCAATTCCTGCAGGCTACGGTGTTTTACAGTGGTATTCCGTTTATTACACAGATCAAAATAATGTGTGGGGTGGAGATGCGGTTGAAATGAGCGCAACTCCTACTTGCGATGCGACTATTAATGTAACAATTGGGGGAAATCCTACAAGCGTCCCCACTTGGGCTATTCAGCCTGAAAATAAATCAGGAACAGGGAATGGGTCTGTAATTGTTCGACCTTCAAGTAATTCAAACACCTACACTATCACCCCCCAGGTCCTTTCGGGATGCACATACACTGTCGGTAATAGTCTAGGAGGAGGTTCTTCCATGACCATGGTTCCGGGAGTCTCACGATCATTCACTGTTACGTATACTTGTACGGCAGCAGCTCCTTCCTGCACTCTTTCTCCAAGTTCGGCCAATATAAATAGTGGACAATCGGTTGTTCTCACTTGGCTATCCCAGAACTCAACTTCAGCAAGCGCATCAGCAAGTCCAGCTAATGCTTCTTGGAGTGGAGCAAAAACCCCAATTGGTGGAGGGAATCAAACAATAAATAACTTGACTCAAACAACGACTTTCTACCTGGACGTTGCGGATGGGGCTGGTAATAGTAACCAATGTCTCACGACGGTAAATGTCGCAGGGCTTCCTCCGTCTGCACCTACTGGACTTTCGGCTAGTGCAGGGTCTTGTGGAAGCGGCACTATTACTTTAAGTTGGAACGCCTCAAGTGGTGCAACAAGTTATAACGTTTTGCGATCAACCACTAGTGGTGGACCCTACTCTTCAATTGCACCAGGCGTTACCGGAACTTCTTATGTAGATTCCGGACGTACTGCGGGCGTTACTTACTACTATGTTGTTCAGGCGGTAAATAGCAACGGTGCATCCGCTAACTCATCACAAGCAGGTGCGACCGCTCCCGCTGCAACTTGTACACCTCCAGTTCCAACAGGTATTACCGCAACTCCTGGAGCTTGTGGCGCTGGAAGTATCACGGTGAGTTGGAACGCCTCAAGTGGTGCAACAAGTTATAACGTTTTGCGATCAACCACTAGTGGTGGACCCTACTCTTCAATTGCACCAGGCGTTACCGGAACTTCTTATGTAGATTCCGGACGTACTGCGGGCGTTACTTACTACTATGTTGTTCAGGCGGTAAATAGCAACGGTGCATCTTCCAACTCAGGCCAAGCGAGCGCTGTTGCTCCGACCGCATGTCCACCCGCTGCTCCTCTAGGCTTATCCGCAACTCCTGGAGCTTGTGGAACTGCAACTATTAACTTGAACTGGAACGCATCAAGTGGCGCAACGAGCTACAATATTTTGCGATCAACCACTAGTGGTGGGCCGTATAGTTTTATAAGTAACGTCGGGGGTACATCTTACTCAAATGGTAGTCTCACACCTGCTGCAACCTACTATTATGTAGTTCAGGCCGTGAATACCTCAGGAACGTCAGGGAATTCTTCATCCGCTGCAGCAACAGCACCTTCTTCGTGTATCGCTCCCGCGGTTTCAATTTCCGCGAGCCCGACGAGTGGTACGGTAAATGTAGTGAATCCAAATCTTACGTGGAGCGTTGCGAATGCTTCGCCTGTTCCAACTTGTACTGCTTCAGGGGACTGGTCTGGAGTGAAAGCAACTTCTGGTACGAATGTATCTCAGGGAGTTCTTTCTTCTGTGAAAACCTATACCTATACTCTCACTTGTACGAACACAAACGGAACGGGTGCAAATACTGCAACTGTGGTGGTAAGTCCAGCTCCTACTGCAAGTCTCGGAGTAACAATCAGTGGTGCTCCATCGGTTACCACTTGGTCTGTCCCTGCGGGTTCGGTTAATGGATCAGGAGGAAATGGAAATTATTCGTATACAGTTACTCCTTTGGCAGGAGGAACTCTCTACACACTTATTCCTGGATCAATTACAAACTACAATTCAGTCGTCTCTAATTCACAGGGAGGAGGTTCCTCAATGACCTTGTTCCCAGGGAATAGTCATTCCTTTACTGTGACGTATTCTCCAACAGCAGCTCCGTTTGACTTCTCTCTTTCGCCCACAAATGGAAGCGTCTCAGTTGCTCCAGGGTCATCTGTCCAGAATGTAATAAATAAGACCTTACTTTCTGGAACTACTCAATCCGTGACTCTTACTGCTACAGGACAGCCTTCTGGCGTGACAGTGTCCTATGCAAATCAGGGATGTTCTCCTACATGTTCATCAACTCTTACCTTCAACGTTCCTATAGGCACTACTCCTGGTACGTATACGATTAATGTATCTGGAACTGATGGAAGTATTACAAGAAATGCACCTCCGTTTAGTTTGGTAGTGAATGCCCCTGTTGGATTTTCAGTAGTGTGTTCTGCAAACCCAATCACTGCAAACGTAGGTCAGCCAGTTACTTGGACTGCAACTCCAAGCGGAGGAACAGGACCTTACACTTATGCATGGGCTGGATCTGATATGCCAACTACGCCTGCTCCTTCTGCAAACCCATATGTAATTAGTTATGCAGGTGCGGGAGTTAAGACTGGTTCGGTTACTGCAACAGATACTGCAACAAGCGCTACTGCAAACTGTGCTTCTCAGAACGTGCAAGTAAATGTGAAACCGGTATTCCAGGAGTTCTAATTTCAGAAAATAAAGTAAAACAAAAAATCCCCCAGAGCTTGCTCTAGGGGATTTTTTGTAATTGCTTTGTTACAATTAGTAACAATACTTTAGCTATGCACATTGAAGAAACGCAACTTAAAGAATTTATTCTTGATTCAGGTCTAGTGACTCGTGCGGATTTTGCAAAAGCAGAAAAAGAATCAGAAGAATCAGGAATTTCTATAGGAAAAATTCTTGTAAACAAGGGAAGTATCACTGAAGATGATTTGCGTCGAATGCAGGCGTACCTTCTGGGCATTCCATTTGTAGACTTGAAAGGGCAGAGGATTGATTTTGAAGTACTTTCTTTAATTCCGGAGCCCATCGCTCGTAATCACAATATTGTAGGATTTCGAAAAAGTGGCGAGACACTTGAAGTGGCAATGCTTGATACTGAAGATCTTACTGCAATTGATTTTGTTCGGAAGAAAACAGGACTTAAAATTTTACCTCGTCTTACGGATACAGAATCAATAAAAAATGCACTTCTTTCGTACCAGAAAAGTCTCAAGGCAGAGTTTGGAGATATTATTCAGAAGGAAGCAGACAGTCTTAAAGCAATTGCAGACAAGACTGGAGACGAGGAGGTTTCTGAAGATGATCTAAAGAAACTCGCTCAAGATGTTCCGGTGGTTCGTATTGTTGATACGCTACTTAAGCATGCCATTATTCAGGATGCTTCTGATATTCATATTGAGCCAATGGAAAATCAGGTATTAGTGAGGTATCGCATAGATGGCCTCCTTCATGATGCGATGGTGTTGCCAAAAAACGTTGCGGGAGGAATCACTGCGCGTATTAAGGTTCTTTCTAATTTGAAGCTTGATGAAAAGAGAATTCCGCAAGACGGAAGATTTAAAATTGATATGAATGGGGAGAAGGTTTCGTTTCGTGTGTCTACGCTTCCTGTGTACTACGGTGAAAAAACTGTGATGCGTCTTCTCCGTGAAAATGCTTCCGGATTTACCCTAGAGGGTTTGGGTTTTCATGGAGAGGGACTTGAGGCACTTCACCGCGCAACAAAGCTTGCGACAGGGATGATTTTAACGACGGGGCCAACTGGATCTGGAAAAACCACAACTCTATATACGATGCTCGATATTTTAAATACTCCGGACATTAACATCTCCACCATTGAAGATCCGATAGAGTATCAAATGAAGAGAATGAATCAGACTCAAGTAAAACCAGAGATTGGTTTTACCTTTGCAAATGGTTTGAGAACTCTTGTTCGTCAGGACCCAGATGTAATTATGGTGGGTGAGATTCGAGATACAGAAACGGCGGCACTTGCGGTGAATGCAGCGCTCACTGGACACTTGGTGCTTTCAACTATACACACTAACTCTGCTTCTGGAACAATCGCTCGTCTTATTGATATGAAGATTGAGCCGTTTCTCCTCACCTCAACACTCTCGGTAATTATTGCTCAACGTCTCATTCGTCGTCTTGCAGAGACAAAGGAAAAGTACACTCTTACTAAGGAAGAAATGAATCAACTTGAAAAGATTGTTGATTTGGATCGAGTGATGAGAGCCCTTAAAGAAGAGAAAGTTGTTGATAAGAATGCCACGTGGGATGACATGCCTATGTATCGCCCAAAGCCAGGAGGAGAGACTGAGGACGGATACAAAAGTCGAATCGGAATCCACGAAGTACTCCGTGTGACAAATGCAATTAAAGATTTAATTATGAAAGGTGCCACGACTCAACAAATAGAAGATCAAGCAAAGAAGGACGGCATGCTTACCATGCTTGAGGATGGAGTATTTAAGGCAGTGCAAGGAATTACTACAGTTGAGGAGGTGCTTCGAGTGGTATCATCTGAAGAATAAAATGTCTCTTTTTAAATACAAAGCAGTAAATCGTGAAGGGCAGACATATGAGGCGAGTATGGAAGCTCCGGATCGTTTTGTGGTGTATAGGAAGATAAAAGAGAATGGTGACAGTATTATCTATGCGAATGAGGTGCGTTCACAGTTTGCGGTCTCGCTTTCAAAGCTTAATACCATGTTTTCTCGCGTGAAGACGCATGAGAAAATAATTTTTGCTCGAAACCTTGCGGCGATGATTGAGGCAGGTCTTTCTGTAACAAGAGCGCTTGCAGTTATGGAGAAGCAGACGAAAAATAAAAAGCTAAAGGTTATTCTCCAGGAATTAAATGAGGATATCAGTCGGGGACAGAGTCTTTCAGAGTCTATGCGTCAAAGAAAAGACACATTCTCAACACTCTTTGTTTCGATGGTGAAGGCAGGGGAAGAAAGTGGAAATTTGGCAGGCTCTCTTAAGGTGGTTGCAATTCAGATGGAGAAGGCGTATCAGCTAACAAAGAAAGTGCGTGGCGCCCTCATGTACCCAGCCGTTATTGTCTGCATCATGATTGTGATTGGAATCCTCATGCTTGTGTACATGGTTCCAACTCTCACGGCAACATTTAAAGGTCTGGGGGTTGAGTTGCCAAGAAGTACGCAGATGGTGATTGCAGTGTCTGATTTCTTAAGATCGCAATACCTTCTTGCTTTTAGCGGCTTCATTGTCTTTGTTGGCGCAATGGTTGCATTTGCGCGGTCTGTAGTTGGAAAGAGGTTTTTTGATATGGCTTTTTTAAGAGTTCCAATTATTGGGACTATTGTGAAAGAAATTAACGCGGCGCGAACTGCGCGGACACTCTCGTCTCTTCTTTCTTCGGGAGTTGATATCGTGCTCGCGATTGGAGTAACAGAAGAAGTGCTTCAAAATAGTTACTATAAAAATGTACTAAAGAAGTCTCAGGCTGCGATTCAGAAAGGTGACCCAATCTCTGCGATTTTTATTGAAAACGAACGACTGTATCCGATTTTTGTAGGAGAGATGATGAGCGTGGGAGAGGAGACGGGTAAGATGGCCGATATGCTTTTAGGAGTTGCGACGTTTTACGAGGATGAAGTTGATCAAAAGACTAAAGATATGTCTTCTCTCATCGAACCTTTCCTTATGGTTCTCATGGGTGTGGCGGTAGGATTCTTTGCGATATCCATGCTTGCTCCTACGTACTCTCTCGTTGATGCGATATAATTCTTTTCATGGGGATTTTGCGTAGAGCATCACGCTCTCGAACTTTTTATTCTCGAGGATTCTCTTTGGTAGAGCTTATTATCGGCTCCGCTTTGTTCGGTCTTATTGCTCTTTCCGTGTATCAGGGTTACGTAAGTCTTACTACTTTGGTTTCACTCTCTCGTGTGAAGATTACTGCAACGGATCTTATTAATGAGCAGTTTGAAATTGTTCGGAATCTTCCTTATGACCAAGTGGGGGTTCAGGGAGGTATTCCTCCTGGTGTACTTCTTTCCACAGAGACGTTTGTTCGTGATACGGGAACATTTATACTCACACGAACTATAAGAAATATTGACGACCCTTTTGACGGTCTCATTGGGGGAGCTCCAAACGATCTATCCCCGGCTGATTATAAGCTCGTGGAACTCTCTCTCGACTGTCCGGGTTGTAAGAACTTTGAGACGCTATCCGTTACCACTAGAGTCTCTCCACGTAACTTGGAGACAGCTTCTACAAACGGTGCGTTATTCATTCGAGTTTTTGATGGTAACGGCGAGCCGGTGCCTGGAGCACAGGTTCACGTGGAAAATAATATTGCCAGCACCTCGATTGTAATTGATGACGTGACCGACACCCAAGGTATGCTTCAAATCGTTGATGCACCCCCGGGAGCTGCGGCGTATGAGATTACAGTTACAAAGCCTGGATATACTATTGATCGCACTTACACACCAACAGTTGCAAATCCAAATCCTACGAAGCGCCACGCGACTGTGCTTATTCAACAGGTAACACAGGTATCTTTTGTGATTGATAAAGTGAGTGTGGCAAATATTTCGACCATAACCGCAACCTGCGCAACCGTGCCGTCTATTCCATTTACCATGAAGGGTTCAAAGCTTGTTGGTGCTACTCCTGATGTATATAAGTTCGATCAGTCTCTCTCTACGGATTCCTCTGGGAGTAAAACGATATCTAATCTTGAATGGGACACATACTCCATAACGCTTAATAGCGGGAGCCATTACCTTGCAGGTGTGAACCCTCTCTTGCCAGTGAGTGTACTGCCGGATGCGGTTCAAAATATTCAATTTATCCTTACCGCTGACGATCCGTCACACCTTCTGGTAACGGTCAAAGATAGCGCGACGAACCTACCGCTTTCGGGGGTTCTGGTCACTCTTGAGGATGGAGGGTTTTCAGAATCACTGACTACAGGAAGGGGTTTTCTTGAGCAGACCGATTGGTCCGGAGGATCTGGGCAGATTAACTTTGTTGATCAGACACAATACCTTACCTCGGATGGGAATGTAGATACCGGGAATCCAGCAGGAACTCTCGTGCTTAACTCATCGTTTGGAGTATATGCCCCTTCAGGGGAGATCACCTCGACTACTTTTGACGCAGGGACTACTACTAATTTTAATCAAGTGTCTTGGACACCTTTATCTCAACCCCCGCACACTGGTGCGGGAAATGTCCGTATACAATTTGCTACCGCACTCGACAATACCGCCACTACCACATGGTCGTTTCGTGGCCCAGATGGCACCACGGGCTCTTTCTATGATGTGTCTGATACTAATATTGCGAGCGTTCACAACGGGGATCGATTCTTTAGATATAAAGCTTACCTTGCTACCGCAAGCACAACCGCAACTCCTACAATTGCAAATGTTGCGTTTACTTTCACTTCCTCTTGCATTCCACCGGGCCAGGTCATGTTCTCAGACCTCAACAGCGCTACTTATACAATGACACTGTCGAAGGTAGGCTATGCAACTCAGCAGATACAAGTACCCGTTACTTCCTCTTGGCAACAACAGGAAGTGATACTGATACCACAATGATTTTTAATTCTCTAAAAAATAAAAAAGGATTTACATTAGTGGAGACACTTATTTCAATTTCGATTATCGTAGTTATTGGACTTGCGCTTACGAGCTTCGAGAGAGATATTTTCTTTTTAAACAATAGTTTACAAGGTAACTTATCTGCTCAGATTGGCGCACGTAGAGTCTTGAGGACCGTGATCCGAGAATTGCGCGGGGCATCACCCTCAAGCTTGGGTTCTTACACGATTAATCAAGCAGGGACGTCAACTTTAATTTTCTATACAAATGTTGACACTGATGTCTTAAAGGAGCGTGTTCGGTATTTTATTCAGGGAGGGCAATTGCGTAGGGGGGTAATTAAGCCAAGCGGAAGTCCTCTTGTATACAATAGCGCCAATGAATCTATTGATGTGGTAATTAATGATGTGATTAACGGGACAAGTACTCCGATTTTTGATTATTTTGACACTTATTTCACAGGTACTTCCTCTCCACTTACTCAGCCCGTGGATACTTTAGCGGTTCGCTTGCTGAGAGTTACTGTTATTATTGATAAAGATTTAAATAAACCTCCTGGCGCGATTACTGTTACGAGCATGGGAACGTTAAGAAATCTCAAAGATAATCTATGAGAAATCATCATACGCAGGGTGGACAAATACTCATTCAAGTAATCGTTTTTTCATCGATTGCTCTCGTTCTTATGGGAGGTCTTATTGGCTGGGCAGGCGTAAACGTGAAAGCTTCTCGAGAATCTCTTGTGCGGGAGCGAGCAATTCAACTTGCAGAAAGCGGTATTGATTATTATCGATGGCATCTTGCGCATGCCGCTACTGATTATCAGGATGGAACTGGCGTACCAGGTCCATATGTTCATACGGTATTTAATAA
The DNA here is from genome assembly GCA_964603485.1 of uncultured Candidatus Saccharibacteria bacterium. Classification (GTDB taxonomy): domain Bacteria; phylum Patescibacteriota; class Minisyncoccia; order Phycocordibacterales; family Zambryskibacteraceae; genus CAYVDB01. The sequence goes on from CAZRVE010000012.1 coordinate 8,803, forward strand.
AGATGGAAATCCCATAGGTACTTTTTCTCTCGACATTACTCCGCCAATTGTGGGGTCAACAAAGGTGCGTATTAAATCCACCGGAACACCTGCCAGCTCAACGGTTGCGCGTGCGATTCAAGTTGAAATGGCAATACCTTCTCTCGCAAAGTATGCCGTGGTTGCAAATGATGCAATGAGGTTTGGACAGGGGACAGAAGTGTTCGGTCCTATTCACTCAAATTCCGGAATTCGTTTTGATGGTCTGGCTCATAATGCGGTTACGAGCGCCATTACCTCCTATGATGACCCTGACCACTCGGGGGCTTTTGAGTTTGGGGTTCATACTCATGTAAATCCTAATGGGTCTGCAGTAGACAATAGTTTCAGACCACTTGAAGCTCCTCCAAATACAATTCAAGCCAGGACAGATGTGTTTGAAATCGGAAGGCAGTTTCCTATTCCTGCGGCCGATTTTGTAGGGCTTACTAATGACTTAGCTCAAATGAAGTCAGACGCCCAATCAGGCGGTAGGTATTTTGCACCGTCAGGGTCTCAGGGGTATCAAATTATTCTTAAAACAAATGATACTTACGATGTGTATCGGGTTACCTCTCAAAGAACCCCACCTTCTAATTGCACAAACTCTGCCAATCAAACTGGGTGGGGAACTTGGACTGTAAACAATCGTACGTTCCTTGGAAACTATCCAATTCCTGCAAATGGGTTAGTGTTTGTTGAAGACAATGTATGGGTTGAAGGTTTGATAAATTCTGCCCGCCTCACTATTGCTTCAGGAAGATTTCCAGATAATGCATCAAACCGTCCCAATATTATTGTGAATAATGATTTGATGTATACAAATTATGATGGTACGGATGTTCTCTCCTTGGTTTCTCAGGGCCATGTTCATGTAGGTATGATCTCTGATACTGATTTGCGTATTGATGCTGCGCTTGTTGCCCAAAATGGTCGTGTGGGAAGATTTTACTACCCACCGCCTGGAGGAGGGCAAAATAGATGCTCCCCGTATCATACTCGGAACTCCATTACTCTTTATGGGATGATTGCGACCAATATCCGTTATGGTTTTGCGTATACTGACGGAAATGGTTACCAGACTCGAAATATCATTTACGATGCAAACCTTCTTTACGGACCACCGCCTTCATTTCCCCTTACTTCTGATCAGTACGAGATCCTTTCTTGGGAGGAAATCCGTTAGAAAGGGGATGCTATAATGGGTTTGTATGATAAAAAAAATTGTTATCGCGAACTGGAAGATGAACCCACTCACTCCAGGAGAGGCAAAGGTCATCTCAAAGGGTATTGTAAAGGCAAGTGATAAGCTCAAAAGAACAACGGTTGTCATTGCCCCTCCATTTCCTTTTCTTAGTAGTGTTTCCTTATCTAAAAAAGTCTTTCTTGGTTCCCAGGATGCTTTTTGGGGTGGGGTTGGCGCCCAAACAGGAGAAGTAAGTATTGGAATGCTGAAGTCTCTTAAGGCTTCTTACGTAATCCTTGGACATTCTGAACGTCGCGCTCTCGGAGAGTCTGACGCCTTCGTGTCAAAAAAAATTATCGCAACTCTCAAAGCAGGGATGACTCCTATTCTTTGTATTGGTGAAAAGGCGAGAGATCATCATGGTGACTATCTTTCTTTTGTTGAAAACCAGATTCGGGCCTCTCTCGAAGGGGTTTCTCGTAAGGAAATTTCAAAAATTATTATTGCGTATGAGCCAGTATGGGCGATTGGGAAAACGGCTGACGATGCGATGGACTCTTCTAAGCTTCACGAGATGAGTATTTTTGTTCATAAAACTCTAGTAAATATGTTTGGTCGTGAAAGTGCGCAGAAGGTAAAGCTTAACTACGGAGGGTCTGTCGAAGGCGCAAACGCTCACGATCTTATTCAAAACGGTAATGTATATGGTTTTCTTGTCGGTCACGCAAGTTTAGATTCAAAAAAGTTCGCGGAGATATTAAGAGCAACAGATAAATAATTTACATGAGGAGCATTCAAGAAGTCGATTCTCTAAAAGGAAAAACAGTATTCGTGAGAGCTGATTTCAATGTGCCAGTCTCGGGTGGTGTTGTTTCGGATGATTTTCGAATTAAGAAAACAATTCCTCTTATTCGATTATTAAGAGAGAGGGGTGCACGTATTATTCTGGCGAGTCATTTTGAGGGTGAGGGAGGTTCTCTTCGTCCGGTTTTTAATTATTTAAAAGAATTATTTCCCGTTTCCTTTATTGAAGATTTTTATCCAGAAGTACCCCCTGCTCTACAGGATGCATTGGAAAAAGGTGACGTGGTTCTTTTTGAAAACCTTAGAAAGTATCCCCAAGAGAAAGCCAACGATGAGTCTTTTGCTCGACATCTCGCATCCTGCGCTCAGATATATGTGAATGAAGCTTTCTCTGCCGCTCACCGAGAGCACGCTTCCGTGGTAGGTGTGCCAAAGTTTCTTACTCACTATGCGGGGATTGTATTTGAGGAGGAAGTGAGAGAGCTTTCAAAGGCCTTTGAACCTAGTAGACCGTTTATTTTTATTTTAGGAGGCGCAAAGTTTGAAACGAAAATACCTTTGGTAGAAAAATTTTTTAATCTTGCCGATAAGGTGTTTATCGGTGGAGCCCTCTCAAACGATTTCTTTCGGGCAAAAGGTTTTGCTACAGGAAAGTCGCTCCTTTCTCCATCGAACACAAATGTGAATGCTTTTTTAACTCAAAAACTCATACTTCCTGTTGATGTATTAGTAAAAAATGAGGAAGGGGTTACTGTGAAAAAACCAGAAGAAGTTTCCAAAGATGATTACATCGTGGATGTAGGACCACAATCGATGGAAGATTTATGTGCAGAAATTCGTCGATCCTCTTTTGTGTTATGGAATGGCCCTTTGGGTAATTTTGAGATTGGTTTCAAAGATGCAACCCTTCGAGTTGCTGAGTGCGTCGCAGAAAGCAATGCAGTGTCTATTGTGGGAGGTGGAGATACGATTGCTTCAATCGCAGAACTTAATCTATTTGATAAGTTTTCTTTTATTTCAACAGGGGGAGGAGCAATGCTTGATTTTCTTGCCCACGAAACCCTCCCGGGTATTGAAGCATTAGAGTAGTTGGTGAGGTAATTTAAGAAATGGAGGCACGGATGGAATTTGCAACTTCTCGCATTCTCTCTGCGCTTCCATATTTTTTTGCAGGCCAGAACCCTGCGAGTCCATCTTTGTGGAATCTTGGGATAAGGTGGATGTGAAAGTGAGGAACGTCAGTTCCGACTACAGTGAGGGCAACAAAATCTGCCCCGGTTGCTTTTTGAAGGGAGGGTAAGAATGCTTTTGCTTTTTTAAAGAGATTTTCTATGAGATGGTCTGGAGTGATAGCCATATTCTCATAATGAGCCTTTGGAATAATGAGTAAATGCCCCTCATTTACAGGGTTAATGTCGAGAAAGGAGAGACTCACTTCGTCTTCATGAATCTTTTCAGCTGGTATTGTGCCTTTGACGATTTTACAAAAGATGCATTCGCTGTCCATATATTTAAGTATAGTATTTTTCCGTCTTTTTAAAAGACGTCCGTGATAAAATGCCTCCCATGAAAGAATACCGTCTTCGTGATATCTCAAGGGAGCAAATTGACGAATCCTTGAGCGGCTACCCTCTGGTGTTACAGAACATATTGTTTACTCGGGGTATAAGAAATTTTACTGAGGCGGAGACTTTTTTTAACCCAGATTACGAGCGAGACCTCCATGATCCCTATCTTCTCAAGGATATGGATAAGGCTGTAGGGAGAGTGTTGCGTGCAGTAGATAATAAAGAAAAAATTCTTATTTACAGTGACTATGACGCAGATGGTATTCCCGGAGGTGTGTTACTTCGAGAATTCTTTGAGAAGATTGGGCATACCAATATAGAAAATTACATTCCTCACCGTCACGATGAGGGATACGGGCTTCATCTGGAAGCTGTCGAAACATTTCCGGAAAAAGGAATCGGCCTTCTTATCACTGTCGATTGTGGAATTGTTGATGTCGAGCAGGTTGCTCGAGCAAATGCACTAGGTATTGATGTGATCATTACGGATCATCACGAGCCTGGGAATAGTTTGCCAGAGGCGTATGCGATTTTGAATCCTAAGCGTGCGGATTGCACCTATCCAGAGAAAATTCTTTGTGGCTCTGGAGTTGCGTTTAAGTTTGCGCAAGCGATCCTGCAGAAGAATCGTTTTAATCTGAAAGAAGGACATGAAAAATGGTTTCTTGATCTAGTTGGCATTGCAACCCTTTCGGATATGGTTCCTCTTGTGGGAGAGAATCGTGCTTTGGCACACTATGGGCTTCGGGTTTTGCAAAAATCTCCTCGTCCAGGTCTTCAGCAACTTTGGAAAAAGCTTCGAGTAAATCAAAAGTTACTTGTTGAAGATGACATTGGATTCTCTCTTGCTCCACGGGTGAATGCAGCGTCCAGGATGGGGCATCCGATGGATGGATTTAAATTGCTTTATACAAAAGATTTAGAAGAGGGGAGCGAAGCGGCACTCTATTTGGATAAAATTAATGATGAAAGAAAAGGAGTGGTTGCCTCAATTGTTAAAGATCTCCGAAAAAGAATTAAAGAACGAGAACTCGAAGGATCTCTTCCTCCGGTGCTTGTATTCGGGAACCCTGATTGGAAGCCCTCTCTTTTGGGGCTTGCAGGAAATGCAATTCTCGATGATATTCGTAGGCCAATTTTCTTATGGGGGAGAAACGGGGACACTCAACTCAAAGGATCTTGTCGCTCTGATGGAAGCGTGAGCGTGGTGGAGCTTATGGAGATTTCTAAGGGAAGCTTCACTCAATTTGGCGGACATAAAATGGCAGGCGGATTCGCACTTTCACAAGAAGCGGTGCACTCTCTGGAGCAGGTATTAAATGAAAATTTTCAAAAGATAAATAAGGGAGATGCCGAGAGTATCACATGGGTAGACGCAGAAATGAGTGTCGACGATGTAAGTTGGGATTTGCATAAAAGTATTGCTCGTCTCGCTCCTTTTGGCGTAGGAAACGAGAAGCCAGTTTTTAGGTTTCCAAATACTCTTATTAAGGACGTAAAACTTTTTGGAAAGGAGAAGAATCATTTGGAGCTTACCTTGGGCAATGAAGAAAAGCCTATAAAAGCAATTAAGTTTTTTTCTCGACCAGAGCACTTCAACCCAGCTCCAAAAGTGGGAGAGAGGAGGGACATTATTGCGACGCTCGAGAAGTCAGTATTCGGCTATCGTCCGGAGTTGAGATTGCGTATTATTGACATAATCTAAATATTAGAGTATAAAGTTATTCGATTAGTTCGTATTCCTTCACGCAGAGAGAGGCAATCACGATGCGGAGTCTCAGTCTTCTTGGGCAGTTGTTCTCGAAGATGCTTGGTTTGATCGCTCTCGGATTCGTATACCTTATCGCGTTTATCTGCGCAATCTTGTTCGCCGCTCTCACTTATGCAGGGTTGCCGGCTATGCATCCGGACCATCTCCGCTATCGGGAGAGACGTTAGCTCGTGTCTCGTTAAAGGACCTGGAAACAGGTCCTTTTGTTATAATTCTCGAATGGAAATAAAAATTTTTACTGATGGAGCCTCTCGAGGAAATCCTGGTCCTGGAGGGTGGGGTGCAATTGTGGTTTCTGAAGATAAGGTGAAAGAGCTCGGTGGGGGAAGTAAAGAGACTACAAATAATCGAATGGAGCTTACTGCGGTTATTGAAGCGATTGAAACGGTTGCAAAAGATGGAAGCGCTACTGTATTTACTGATTCGAGTTATGTGCTTAAGGGTGCAACCGCTTGGCTTTCTGGATGGAAAAAAAATGGCTGGAAGACAAAATCTAAAGAAGAGGTGCTCAATAAGGATTTGTGGGAGAGGATGGATAAAGTGCTTTTTGGAAAAAAAATAAAATGGGAACTTGTTAAGGGGCATTCTGGAATTCCTGCAAATGAAAGGTGTGATGTGATTGCGACAAGTTTTGCAGATGGCGAAAGATTGGTTTTGTATCACGGTTCTCTTGCCGGGTATCAAGTTGATGTCTCAAGTATTTCTCCTGGAGTGGTAAGAGCAAAGAAAAAGAATGGAGTAAAAGGAAAAGCTTATTCTTATGTCAGCTCACTTGGAGGTGTGGTAAAAACGCATAAGACTTGGGGTGAGTGTGAGGCTCGGGTAAAAGGCAAAAGTAATGCTCGCTTTAAAAAAGCCTTCTCTAAGGAGGAAGAAATGGAGCTCATTTCTTTATGGAAAAAGGACTCTCGATCGTAATACGAAATCGTTTCATTTGGTTATTTATGGTGTTCTTATGTGCGTTGTTTTTTTCTTCATTTTTTAAATTTGATTATATTCAGGCGGGTCTTTTCTTTTTTCTTGTGAGTATCTGTTTTGCATTCTACGGTTTTCGAATGGTTGAGGAGGGTGAACTCCGCGGGGGCTTACTTTTTATTGCAATTACTATTGCAGTGTTCGCAGGAGGGATTTTGAGATATGGAGTAAAGGATTTTCATATCCTTGATGAAAGGTTGCTCCAAGAGATCGGGCAGGAATCTTCTTTTGAGGCGGTGATTGTTGAGGAGCCTATATCAAAAGGTTCTTATCGGGAGTATGTGGTTGAAACTGTCCTTTATGGTAAAGAGAAAGTGCTTATCCGAGCTGATCTCTATCCAGAATTCTTTTATGGAGATAAAGTCTTGTTTCAAGGAACTTTTGGGAGGCCGGAGGCTTTTGAGACGGAGAGCGGTCGAGTCTTTGATTATCCTGGGTATCTCTCAAGAGAAGATATTTTTCTTGTTCTTTCTTTTGCGAAAGGGGAAATTGTTTCTTCTGGGAATGGGAATTTTTTAAAAACGGTGCTTATCACGTGTAAGAGGAAGTTTGTTGAAAAGTTTGAGAGTAGTATTACTGACCCGGAATCGTCGTTATTGTCAGGAATCTTATTGGGAAAAGAGGATTCGCTTGGGAAGGAATGGGAAGATAAGTTTCGTAGGGCGGGAGTTTCACATATTGTGGTACTCTCGGGCTATAACATTACTCTTGTTGCTGAATCAGTTTTGAAAGTTTTCTCTTTCTTACCTTTAAGATTCGCTCTCTTGGGGAGTTCTTTGGGAATTATCATGTTCAGTGTTGCCGTTGGCGGAGGGGCAAGTGTACTTCGTGCATCTTGTATGGCGCTTCTCGTTCTTCTTGCGCGGGCAACGGGAAGAACCTATCTTGCGGGAAGAGGTTTGTTATTCGCAGGATTTTTGATGATTTTTGCAAATCCAAAAATTCTTGTATTTGATTTTGGATTCCAGTTGTCTTTTGTTGCAACCGCCGCCCTCATTTGGGCGGCACCGCTCTTGAGCCCCTACTTAAAGTGGTGTCCAGAAAGAGGAAATTTAAGAGAAATTCTTTCGGCAACACTTGCAACCCAAATTATTGTATTGCCACTCCTTCTCTATACGACAGGATTTTTTTCTTTTATAAGTATCCTGGTGAACATGCTGATTCTTCCTGTTATTCCAGTCGTTATGTTTTTAGGGTTCATCACTGG
>CAZRVE010000013.1:0-15647 GCA_964603485.1 uncultured Candidatus Saccharibacteria bacterium
TATCTACAAGCGTATACTCCATCATACCCGAAGGGTGCTTAAAGCTAAAAGAGTCCCCGTTTTTCTTTCCAAGAGACGCTCCGCCAAAAGGAGACTTCACTGAGATTTTGCCGAGAGACATATCTGCCTCTTCTGACCCCACAATTGTGAACACTTTCTCTTCTTTGTCTTTCTTAACGGTAATTATAGAGCCTACAGAAACGGCATCGGTATTGTGAGAAGAAACAATTAACGCAGATTTCAAAATCATTTCGAGTTTTGCGATTCGATCTTCAACAGACGCCTGCATATCACGCGCTTCGTGGTACTCCGCATTCTCAGAAAGATCTCCGAGTCCTTTTGCGTATTCAAGATTTTCTGCAACCTCCTTTCTTCGCACAGTTTTTAGCTGCTCGAGTTCTTTTTTAAACTCTTCAAACTTCGCCGCGGTCAAATATTCGTGTTCGTCTTTCATAGATATTGGGAAACATTGTATACCCCCACCAACAAAAGTCAATTTTAGCTATCAGTAGGTATATTTGACGATCAAAAAACAACCTTCTTACAGAAGAAATTACAAATTCAAACTTCTAGAAGAGAGTTGACAACAAATGTAATGCATGCTACTATTTCAAATAAGCAAGCGATCCTCGGCTTGTTTTGAGTCTATAGCGATATAGGCAAGACAGTAGGACAGGGGCAACTTTGGGAGGCCCGATGCCCAAAGCCAATCGAGGGCTAGTCCTTGGCATGGTACCCCGAAGCCGCGGACGAAAATTGGGGTAAGGCCCGGTTGTGCTACCAGCTGGGAACACCGAATTAGTAGCACGTTCCGAGTGGGTGGAGAAGGATCGGTGAAGCCGCAGTAAAATGGGCAGCCGACACCGGACACCCCTCGGAACGGAGCGTTCTTTCTATGCCTTACGGCATTGCAACATATACAACGACACACCCCAAAGGTGTGTCTATTTTTTTATAAGATTTTCTCTCTACTGCACATACTCCGGCGTATGTATATACATCCATTCAAAGAGTTGCCTCATTGCATACGTTGCTCCGATTTGGTTTGAATAAGGACCACGCTCCATAAGTACAATAAAAGCGTATTTTGGCTCCTCATAAGGGAAATATCCCATTACCCAAGAGTTTACCAACTCTTTTGCTCCACCAAGCTCAGCAGTACCTGTCTTTGCCGCAACTGCAATACCTGGCATAGATAATCCCTTTGCAGTTCCCTCCACCACACCCATTCTCATTCCTTCTCGAATAACTTTTAAACTTGATTCAGAAAATGGAAGTAATTTTTTCTCTGCATTTACATCACCTCCCTTGAGAATCGTAGGCGTGATAAGTGTTCCACCATTTGCAATACTTGCGGCAGCACGTACCGCTTGGATAGGGGTTACAGAAAACCCATATTGCCCGATAGAACTATTGTAAGTGTCTCCGATGCGCCATTCTCCATCTTCAAAGTTTTCTTTCTTCCATGCGACACTTGGAACGTTACCCTGCTTCTCTCCAGAAAGATTAATTCCTGTAAGTTCACCAAACCCAAACATCTTTGTATATTTTTCGATATTACTAATACCGATACCCTTCTGCCCATCATAACCAGCACCAATAGAAAAGAAGTAGACATTTGAAGAAACAGCCAAAGCTCTTCGCATATCAGTCCAACCGTTTATTTTCCAATCTTTAAAAATAGTTTTCTTCGTAGGGTCATATGGATTTGGGATCACGATTGACCCTGTGGAAAGAATTTCTTTGAGCGGATCGATCACCTTCTCTTCGAGAGCGCCAACCGCAATATACGGCTTCATGATGGATCCAGGAATAAATTGTCCCCCAATCGCTCGATTGAGAAACGCATTTCCTTTATCGCCCAAAAATCCGCGAATACGATCCTTATCCTGACTTAAAGTCATTACATTGGAATCAAACTCTGGATAACTGGTGAGCGCTAAAATTTCTCCTGTATGGATATCAAGAATTGCACCCGCTCCGCCCACAAAATCTCTCTCCTGTGCGGTGCTTCGGATAGCTGCGTGGAGACGTTCGGTCACCCGACGATCAATAGAAAGGAATAGATTATTTCCATCTTTAGGAGGTGTAAGAACACTTTCTGACTGAACATTGCCATGAGCATCTGTTTCGGTAATCTTGAGTCCGTTTGTTCCAGAAAGAACTTCATTAAAATATTCCTCGACTCCACCCTTTGGCGTAAATGCATACTCATAATAAATTCCCTGCTTATCTTTTGCGGGATATTTTATATATCCAGAAATATGTGCCAATCCACTCGTAGTTGCGTAAAGTCGCAACGCATAATCACCTCCTGGATTGAGATCGTTCCATGCAACCTCGAGCCCATTACGATCGTAAATAATCCCTCGGTCAGCAAAGATTGTCGTATGTTCTAAATGATTTTGCGCACTTCTTTCTTCATATGCTTCTCCATTTTTTACCTGAAGCACAAAAAGTCTGCCCGTGAATACAAGACCCACAATAGTGAACACTACCGCAAGAAAAAGAAAAGTGCTTCGAGTAATCGGTCGTTCAAGCCGACCTTCAAACTGATGGGTGTTAAAATCTGGAAGATTCGAAGCATCCAAAAATATCTGATCTGGAGCAATTTCTCCAGATACATCGATCCCCTTTCCTAAGAGACGTTTTTTTACTCTTTTCCAAACCATGCCCTAGTATAACTCAAACGTAAAATGTTCCTTTATCAAATAAGAAAGAAGAACCAAAAGACCTCCCGTCAAAAAGAATATATGCGACCGCACAAAAGAGTCGCTCGGGATTCTATAGAGATAATCTAAAAAGAAGCCTACGGCGATAACCTCATAAGGGGTTGAGAAAAGTAAGAGAAAACCTAGAGAAAATACTACAGTTGCCCACCACGGAAGAAAGAATAGAGACACGCATAGGACACATATCGAGAGGAGCCTGCGTTTAGTCATAACTCTCATTTTATAATCTCAACCCAACGCAGAGAAAATATATTCTTTGAGGAAATAATTCGCACTTGTTTAAAAGTATCCTTTTCCGACTCTTCAACTTGAGCAATTCTTCCAAGGGCAAATGCAGGATCTCCAGGAAGGACAATCAGGGACCCCACTGGAACATTCATATCTCTTGGCACTTTGACTACAAAGTTTCCACCTCCTCGTCCCACAAGAATTAAAGGCTCACCATCTGGCAAAATCCTGCCCTCAGTTTCTCTGTTGTGGCTTGAGTACATGTCGACCTTAATAAAAGTCTCCCCCACCTCAGCAACTGTGCCAATTGCAACAGATCCTGATACCGCGAGAGATCCCACGCTAGGCTTTTCTTTACCACGAGCATCAAGCACCAATATGTCGTACGGGCTCTGTGATGGGTGCACTAGGACCGGGTATGCGGAAAGGGATAAAGAAGGAGATACGTCGAGAGCGGTTCGAAACACCTGATTATCTGCACGCAAAATATCAACTTCATTAATCCTCTCACGAAGTGTTTGATTTTCTTCTTGAAGAAGTTTATTTTCCTCTACAAGAGATTTCTTCGATTCAAAAAAGTTATTGCTAAAGATTGCTCCTGCAACAAATTCACGCCCACGCCAAAATGGTCTTGCGATTTGAATTGCAAAATCATCCCAAATAGTCGGAAAAAATGCCTGGAGTGTAAAAACAAAAATAAACAAAATAAGAACACCGATAGAGGCTTTCCGGAGTGAAGTATTTTTTTTTGGCCTAGCCTGTAGAGGGAAGTTCATCTTCACTTTGAATGAGTACGTCTTTAAAGCGATCCATATCTTCAAGAATCATACCTGTACCTCGTGCAACCGCAGTCAAAGGATCGGCAGCGACGTGCACAGGGATTTTTAATTCTAAAGCAATAAGCTCAGGAAGTCCCTTGATTAAGGCCCCACCTCCCGCGAGGAAGATACCGCGATGCATAATATCAGAGAGAACTTCTGGAGGAGTAGTTTCAAGCACCTCTCGGGCGGATTCTACAAGGCTTCCAATCGATTGAGCGATTGCCTCCCGAATATCTGAATCAGTAATCACCACTTCTCTAGGAAGACCCGTCACAAGATCTCGCCCCTTAATTGAAGATTCGAGTGCTCCGTTTTCAGAAATCACTGCGCCAATTGCAATCTTTACATTCTCTGCAGTTTTCTCTCCAATTAGAATCTTAAACTCACTACGAATATAAGAAATAATATCTTGATTTAATTTATCCCCCGCAATACGGAGATTTTTTGCTCGAACCACGCCACCAAGGGAGATCACCGCAATGTCTGAGGTTCCGCCACCAATATCAATCACCATACTTCCCACTGGATCATTAACCGGAAGACGCATTCCAATTGCTGCTGCCATTGGCTCTTCTACAATGTGGACTTCTGACGCCCCTGCATTTCTCGTTGCATCCCTTACTGCGCGAATCTCTACATTTGTAATACCCGATGGAACTCCTACCACCACTCGAGGTCCTAGTATCTTCTTATTGTCTTTTTGCGCTTTATTCAAGAGGTACGTAATCATCTCCTCAGTCACCTCAAAGTCTGAGATTACTCCATCCACGAGAGGCTTCACCGCAATAATATGAGGTGGGGTTCTCCCAAGCATTTGCTTAGCTTCGGTACCAACCGCGACCACCCTTCCTGTCTTCTGGTTTACCGCAACCACAGAGGGTTCATTAATCACCACACCCTGACCTCGAACATAGACGAGCGTGTTTGCCGTCCCAAGATCGATTCCGATGTCATGAAGTAACCATCGGCGTAGTTTTTCGAATCGGTTAAGTAAAGTCATTATCTGAATATTCCTTCAAAGTCCCCCTCAAGTACTCGATCTTCTGAAACCACGACGACTTTACCTGTCTTTCTTTCTTTCACTTCAAAAACTTTTTCTGCATTTCCTCTTTCGGAGACAACTACTTGATATGGAATTCCAATAAGATCTGCATCAGCAAATTTCTCTCCCGCACGCACATTTCGATCATCAAAAAGGATATCCATTTTTTCACGCAAAACATTATAGAGATTGAGCGCCCGATCATAGGTCTCTCCCTGCTCACTTTGAAGGAGAAGTATGTGCACATCAAAAGGAGCAATGTCCTTAGACCACACGATTCCTTTTTCATCAGAAAACTTTTCTACAAGAAGGCCAATTAATCTACTTACACCAATTCCATAAGAACCCATCCAGACTGGAATCTTTTCTCCTTTTTCATTCATATAATAGAGTCCAAGATCTTCTGACTTTTGGGTACCAAAGTTAAAAATGTTTCCTACCTCAGCAGTTTTTGTCTCAACAAGATCATCACGAGTGATGCCAAGTTCCTTAAGCGTCTCATCATTCAACACTTCTTCATTGATTGCGATACCTTTTTCTCTATTGATATAGATTTTATCCTCACCAGTCTCTGCGATAGTTTGAAATTCATGACTAAACTTCGTAAAAGCACCTCCTGACGCGAAGGTAACAAAAGTATCTTCTCCAATACCGAGTCGGTCATACACTCTCTTATACGCCTCTATTGTCTCATTATAGAATCGAGTATGATCCTCCTCGTTTATACAAAAAGAATACATATCCTTCATCACAAACTCTCGCCCTCGCATCACCCCACTTTTTGCTCGAAGTTCATTGCGAAGTTTTGTTTGAAATTGATACACGAAAATTGGGAGATCTCTAAAGCTAGAAATATACCCCTTCATCATCTCTGCAATTGGCTCTTCATGAGACCATCCAAAACCAACTTCCCCACCCGCCTTGAGCTCTGACTTAAACCACACATCAACAATGTCATCACTCCATCGATTTGTTTGCTCCCACAATTCTTTTCGCTGGAGAGTGGTCATGAGTAGCTCTTGGCCACCAATACGATTCATCTCTTCTCGTACAATAGTTTTAATTTTCTCAAGCACTTTTAAACCCAAAGGAAGATATGCATACGCTCCCGCCATTTCCTTGTGAATAAAACCTGCCCGAATTAATAAATCTGCATTTTTTGAAACCTCATCCTTTGGGCTCTCTTTTCGAGTTTTTGTAAATAGACGTGATTGAAACATGGTTTTATATTGGGAAATAGTAACGCATTCAGAGAGGTGGGGCAAATACCTGTTGACCTACTCACATTTCTTATGTTCTTATTAAGGCAGACTCTTTCCTAGAGGTACTGATGATCTCAAGATCCATCAGACTTTCCTTGGTAAAAGGTCCCTCACAAGAAGAGCTTCTCCGCGCACAGAGAAGAAACGTTTCCGTCCTCTTTGTTGATGTAAAAGGGCGGAGACATACAATTTTGCCACGAAGGGTTTCCCCAGAAGCCGGTTCGTTGGGAAGTTTCATCTTCTCTTACGAGACTCTGATCGATGGAGAGAAAGTTTTTCTCGAGGGATACTGCGATTACCGTGGAGGGTCACTCCGAGGTTGGGTGCAGATACCAGGTCGTTAACCACCCTAAGCTTGTCGAAGGGTGGTTTTTTAATTAAGAGATTCAGAAGAAGTTGGAGCGGCACTTTCTGACATTCGTATTTCCTCTGCCATTGCTTCTATGCCTAATTCTAGAATAAACTCCCTTGCCACTTGCGCGAGATCATTCTCACAACGCGCGAGAAATCCCTCCTCTCCAAGAATCCTTCTTTTAAAAGATTCCCGAAAGTCTCCCGAAAAACGAAGAATAAGACTCAGGCTATTATTCTCTCTCACTAAAGATTCTTCTTCACTCTCCCCTTCTTTCTTGGGAAAACAGATTGCTAAAATCTCTCTTTGAATTCTCTGATTATGTTTCAATAGTTCAGCGTTGAGCACAAATTCTTCTGGTTGAATTGGACTCTCGGCCGACATATTTTTTAACCAAAAATTTTAATCACATCATTAAGGGTAACCACGAGCATTAAGAGGATGAGTATCGCAAAGCCAACACCGTTGAGCACATTGAGTATTTTGGGAGATATTGATTTTCTACGAATCGCCTCAACGAGAACTATGATGAGCCGGCCTCCGTCGAGTGCAGGGAATGGGAAGAGATTAATTACTGCGAGATTTATAGAGATGATTGCAGTGAATGAAAGTAGGTACACTAATCCTAATTTTGATACGTCCCCAACAAGCCCCACAATGCCGACCGGCCCAGTGACTTCTGATATGTCGGCATTACCCGCAAAAGCTTGCCCGATAAACGAGAGCAGTTCAATTGTGGTTGCTGACAAAAGCTGTAATGTATTTTTTCCACCTTCATAAATTGCCAAATGAGCCGGAAGGCGAAGTGTGCCAATCATGTCCATCGAAATACCAATTGCAAATTTTCCAGGAATGACTCCCTCTTTCGCTTTTGCTTCAAGCGAGAGACGATCATTGCCTCTTTGAATATCCAAAGTAATTCCCTCTCGGCCATGCGCTTCAATAAAATTTGAAAGGGCCTGTGGACTTACTTCTTCAAGAGAGTATTTTCCCTCAGAAAGTGCGCCGAGCACTACGTCTCCACCTTTGAGTTTGGCATCAAATGCCGGAGTTCCAGGTACTACAGAGGTGATTACAAGCCGAGGATTTTCAACAATTCCCACGCCTGCATGATTTTCTGAAGTAGGAAGACCTACCATGTATCCAATACTAATGAGAAGCCATGCAAAAAGTATGTTGAAGAACACTCCTCCTGCAAGGACCGCAGCCTGAATATAACGAGGTTTTGCAGTAATACTCCTTTCCTTCTCTGCCCCTAAGAGCGTCTCTTCATTTGGATCTTCTCCAAAAATTCTCACGAACCCACCAAAAGGAATGGCATTGACCGAATAGAGAGTCTCACCTTTTTCCTTTCCCCAAATACGAGGTGGGAAACCAATTCCAAACTCTGTTACTTTTATGTCGCTCTTCTTTGCAATAATAAAATGCCCGAACTCATGTACGAGAACAAGAATTGCCAAGACAATGATAAAAATGATTACCGACATACTTTATTCGAGAATTTCTTTCTCCTTTTTTAATGCGAGCTCATCAAGACGAAGGTTCACTGCATCAACTTTCTTCTGCAGTTCCTCAAGGTGGCGGAACTTATCATCTTCTCCCATACCTCCCTTTTTTTCTTGATCCTCAATATCGGTTTTAACCCTCTCTCGTTCTTGCCTAAGAGTAATACGAGACTCTTCGTGTTTTTGCTTCAAGAGCTTTACAAGAGAAGTTCTCCTTTCTGCGGTCAGCTCAGGAAATATAATACGCAACCCTTTATCATCAACTGAAGCAGAAAGTCCCAAATTTGAGTCGATTACCCCTTTCTCAATCGCTTTGATTAAAGAAGAATCCCAAGGAGCCACACGGATTGTCTTTGGATCCTCTACTGTAATTGATGCAACCTCTTTTAGAGACATCCTAGATCCATAGGCCTCTACGTAAATTGCATCAAGAATAACCGGAGTCGCTCTCCCTGTACGAATAGAAGCAAACTCCTGCTTGAGATGATCTTCAAGTGCGAGAGCGTTTTTATCAAAAAGTGAAAAACTGTATGCCATACCTGTAGTGTAACAGAAAGAGGTATTTGACTAAAGTATGAGCGAAAACCCGCGTACTCCTAAAAGAATTACGAGAATTAGAGCAATTTGCAAAAGCGGGCCTACAATAAATCGCTCTCTCAACCGAACATCTGTGTGAATAAAAATATGAAAGCGCTGAAGAGAGATGAGAGGCTGTCTGCGTATCTTCATATATGCGAACTGGAGAAAATCTGGAACCACACCACCAATCGCTCCCCATATAATAGAATTTCGCAAACCCTCAGAACCAAGATAACCATTCCAAAACAAAAACGCTAAGACAACTATTCCAATAGAGATATCAAGCCCGATTGAAATCAGATCTCGAACAAAACCTTTTCCCAATACCATATCTCCATCAAGAGGATCCTCCGCTTTTTGTTTTGTACTTGAATATAGTTTGTAATCCCAGTGTGGAATTGCATCAAGTAAGAAGTGACTTATAAAGCCAATACAAAAAGAAAGAACAGGATTCGCGCGCGAAACTGCGCCGAGAATCCCTCCCACTACCGCATGAGTTCCAAGTACCATAGAGAAAAATTATACACTAACTTCTAGAAACCACATGGGCCACATGCTCAAGAAGCATCTTCAAAGAGGAGGATCTATCCATTACATACCCTCTCATCTTAAGCACATCTCTAAGAACGGGCTCATAGCTTTGTGGGTTTTTTCCAAACTTCTCATAAAGAGCTTCTTCCAAATCATCAAAAAAAGAAAGAACCTTTCCTTTATCCTTTTCCTCAAGTAATGGTTCGATGAAAGTGAGACGGTCTTTAAGCGAAGACCCTAAAAACACATGTCCCTTTTTTATATCAGTCGCTCGTAAATCTTCTGTTGGAGCCTTTACGACAAGCATTCGGGAGAGGAGTGTGGGAACCAGGAAACTGTCTCCGTGGGTAATTACAAAAAAATGAACATGCGGTACGGGATCTTCAAAAATTTTAAGAAGAGAATTTTGCGCTTCAATAGTAAATGAATCGACACAGAGAACTATAATAGTCTTCTCCTTAGAAAAGGCTTTCCTCCTTGCGATAGTTGCAATACGGCGCGAATCATCTATCCCAAACACAGAAAACTCTTCTTTCCAATAATCAGGATTTCCCCGGATAGACATAGAGAGGGTCTCCCTAAAAAAAGATTCGAGATCGTTCACGGTTGATTCACGCTCTCCAAAAATAAGATGGGCGTGATGAAGGTCGTGATGAATCCTGTGCCAATCCTTAAGAAATTGCATTAAAAAATTACCTCTTTGAAATAATAGATTTCTTATAAGTATCTAGGTGCTCTAGAGCAATACCTGTGCCTCGTGCAACACAATAGAGTGCCTCTTTTGCAAGAACTGCTTTTACTCCAGTACGGCGGTAGACGAGCTCAGGCAAATTTCGAAGCTGGGATGAACCACCTGTCATGATAATTCCTCGATCAATAATATCAGAGGAAAGCTCTGGAGGAGTTTCTTGCAATACATCTTTAATCGCTTTAATCATTTCCCGAAGCTCTTTACTAATCGCCTTCACGATTTCATTTGTTTTGATTTCAACTGACCGAGGGAGACCCAATACATAATCACGACCCTTAATCGTCATCACGAGCTCTTCATCAAGCGGGATTGCTGAACCAATTTTAATCTTTATTTCCTCTGCAGTTTTGTCCCCTACCGCAAGGTTAAATGTTTTCTTTATATAGTCAGCAATTGCGGCATCAATACGATTGCCTGCACACTTCACTGAAGTTGAGGCCACAATTCCTCCCAAAGAAATTACCGCAACGTCGGTTGTTCCCCCTCCAATATCAACAATCATATGACCCACTGGCTCATGAATAGGAATTCCTGCGCCGATCGCTGCGAGAATCGGCTCTTTAATCACGAATGCATTTTTTGCCCCTGCCTTAATTGCAGCCTCAATTACCGCACGCCTTTCGGTTGAAGTCACTCCTGCGGGCACTGAAATGAGAACTTCTGGTTTTGCAATATTCCATTGTCCGAGCGCTTTTCCAATATAGTAACGAAGCATTGCTTCTGTTACGCGATAGTCGGCAATTACACCATCCTTCATTGGACGATATGCGACAATTGATCCTGGAGTCTTTCCGATCATCTTCTTTGCATCATTTCCAATTGCTAAAATTCTCTTGTCTTCTTCAGAGATTGCAACGACAGAAGGTTCATTAAGCACAATTCCTTTTCCAGGCACATACACCAACACACTTGTTGTTCCAAGATCAATTCCTAACTTTTTGGAGAAAATACCCATATACGGTAACAGCTTACTCTGTCACCCTAAGAAACTCAAGAAGAAAGCTCACGCCTATTGACTTTATCTTGTTATTATCGTACATTATTTATTAGTACGATCTCTTTCAACCCTCAGGAGGACCTATGCAAACTAGGGTTTACGCTCAGAAATTCGATTTCCCAGAAAAAAAAGACGAGCGAGTGATGAGCTGGGTTCTCCCTCTCGCGCTCATGCTCGGAGCGGCAATGAATATCCTTCATGAGGAAATCCCCGTGCCACTGTTTGCGCTCGAGCTTTCCATGGGATTTTCATTGGGGTCTATCATGTTCCTTCTGGTAGATCTCACCCCCATGTCCGATGCTGGATTCTATATCGGGCAGGAAAGGCCGCCACTTGCTGACATGCTTGTGGTAATCCTTACCTGGGGAGCCCTACTGTCAGGATGTCTGCTCATGGGAAGTCTGGTGATGCTCAGTGGCGAGCTATCGACCTTCACCGCGATCTTTTTCATCTGCACCCTTGCTGGACTGAAGCTCCTCATCCCGTCGATGTGCTGGAACGTGAGGATGTTCTATCGCAAGGTTCGCCGCTAGGTTCCACGCCGTCCCAATAATTGGGGCGGCTTTTGTTTGGGTAAAAAATAGATACACTTAACCTATATGAGGCTCTACAGCGTTATTCCTATTGCCCGAGGATTCTCAAAAGAAACACTCTCCTACTTTGGAGGAGATACTATCGAACTCGGCTCTTTGGTACACATTCCTCTTCGCAATAAAATTGGATTCGGAATCGTGATCGGAGGAAAAGATGTCGCCGATGTAAAAACGGAAATACGAAAAGGCTCTTTTGCAATTAAAAAAATATCCAAAGTTGTCTCAAAGCAATTCCTTTCAAAAGAGTTTGTTGAAGCAGCGAGTGAAACTGCTCAATTTTACGCAACTACAACTGGTCCTGTACTTGAAACCCTCATCCCAAAACTTGTATTAGAAAATGTACAAAAAATCCGCCTCGAGAAGGACTCGCCGAAAAGCAAGATGCCCCCTGAAAAACTTGCGGTTCAAGCAGATGAGGAAGAGCGTTTTGCCCATTATAAAAGTTTCATTAGAGGGCAATTTGCAAAAAATGCGTCAGTTGCATTCGTCCTCCCTACTCTTGAGGATATTCGGCAAGCCAAAAACGTTCTTGAGAAAGGCATTGAGCAATATACCGTCACCCTACACAGCGGACTCTCAAAAAAAGAGTTTCAAGATGCATATTCAATAATTCAAAAAGGAAAACACCCGCTCCTTATTATTAGCACTGCGCCGTTTCTTTCTCTCGAAAGGAGAGACTTAGGATCAATTATCCTTGACCGAGAAAACTCAAGAAGTTACAAAAGCCTCTCGCGACCTTTTATAGACTACCGAAAATTTGTAGAGTGCTTTGCAAAGAACAAACGAATACCCCTCCTCTTAGGCGACATCCTTCTTTCGATTGAGACTCTCCATAAAGTAAAAGAGGAATTGTATGCGGAGTTTGCTCCCGTAAAAATGAGAGCCCTCTCCCCCGCAGAGGGTCTTCTGGTAGACATGAAATCGAAGAAAGGAGAGTTCCAAGAAAAATTCAGAATCCTTTCACCAGAGCTTGAGTCTCTGATCGACAAAACAAAAGCAGAAAATGAACACTTATTCATATGGAGTGGACGAAAGGGCCTTGCCCCTACCACAGTGTGTGGAGATTGTGGAAAGGTTGTCACCTGCACCCGTTGCAATACTCCAGTTACCCTCTATGGAGGAAAGGGAGAAAAAGAGAATTTCTTCTTCTGTAATAAATGTGGACTTGAACGCGACTCTCACGCTCGCTGTACCCATTGTGACAGTTGGAAACTTCAAACTCTTGGTGTGGGCATAGAAGCTGTTGAATCTGAAATACAAAAACTGTTTCCCGATCTAAAGATATTCCGTCTCGATAAAGAAAGTGTAAGGACAGAAAAAAAGGCTCTCGATATTGTGAAGAAGTTCGAAGCAACCCCTGGAAGTGTCCTCCTTGGAACCGAGCTTGCTCTTTTTTACCTAAAGCACGATATCGAGAACGTAGCCATCGCTTCAATAGACAGCATGCTCTCTCTTCCTGATTTTCGAATTAGAGAAAAGATTCTCTATCACCTTATTGCAATACGAGCCCGAGCTCAAAAAACTTTTGTCATACAAACCAGAAATGCAGAGGAAATGCTTTTTGACTATGCGCTAAAAGGAAACATGGCAGATTTTTATAAAGATGAAATTAAAGTACGAGAGACATTCTTATACCCTCCTTTTTCTCTATTTATAAAACTATCTATTGAAGGAAAAAGGGGGTCTGTTGGCCTCCACGCAGAAGAAATTGCGGAATTCTTAAAAGATTTTGATCCAAAAGTATACGAGTCTTTCTCCGCAAGTGCCCGGGGTAATTCAATTTTCCACATTCTTATTCGAAGAGAGCCGAAAGATTGGCCTAATCAGGATTTGCTTGAAAAGCTTTCTCTTCTTCCACCACAAGTAACAATCAGGGTAGACCCCGAAAGTCTCCTATGATACGTTTGACATACCATGGTAAAAATTCTTCAAAGAGAAGCGCCAGTTCTTCGAGAGATCGCAAAACCTGTACCAATTGAAAAAATTGGCACTAAAGAGATTAAAAAAGTTCTCGAAGATATGAAGAAAGCCCTCGCCTCACAAGATGATGGCGTTGCGATTGCAGCCCCTCAAATAGGGGTATCGTTTCGTATATTTATTGTCTCAGGCAAAGTACTTGCCTATATGAAAGGTGAAGACGAAAAAAATCACACTTACTCTGATCTTGTGTTTATTAATCCCAAAATTACAAAATATTCCAAAGAGAAAAAAACCATGGAAGAAGGGTGTCTTTCTGTTCGTTATCTCTATGGCAAAGTGAAGCGCTCACAGAAAGTGCAGATAGAAGCCTATGATGAACAAGGAAACTTCTTCTCTCGAGGGGGCGCTGGTCTTATGGCCCAAGTGTTTCAGCACGAAACCGATCACCTGGAAGGGATACTTTTTTCTGACCATGCGGAAAGCTTAGAAGAAATACTCCCAGAAGAATTCAAACGTCGCTCGAGTAAAGAAAAAAGTAAGAAATCAAATGAATCCTAAACCCTCATTCGTCTTCTTCGGAACTCCTCACTTTGCAGAAATAATTCTCGATGAACTCCTTGCAAAGGGTTTTATCCCAGAACTTATTATTGCCCAAGAAGATAAACCAAAAGGACGTGGTCTTGTTATGACTCCTCCAGAGACAAAAATCTGGGCAGAGAAACACAATGTTCCCGTGTATCAACCTAAGACATTACGAGATGGTGAGGCGCTCAGAATTCTCAAAGAAAAGGAGCCCCAAACTGGATGGGATCTTTTTATCGTGGCTGCATATGGAAAAATAATTCCAAAAGAAATTCTTGAATATCCAAAACACCAAACACTTAATGTCCATCCCTCTCTTCTTCCTAAACTCCGAGGATCATCCCCTATTCAGGGAGCAATTCTTGAGGAAGAAAATACCGGTGTCACCATAATGAGAATTGATGAGGAGCTCGATCATGGTCCGATCGTTATGCAACGAAGTGTTCTGATTGAACCATGGCCTCCTTATAGAGAGGTGCTAGAAAAGACGCTTGCGCACGAAGGTGGACGCCTGCTTGCAGAAATAATTCCGGAGTGGACACAAGGAACTCTTAAAGAAATTCCTCAGAATGACTCTCTCGCAACCTTTACAAAGAGAATCCAAAAAGAAGACGCTCTTCTTAATCTCGACGACAACCCCGAGAGGAACCTGAGAAAAATCCGAGCGTATTCTGGATGGCCCAATGCCTATGCCTTCTTTGAAACTAAAAGTGGTAAAAAGCGGGTAATAATAAAAAGCGCTCACACAGAAAACAATTCACTTACTCTCGAGAGAGTAATCCCTGAAGGAGGTAAGGAAATGGATTTTGAGGAATTCAAAAGAGGTTTCCTTTAGTAGTCGATCTCGTATTCAGATTCCACGCCAGAATATATTGAAAACGCCGAAAAGGTAGAGACTTTTTCTTGCGTATACACCAAAAACCATAAAATACCCGAGAGGCACACTCCGCCAACGAGAATTCCTGCACTAATCTCCTTTCGTACAACCTTAAATAGAAAATCCATGAGTATGTGTAGTTCTAATTATTTTCCCCAATTTCTTGGATCAAATCCTCGGACCATATTTTTGATTTGAGCGGCACCCCTTCGCATAAGGGTAGTCGTTTTATCTCGATGTGAAGTAACTTGGCGAACAATTTCATCGCGCACTTCATCAATCGCAACATAGAGATCATCCCTCTCAGAAACCGCATACAAATCTTTTCCTGCAATATGTAAACTCACTTCTGCACGGAACACATCTCCTGATTTATGGTGCTTTGTAGTCTTGCCAAGTTCAACAACGCACAAGACACTTTCATCATCTTGAGCAACGAAACGATCAAGCGCTGACAATCTCTTATCTGCATACTCCTGTATCGCAGGAGTCATCTCCATATCTTTTGTTTTGTAGGAAATTTTCATACTTATATGGTACCAAACCTATTCCTCCGTATCCACTACTAAAAGCTTAGACGGACTGTGATGGCCATTTATAACTCGAACTTTTGGGATCGGAACATTAAAGCGAGAGGCTATAATCTGCCTTACTCTAGTGTTTGCAAGATTTTGTTTCGCCGGTTCTTTCACCTTTATGAGAAAATGGTCAACGCTCTCTTCGGTGATTTCTTCCTTACGAGCACTAGCCACAACCCTTACCTTGATATACATAAAAGTATTGTATATTATCTTTCTTGTTCCCCAGATAAACATATTCCGCGATAGCTCAGTCGGTAGAGCGCCTCCCTGTTAAGGAGGATGTCCCAGGTTCGA
>CAZRVE010000014.1:0-14651 GCA_964603485.1 uncultured Candidatus Saccharibacteria bacterium
TCTCTCTTACAGATCAGGGTATTACCAAGGCAGACACGGCGCTTGGTGTTGATAATATCTATACCGATGGAGGTATTAAGTATGTACATCATCTCGGGACGGCCGTTCGTGCAAAAGCACTCTATCAACTTGATAAGGAATATGTGGTACGGGATGGAGAGGTGATTATTGTGGATGAGTTTACGGGGCGTCTTCAACCAGGAAGGCGTTGGTCTGAAGGGCTCCATCAGGCGGTTGAGGCAAAAGAGGGGGTGTTGGTTCAAAAAGAATCTCGTACATTTGCTTCGATTACATTTCAGAATTATTTTCGTATGTATACGAAACTTTCCGGAATGACTGGTACCGCCGAAACTTCTGCGGAAGAGTTTTATAAAGTCTATGGTTTGGGTACTGTTGTTATCCCTACCCATCGCACCTCTGCGCGTATTGATCGTGATGATCTGATTTTTCAAACCGAGAAGGGTAAGTTCCAAGCTATTGCAAGAAGGATCAAAGAATTAAATGTGAAAGGTCAGCCAATCCTTATTGGTACTGCATCAATTGATAAAAACGAACTTCTTTCACAGTACTTAAATCGTGAAGGTGTAAAACATGAGATTTTAAATGCGAAGAATCACGAACGAGAAGGGGAGATCATCGCTCAGGCGGGGAGAAAAGGATCTGTCACCATTGCAACAAATATGGCAGGGAGAGGGGTTGATATTAAGCTTGGAGGAAATCCCGGTTCAAATGAGGCGTATGAGGAGATAAAGAATCTGGGAGGTCTTTTTGTGTTAGGTACCGAGCGTCACGAGGCAAGGCGTATCGATAATCAGTTACGAGGTCGTTCTGGTCGGCAGGGGGATCCTGGCGAGACCCAGTTTTTTGTCTCTCTCGAGGATAATCTCATGAAAGTTTTTGCGTCGGATGCAATCAAGAAGATGATGGGACGGTTTGGAATTCCAGAGGATCAGCCAATTGAAAATCGAATGATTACTGGCGCACTTGAAAAAGCTCAGGAAAGAATAGAAGGTTTCCATTTTGACTCTCGAAAGCATGTGCTTGATTTTGATAATGTCTTGAATTTCCAAAGGAAGGTTGTCTATGAGAGGAGAAGAAATCTACTCTTAGGAGATTCCTCTGCGATTCGGACATATCTGGAAAGTATCCTAAAGAACGCTTCTCCTGAAGAGCAGAAGCTTATTTCCGACAAGGAGGCTGAACTTGGCGAAGAGGTTTTTCTTGAGGGGGTACGTATGGTCGCGCTCCAGGCCAATGACATGTTTTGGGTGGATCATCTTGAGATGATGGATTACTTGCGTTCAAGCGTAAATTTACGTGCGTATGGTCAGAGGGATCCTCTTGTTGAATATAAAAAAGAAGGACTTTTCTTGTTTAAGGAAATGGAAGGATCTGTTGCAGATGAGATTATTCGTGTTCTTCCTCACCTTGTATCTCGTGTAGAAAATAAAGAAACTCAAAACTTAAAGGAAATACGTGAAGGGGCGGAATCTCTGACATCTCAAAACACACCGAATTTAACCGGAGAGTATGACAATGTAGGAAGAAATGACCTATGTCCTTGTGGGTCTGGTAAGAAGTTTAAGAAATGCCATGGTGCCTAGCCGTGGAGTTAAAGGTAAAAAGTTTTTATTTTTAATTCTTATATTAGTGTGCGTTGGAGTCCCTTTTCTCATTACCGAAGAAAGGCTTTCTGTTTTTCATAGGGGACCTACTCATTTGGTTTTTGTTGGAGACATAATGCTTTCGCGACAAATCGGGAAAATAATTGATGCCCAAGGTCCAATGTTCCCATTTGAGAAATTAGGGGATGTGATTCACAAGGCTGATATTGCGTTTGCAAATCTTGAAAATCCTGTATCCACGCGAGGGGTTGATCAGGGAAGTATCTATTCTTTTCGTGCAAAACCAGAAACACTTCGAGGTTTAAGTGATGCGGGATTTGATATCGTTTCTATTGCGAATAATCATATGTTTGATTGGGGGATGGATGCGTTTGTAGATACCATGACGCACCTCGCGTCTTATGACATTCTCTTTGTGGGAGGAGGTCTTAATCAAAAGGAAGCTCATAAATTTAGTAAGATTGAGATTGGTCGGGAGAGCTTCTGCTTCTTTGGGTTTACCCAATTTGCTCCGCGCAATCCTCGTAAGGAAAGTCCTGGTATGGCCTACTTAGATAAAGAGAAGGTCGTGGAGCTTATCAAGGAGGCTAAGGGGGGAGGCTGTGATGCGGTAGCGGTATCGATTCATTGGGGGAATGAATATGAAACCAGTTCGAGTGAACTAGACAGGCTTCTTGCTCGGAGTTTTATCGATGCCGGGGCCCTTCTTGTGATTGGACACCACCCACACGTACTTCAAGAGCTTGAAGAGTATCGCGGAGGGCTCATCGCCTATAGTTTGGGAAATTTTGTTTTTGATCAGAATTTTTCAGAGGACACAAGAAAGAGCGCCATTCTGAACGTTTTTGTAAAGGAGGGACGCATTACTTCTTTTTTCGTATCTCCCATACAGTTTACAAAAGAGTTTCAACCATATCTTAAGGAAGAGATATAATATATCTATGATAGAAACACTCGTCTCTTTTTTGGAACACACCCTTATTCCGCTCGGTGTCACGGGTATTTTTCTCGCAGCCCTTATTGAGGCGTTTCTTGTTCCTGTTCCATCTGCATTAGTGTTGTACTCTTCTGGTTTTGTGTTTCTTTCCTCTCTTTCAGGGATAGAGTTTTACCGAGACCTTCTCTTGATTGTTGCCATACCCGCAGCTCTTGGGGCTACTATAGGATCGTTTGTTATTTACGGATTAGGGTTTTTCTTAGGAAAACCATTTTTTCAGAAATGGGGTCGTTTTGTGGGTATTTCTTGGGAAGAAGTTGAAGGACTTCAGGCTCGATTTTCTAAAGGCCCACGTGATGAGATAACTATGACACTATTGCGAGCTGTTCCTATTATTCCTGCATCAGCTCTCTCGGCTCTCGCTGGGGTGGTTCGTATGGGGGTGTTTCCATATGCCTTATCAACCTTTGTGGGAAGTGTGATGAGAGGGTTTATTCTTGCATGGATCGGAGGTCGGATGGGAGTGTTCTACGAGTCACATATGGAGTTTATTCAAAAATGGGAAAACACTTTCCTACTTCTTATAGTGGTAGTGGCGCTTGTAAGTCTCGTATTTTTTATAAGGAGAAAGAAAAAGACTCATGATACAATAAAAATATGAGTGTTGAACGTCTACAAATTGGCTTCTTCTTCCTGTTCATCATTGCGGTGTTGTCTTTGAATTTTTTTATATTTTTGCCGTATATTTCTATACTGTTTTTAGCGCTCGTATTTGCGATTATTTTCGATCCACTCTACGAGAGGATACTCCTTCTTTTTAAAGGGAGGAAGTCGCTTTCAGCATTACTCTCGGTATTCTTGGTGCTCCTTGTAATCGTAGGTCCTATTTCTTTTTTTGGCACACTCCTTTTTCAGGAGGCTTCTGATCTTTACACAAACGTAGTCCAGGATGGGGGATCGGAAAGTTCTTTTCGTAATGCCATGGTTTCAATCGAGAGCCGCATTGACCGTTTTTTTCCAGGTTTCTCTTTTTCGGAAGCTGAGGTTGATTTCGCTTCGTATACAAAACAAGGACTGTCATGGCTTATCGATCACATGAAGGTGTTCTTTGAAGGATTTGTGAAAATCGCCTTCGGACTTTTCCTCATGCTTTTGGCACTATTCTATTTCTTTCGAGACGGAAAGAAGTTTATCGATTCTCTCGTTGACCTAAGTCCATTGTCAGATTCTTCAGATAGAAGACTTATAGAGCGGGTGGTTGTTGCGGTAAATTCCGTGGTTCGTGGCCATATTGTAATTGGAGTACTTCAAGGTCTTATGACAGGCGTGGGTCTTGCGATCTTTGGGGTGCCGAGTCCGGTTATCTGGGGTTTTGTCGCCGCAATCGCTTCTTTAGTGCCTACTATTGGAACGTCACTGGTGCTTATACCTGGAATTCTGTTTTTAATTCTTTCAGGCTCTATTCCTTCTGCAATTGGTCTTATTATTTGGGGGGTGATTGCGGTGGGCCTTATTGATAACCTTTTGGGCCCGAGTCTTATAGAAAGAGGAGTTAAGATACATCCTTTACTGATACTTCTCTCTGCACTGGGGGGTCTTTCGTTCTTTGGTCCGGTTGGATTTCTAGCTGGCCCAGTCGTCCTCTCTTTACTCTTCGCTCTACTTGATATGTATCCAACGATGGTTCGTGGAGAAATGTCACAGTAAGCTATATTTTAGAGCTTTTTATAAGCTTTATTAATGTTCCCCATAGAGACATGCCCTCTATTATCTAGTGAGTAGTAAATAGTTTATTAATAATAGAGGGGTTATTTTTTTGAATGGAGGGTAAAGGTGATTAAACCTTACTCAACTACCCAGGTGAGTGTGTGAAATTTTTTTATTATTTTTTAGTAGAAAGCAATAAATTTTGTGAAACAAAATATCAAAATAATTCTCTGGAGACCTTTAACGGAAGGGGTGGGTGAGTGGTTTGCTATGTCGGTAGCAAGTCGGTATAGTTGCTCTAATATATGAAGGAAATTACGATTGTTACCCATAGTGGGGGATTTCATGCCGACGATGTCTTTGCCGTCGCAACCCTTATACTTTCTCTTGGGGGAGATGCACAATATTCAATTGTAAGAACTCGTGACGAGGCCTTGTTTTTAGATGCCCGCTATGTGGTTGATGTCGGACAGGTCTACAACCCGTCTTTGGGGCGTTTTGACCATCACCAGAGAGATGGGGCGGGAGTTCGAGACAATGGCATTCCATATGCCTCTTTCGGTTTAGTTTGGAAGGAGTTTGGTTTGGCAATCTCAGGAGATCAAGAGGTTGCGCAAATAATTGAACAAAAACTCGTAACTCCTATCGACGCACTTGATAATGGAGTAAATATTTCCACATCTATTTTCGAAGGAATACGTGCCTATACTATTTCTGATTATCTGTATTCTTATTGGATAGATGAACACACAGATGAAGATCATTTAGATCAGATATTTGGGAATGTGGTGAGCATGGCAAAAGACCTTATTGTTCGAGAAATTACAAAAGCCAAGAATATACTTCTTGATCAAAAAAAAGTTGAGGAAATTTACCACAACACTCCAGATAAAAGAATTATTACTTTAGAAGCGTACTTGGCATGGGGAAAGGTTCTCATGGAAAAACCAGAGCCTCTGGTGGTGGTGTATCCCTCATCAAGCGGACTTCAGTGGAATGCAAAAA
Organism: uncultured Candidatus Saccharibacteria bacterium; assembly: GCA_964603485.1. Lineage (GTDB taxonomy): Bacteria > Patescibacteriota > Minisyncoccia > Phycocordibacterales > Zambryskibacteraceae > CAYVDB01. The sequence goes on from CAZRVE010000014.1 coordinate 5,275, forward strand.
CAGTTTCTGCTGATACTAATTCTTTCACACGAAAGATTTTGTTTCCTGAATCTTGGGCCGGAAAGACAGGTGAGGAGCTTCAGAAAATTACTGGTGTAGCTGATGCGCTTTTCTGTCATCGTAACCGATTTATCGCAACAGCAGGGTCAAAGGAGGGTGCATTACAACTTGCGAAAATTTTAATTTCTTAAACACATATGTTTGTAGACGAAATCACAATTCATGCGAAGGCGGGGAAAGGAGGTGACGGTGTGGTTTTGTGGCGTCATGAAAAAGGCAAAGATCACGCCGGACCTTCTGGTGGTAATGGTGGTAAGGGCGGAGACGTATACGCGGTTGCGGTTCGAGATCTTGGCCTTCTTTCTCGGTATCGAAATGTAAAAGAGTTTTCTGCCCCAAGCGGAAAGAATGGGATGAAAAGCTCTAAGAGTGGAGAGGCGGGTGAAGATATTTTTATTGATCTTCCTCTCGGGAGCATTATTACCAACCAAGAAACGAAACGACAAGTGACTCTCCTTGAGGAAGGACAGAAAGAACTTCTTCTTTTGGGTGGACAAGGTGGCCTTGGGAACGAATATTTTAAATCATCCACAAATCGTAGACCGCAAAAAGCAACTCCTGGAAAAAAAGGAGACGAGGCGGATTTTCTTATCGAGCTTGAACTTGTGGTTGATGCGGGGCTTATTGGTCTTCCTAATGCGGGCAAATCGAGCTTACTCAACGCGATTACTAATGCAAAAGCAAAAGTGGGTAGTTTTGCTTTTACCACGCTAGAGCCTAATTTGGGAGATTTTTATGGTTATATTCTCGCTGACATTCCAGGACTTATTGAGGGTGCCTCAGAAGGAAAAGGTCTTGGTGATAAGTTCTTAAGACATATAAAGAGAACAAAGGCTCTTTTTCATTGCGTGTCTGCTGAGAACGAAGATATCTTAAGCGCATACGATATTGTTCGTAATGAACTAGGAGCTTATCATGCGGATTTGCTCAAAAAGCCCGAAATTATTCTGCTTACTAAAACAGATACTATTTCTCCTGAAGAAAAAGAGCAGAAGATAAAGGAACTCCTTACGAGGAATGAGCGGGTTTTCTCGGTATCCACTCTCGATGAGGGGTCCCTCAAGAAACTTACGGGCGAGCTTTCAAAGATTCTTCAAGGCTAAACAAAGAGGCATTCTCCTGCTAGTATAAGATTTCATATGGCTTCTTCCGACTATACAGTAACAATAGGGCTTGAGATTCATGCTGAACTCAAGACTAATACAAAGATGTTTTGTGACTCCAAAAATGATCCAGATGAGGATCGTCCAAATGTAAACATCTGTCCAGTTTGTATGGGATATCCTGGAACTCTTCCGGTAATAAACAAAGAAGCCGTGAGGCACGTGATTCGAGTAGGAACAGCTTTAGGGGGTAAAATCGCTGATTTCACGGAGTTTGATCGAAAGAATTATTTCTACCCTGATATTCCAAAGGGATACCAGATTAGTCAGTACAAATATCCTCTTGTGCAGGGAGGCTCTCTGAAAGGAGTTTCTCTTACGCGCATTCACCTTGAAGAGGATACCGCACGTTCAAGTCATGAAGGCGACAATGAGAGTCTGGTTGATTTCAATCGGGCAGGTGTTCCTTTGATGGAGCTTGTGACGGATCCAGTCATCCATTCTGCCGAAGAGGCTTCTGCGTTTGCTCGTGAATTACAGCTTACCCTCCAGTATCTTGGTGCAGGAGATGCCAATATGGAAAAAGGGGAAATGCGGGTTGAGGCAAATATCTCTGTATCTAAAACTAAAGAATTTGGTACTAAAGTAGAGGTGAAGAACCTTAACTCTTTCCGAGCGGTTGAGAAGGCAATTGCATATGAGACCGCTCGTCATATTGAACTGTTAGAGAAAGGGGACAAGGTCTCGCAAGAGACTCGAGGTTGGGATGAAAAAAGGGAGGTTACGTTCTCTCAACGCTCCAAGGAGGATTCTCACGATTATCGTTATTTTCCAGATCCAGATCTCCCAAAGCTCTGGATTTCACAAATTCCTGATTTTAGGGAAGAGGCTATACGATCTTCGATTCCTGAATTACCTTGGGAGAAAAGAGTTCGATATGTTGAGGTTGTTGGAATAAAGCCTGAAGACGCTGAATTTTTTGTACGAGAGAGAAACTGGGGTTTTTATTTTGATAATCTCTCAGAAAGGCTTGGTGATAAGAAGCTCTCTCAGGTTGCATCAAATTATCTTACTTCCGACCTTGCGGGCCTGGTAAAGTCTGATAAAGAAGCCTCTTTTGGTGAAATGGACATTATTTCTCGAATCCCTATTGATTATCTAGCAGAGCTTTCCACTATGGTGTATCAAAGTAAAATCTCTTCAAGGGCAGCTAAAGACATATTGAAGATGATGTATGAGGGTGAGAAAAATGGTCCTCTTGCGCTTGCAGAGAGTCATGGGCTTTTGCAAAAAAGTGACGAGGCTTCACTCGGGGGTCTTGTGGAATCCGTGATAAGTGAAAACCCATTAGTGGTTGCGGATTTTAAAGCAGGGAAGGTAAGCGCGTTGCAGTTTCTTGTGGGGCAAGGAATGAAACTTTCAAAGGGTTCTGCTAATCCGAAAGTATTGCAAGAGTTAATAGAGAAAAAACTTTCTTAATAAAAAAATAACCCCCTCGTTCCAAATTTCGGAACGAGGGGGTTTTACTAACGGGGGAGGTCGTTCTTGAGACGAACATCTTCTCGGATCAGTTCTCGTGAGTGAGCATTTTCCCAAAAGCCGAGGTCTTCGCATTTACAGAGCATCCACCCGATCCACCTTCCAGCCTTTGTCGCATCGGTAACTGACCGACGGTTAAGGCCCTCGATGCCGAGGGTCATCCAGAGAAGGTTCGAGGCTTCGTTTCCTGGAGACAGGCTTTCTTTAGGCTCCGCTGAAGGGAAGCTTTTTCCAACCGCGTTTCGGATTGCGGTTATGGTTACTTGGTAGAACACATTTCCTCCCGTTAAGTTTCCGCGTGAATCCTATCACGGCATAAAATAAAATCCACAACGAATTTTTATTTAGATAAGAATAGAGGTAAGGATGTAGGTTAGTAGGATAGAACGTAGTGTCCAACTAATTGTTCTTATCCAGTTTGTCCGCACAAGTCTTTGGTGTAATTTTTTATCAAAACCGTGAGAAAGTTTTTTGTGAATTGGATACTGAATAAACCAAGTTGTTGACCAGATTGCCATGATAAGAATTAATCCGTAGAGTCTGAGGCTAAGTGTAATAGAAGGAAGATTGGCGAAGACTAAAAATAATCCAGTGAGGGCTTCGATATAAATGAATATCCATGCAATTGTTGAGATTCTTCTAATGTGCTCGTGTTCATATCGTATGAAGTTTCTACGTCCAACATAGGCCAGAAGGGGGTACTGAGATAGCTGAGCTAGCCATATGGCCCCAGTCATAATAAGGGTAGAGATATAGTGGGTTATGAGGAGGATAATTCTGGTGGGGTGCTCTCGTAATTTTAGCTGTATTTCTATTTTTATCAAAATTAAAGTATTTAAGTTTTTATAGGGATAGAAGCTTTGTAAAATGTTTCACAGAATAGGCATAAAAAAATCTCGGGCATCCGAGATGGTCTATATAAATATAGGTTTTTTAGCTTTTTTAGTTTAAGACATGATGGTAGGGTAATTTATTCTTTATGAATTCCTAATGCTTAAGATACCTTCTAAAAATCCTCATTGATATGCTTTACTGTAAGCTTTTTTATTCTATTTCGAGCATTACTTCTATCCTCTCCAGACTCAATATCTCCAATAACTCTAAGCAAATCCTCAGTTTTGTAGACTCTGTAGTTGTTCATTGGGTGTCTACTTGCTGGAAACTTGCCAGACTTGTCCCAGTTTCTGAGCGTAAGAGGGGAAACACTAAGTATATACGCCGCTTCTTTTATCGTTACGAATTTTTTGTACTCCATAGATCTTATAGCTATATCTATTATAAACCTTGATAAACCTATACTAAAAAGTATATATGGTTGTATATATATTATCAATGTTTAAGCACAAAAGGTGTGCATAAGATAAAAACAGAAAAAGACTTTTCTAAACATTTTTTATAGATTTTAATGACCACAACAGCGTTGCTTAAATAAGTTCATCAGAACGTACTTTTTGAAGTAAATAAAGGCTAATTTTGACAACTGTCTTTAAAAATTTTTTAGCAAAAAGATAATTTTTTATCCACAGAAATTTGCACGAAATGTAAAACTAAAAAGATACAATGATATGGATGAATAGCGATCTTTATTTTGACGGTAAACAATACATCTCGTCTAGCCGAGCTGCCAAAATAAGTGGCTATGTTAACGACTATATTGGACAACTTTGCCGAGATGGCAAATTGGAGTGCCGAATGGTTGGACGCTCATGGTATGTCTCATTTGAATCCCTTATTTCTCATAAAAATGCTAACGGCGGAAACGCTAAAAGTAGGGCAAAAAAATCAGGCGCTTACATATCTCCAAACTTTGTAGAAAAACCTCAAGGAGAGTCTCAAGAAAATGTTCTAGTTCAAGAAACTTACAGAGAGGTACCTCTCAAGACCTTTAAGCCAGAAGTTTCAAGACAAGAAACTCAGGTTTCAATTAATGCAATATCTCTGGTTTCCCATAAGGATCAAACTCTCGCTCCAAGTGAGAATTTGATTGCTTCTCCGTACGTGTCTCAGACTCATTCTCACCACTCTGCTTTTGAGAAAAAGTTTCCAAAGATCGTTGCGGGAATGGTCGCGTTTCTTTTTGCCGTATCTGTATTTCAATTTTCAATAACTTTAAATAAAGATACAGAGCTCGCGTATCAGAAATTAGGAAACGTTATTGAGAATTCTTTCTCAGATATTTTTCCTAAAGAGAATATGTTCTCTGCAAATGTTAATGCGGGAACACAATCAGGATTTGATCAGTTTGCAATATCTTTCTACAAAGGAGTTCATGGAATTTTATTTGATACGCGAGAAACTATTGTAGTTCTTTTTGGTGGAGAGGTTAGAGAGGAGGAGAAACCTGTTCAGCACCTTGCACAGGCACCTCAAAACGTCACTGATGGCCAGGGCATGGTTGTGGTGCCAGTTGAGGTAAAGACTGATCAAGATGCGGTTATTGCGAAGATTAAAGACTCTTTCTCTGATGAGGTGAACGTGTTGCCTAAAGAGGACGGTGTTTCTGGAGTGATTACGCCAGTGTTTAGAAAGGCAGCGAACGATGATTACTTATATGTATTAGTGCCAATTAAAAACTGATTCTTTTTAGTCGCTTGAGGCTTGAATATTAAGCCTCAGACGTCTGAACGGAATCACAAAAGGTCGAATTATTACTCACATGATTACACGCTCTTTTACAAAACAGAATATCGGAAAGACACTCTTGTTTCTCGTGCTGTGCTTAGCGTTCTCGTTCGGCACCCAAAAAGTTTCCGCATTTCAAGTAGAGAGGAATCCGAACGTTTCGATTGAAAACAATTTTATTGTTGGCCCAGCCAAGGTTGAGCTTGAAATTGAAGCGGGATCATCAAAGACAGTAAATCTTGTGGTGGAGAATAGAACGGGTCGTGATGAGGTGTTCGAGATATCGTTTGAAGATTTCGTTGCGAGTAGTGTTGCTGGGGAGACGGTAACGCTACTTGGAGATGCAACTAGTAAAACTTCCTTAAAAGATTTCTTTTTTACTGAGAAAAAATCTTTCGTGTTATCTCATGGAGATCGTCTTGTTCTTCCTGTTGTGGTGAACGTGCCTACAAATGTGGCGCCTGGAGGAAAGTTTGCGTCTGTGGTTGTGTCCGCAGTTGCTTCATCAACAAGAGTTACTGAATCAGACCGTTCTTACACAGGCGCTGCGGTACTTGGGAGAGTTGCAACACTTTTCTTTGTCACAGTTCCTGGAGACACTATCTCTCAGGGCGAATTGATTTCTCTTAAAACCAAAAATCAAAAAAAGGTTTTCTTCACGAATGAAATTCCTTTCCGACTTGAGTATAAGAATTCTGGGACAATTTCTCTTAATCCTTATGGAGTTCTAGAAGTGAAGAATATTTTTGGAGGAGTTACTGATCGAAAGGTTTTGGATCCTTGGTATGCGCTTCCTGATTCGGTTCGAACTAGAGATGTGGTGATTAAGGGTTCATTCTTTGGACGATTCAAGGCTCACGCACAAGTGAACCGAGGATACGAAGATATCATCGACACGCAAGATTTTACTTTCTACGTGATTTCTCCTGTTGCAATCTTCATGATGGCTACTATCGCAATCCTCGCAATCTTTATTGCTCGAAAGCGAGCAAAGTACCAAAAAGAATCTCATGAGTAGAATCATTCTCATCATTATTGTTGGAATATTCTTGTCGCAACCACTATTTGCTGCGGTGATGACAAGTACAAGCTATTCAATAGAGAGTGATTCAGTAAATTTTGGAGGAGGACTTTCTACGTCTACAAATTACACTCAAGAAAGTACGTTCGGAGAAGTTGCGACTGGTCTCTCAAACAGTTCTTCGTATTCTTTGAAAGCAGGATATCAGCAGATGCAAGAAGTGTATCTCGCAATTGGTACGGTAGCGGACGTCACTCTTACGCCATCAATCGATGGAACCATTGGAGGAACCGCAAACGGGTCAACCACTGTCCTTGTGACTACGAACAATCTCACAGGTTACGAGTTGTATATAAAGGCAAGTTCTTCTCCAGCTTTGGTTTCAGGGGTAAATTCATTTGCTGATTACACACCAGCTGGCGCAAATCCAGATTTCACTTTCTCAATTCTTGCAACTGTTGCTGAATTCGCTTTTTCTCCAGAGGGGTTAGATATCACATCTGAATATAAAGATGATGGAGTGGCTTGTAATACTGGAACACTTGATACTAATGATAGTTGCTGGAGTCCACTTACGACTACAAATGAGTTGATCGCGCAAAGAGCAACGCCAAATTATCCAAGTGGAACCGCAACGGTAATTGAGTTTAGAGCTCAGTCAGGCGCATCCAATCTACAGGCATCTGGCACCTATCGAGCGACGACAACAGTTACTGCTCTACCGCTCTAAAAGATGAAACACTCTTTCAGAATCATTGCCGCTTCGCTTGTCGTCACGTTCCTTCTTAGCTCTTTTACAACAGTATCTGCAGTTGAAGATCAATTTGAGATTGATCTTACGGTAACCGGAGCTCCAGATGTCACACCTCCTTCTACTCCAGCTGGACTTCTTGCAACTGCGGTCTCAAGCTCACAGATTAATCTCTCTTGGAGCGCCTCAACTGATGACGTTGCGGTCACTGGCTATCGGATTTACAGAGACAATGCTCTTGTAACAACTGTTGTGGGGCTCAATTATTCAGATACGGGGCTTTCCGCAAGTACACTCTACGCTTACGTGGTCTCTGCAATCGACGCTGCATCTAATGAGTCTCTGCGGTCAGCAACTTCTTCAGCAACCACATTTACTACACCTGTCTCTTCAGGTGGCGGAGGCAGCGGAGGAGGATCCGGACAATATATGTATCCAGTCATATATGACGTTTCTGTCGTGCCGGGAGAGACAAGTGCGGTGGTGAGTTGGAAAACTACACAACCTACTCTCGGTACCGTTGCTTGGGGCCTTTCCTCAAATATGGAGCAGGGCTTGGTTTCTGAGACATCTTACGCGGTTGACCATCAGTTAACTTTAGGAAATCTTCTTCCTGGAACTGAATATTTCTTCTCTCTAGAGGTATTAAATGGCTACGGGTTAACTGCATCTATACCTGAAGGCCGATTTACCACCAGTCCTGTTTCGGAATACGGAGTGAATGCAAGTAGTTTTAAGGCGACTCCTGAGACAAATTCCATTCTTCTTTCATGGGTTAATCCAACAAGCGCATTCTTTGGTGAGGTTCGAATCGTAAGGGGCGAGAACTTCTATCCAAGTGGTCCGACTGATGGAAGCACAATATATGAAGGAAGATCCCTAGAATTCAGAGATACGGAGGTGATTTCTGGAAAACGTTACTACTACGCATTGTTTGCAAAGGATACCAGTGGTGCGTACTCATCCGGTTTACTCTCTTCAGCTCGTATCGCGCTTCCGGGGGAGCCGATCGAAGAGACGCCTCCTGTATTTGAAGAACTTCCTCAGGCCTTAAATGTGCATCCGGTAATTGAATCTCTCTCTTTTATTGATTTCGACTTTATCCAAGATGGTAAAAGAATTACCACTCTCTCTGGAAAAAATGTTGCAATTGATGGGTCAAAAAATCTTACAGTCTCCCTTGATTACAAAAAGATTCCAGAAGTTCTTAAGTCAATCGTAGTAACTCTTCGTCACCCAAGTGATTCCACAAAAATATTTTCGTTTCTATTGAGAGTAAATGAAGAAAAGACGGCGTATGTTGCGACAATTGGCCCTCTTGGAGATTCAGGTACTTACGGAGTTGATATCGCGATTGTGGACTACAAGAACCAAGGTCTTAAGAAAATCGTTGGAAACCTCTTCGCAAGTGCCAACGTGGCATATGAAGGAGCTCAAGGTTTTTTTGCAGTCATCTTTGCAGTAATCCTTGATCGAATATTGTTTATCCTTCTTCTGATCATTCTGTTTCTGCTTCTCCTTAAAGCTTTTCGACTTATTTTTGGCAAGAATCATTGTTTCCGAGGTCGTGCGAGTTAGTTGTTTGTTTCATTCATGTACAGGTCTATACAAAAAACATTTGCAATCATATTAGTTCTCGCAACGGTACTTACAATGCCGGGTTTTTTGCCTGCACTTGAAATTTTGTCTTTTGCTCCAAAGATTGCGGAGGCCGCTTTCAATAAGCAGATTAATTACCAAGGCAAACTTACTGATTCTTCTAATGTAGCTGTTACGGATGGCACATATCACATGCGCTTTGCGCTTTACACCACCGCAACAGGCGGAGTTGCAATTTGGAATGAGGATAGGAGTACCGCCTTGGGAGATAGAGTTACCGTCACAAACGGTCTTTTTAGCGTAATGCTTGGTAGTTCAACTTCTCTTACTGGAATTGATTTTAATCAATCTCTTTATTTGGGAATAGAAGTTGGAGGATCAAGCGGAAGTCCAAGTTGGGATGGTGAAATGAGTCCTCGAAAAATACTCGGAGCAGTTCCTGCTGCTTTTGTTGCAGACACTCTTGATAATCTCGACTCTACTCAATTTGTTCGAACCGACGCCACTTCAACAATTGCAACGTCTTCAACTCAGACAGTTCTTACAGTTAACCAAACGGGAACAGGAGATATTCTAAATCTTCAAGATAATGGAGTTACAGCGCTTACCGTACGTGATGGCGGCAATGTCGGCATCGGCACCACCTCTCCATACGCAAAGCTCTCTGTAGTAGGAGAAGTAG
>CAZRVE010000015.1:0-14171 GCA_964603485.1 uncultured Candidatus Saccharibacteria bacterium
CACAGATTTTCCGCCTTATTGTTGATAATTACGCTACTAAAGCTTCAACTTTACCGAGAGAGGATTTTATTTCAGGTGTATCAATACTTCTTCTTGCAACCATTGGAATCGCATTTGTGTCTCGTGTTGCAAAAGCATTTCAAAATTATTACGTAAGTGTGGTGACTCAAAGGACTGGTGCGAATTTATATTCAGAAAGTGTAAGGCATGCGTTCTCTCTTCCTTACGCAGCATTTGAAGATCAGCGTTCGGGTGAGCTTTTAAGTAAACTTCAAAAGGCGAGAACAGATTCACAAAATCTAATTGGAAATCTAATAAATATTGTATTCCTGTCCCTGATTGGAATTGTGTTCGTTCTAATTTATGCAACGTGGGTGCATCCAATTATGGGTCTGGTTTATTTTCTTATTTTGCCAAGTCTTGGGACAGTAACTTTTCTTTTGAGTAAAAAGATAAAAGAAGCTCAACAGGCAATCGTTTATGAGACAGCAGCTCTCTCTGGATCAACCACCGAGACATTACGTAATGTGGAGTTAGTAAAAAGTCTTGGTTTGGAATCTCAGGAGATACGTCGATTAAATGATGTGAATGAGCGTATTTTGAAGCTTGAATTTAAAAAGATTAAGCTTGTCCGTTCTCTAGATTTTATTCAAGGAACCCTCATAAACGCTCTGCGATCAGGGGTTCTTCTGCTCATGCTTTGGCTCATCTATTTGGGACAGATTTCACTTGGAGAATTTTTCAGCCTTCTTTTCTATTCATTTGTAATATTTGAACCTCTTTATATGCTCGGAACTGTTTCTTCAAGTTTCCAAGAGGCGCGGGCGAGCCTCGAACAACTTGAGAGTGTCTTCAAGATAGAGTCGGAGCCAGTTCCGGAAGATGCAAAACGTTTAGGTCAGATTGATAATATTGAATATAGAGAAGTTGAACTCTCTTACGATAAAGCGGGGAGAGAGGCTCTTTCAAAAATAAATTTGCAGATTAACTCTGGGGAGACGGTTGCTTTTGTGGGACCATCAGGGTCCGGAAAGAGTACGATGATAAAACTACTCGCAGGTCTCTATGCCCCAACTTCAGGAAGTGTGCTCTTCAATAAGATAAATATTAAAGAGCTTGATATTAATAATCTTCGTCAGCGGGTCGGGCTTGTGACTCAGGACACGCAACTATTTGCAGGCACAATTCGAGAGAATTTACTTTTCGTGAGGCCCGACGCTACTGATGCAGATTGTATTCATGTGCTTGAGGCGGCTCAAGCTCAGGGTATCTTAAGTAAGAAGTCAGGTGAGGGAGAGGGGCTTGATCTTCGCATAGGGGAAGGCGGTGTAAAGCTTTCTGGTGGAGAGCGCCAACGGCTTGCCATTGCGCGTGCATTACTCCGAGATCCGGATATTATTGTGTTTGATGAGGCGACATCAAGCCTCGATTCAATCACTGAGAAAGCAATCACAGATACAATTAAAAAAGTTGAAGAAGCTCATCCTAAACTTATTACAGTTCTTGTTGCGCATCGTCTTTCGACTGTAGCTCATGCAGATAGAATCTATGTATTTGAAAGTGGGAAAATTGTCGAAGTGGGCACTCACTCTGATCTCATTAATCAACCAGGACTCTACTCTGCTTTATGGCGGGAACAGATATCTTTGGGAAACAGTTCATAACTGAGTCTTTTGAATAGGTGTAGAATGTTGGTAAGTATCTATTACAAGGTTTTTTAATTTTGACGAATATGTCAAATACACAAAAAGCAATCTGGGCACTTCGTATTGGAGTAGCGGGGGAGTTTTTAGGGCATGGCATTTTTGCTCTTCAGGCGAAGGCGGATTGGGTTAAGTGGTTCTCTACTTTTGGAGTGAGTGATCCTGGCACTGCAACCACACTTCTCATGCTTGTAGGAATCGCTGATATTATTGTTGCGCTCGTGGTTTTGTTTAAGCCAATAAAGACAGTTTTGCTTTGGGCAGTGTTCTGGGGATTCTGGACGGCACTCGTTCGACCAATCGTTGGCCAGCCAATTTGGGATTTTGTTGAAAGATTTGCAAACTGGGCTGCACCACTCGCATTGTATTTCTTGATTAAGAATCAGGAGACGAGGTAGGTCTACGCATAAAACCTCCAACCCTGATTAGGGTTGGAGGTTTTTGCAAAAAGCGCTTGAATTGCCTAAGATGTCTTCTTGGGGTGGTAAAAGATTAATTGTATCAATGTAGCTGTTTTGGCAGATAGGGGTCCCCGATGGTACAAAATTAAATATGCCAATGTAGCTGTTTTGGTAGATAGGGGTCCCCGATGGTACAAAATTAAATATGCCAATGTAGCTCAGTTGGTAGAGCACCCCCATGGTAAGGGGGAGGTCACCGGTTCAATCCCGGTCATTGGCTCAGTTTTGTTTAAGTGTTAGCATTAACACATATGTCATCAATGGAAGGAGCTCCGACAGAGCAAGGTCCTGAGGAGGAAACTGGGGGTTCTTTAATAGACTCAAAAGGTCTACTTGGGCCAGAAGTTCCTCGTGCAATGGTTGCTGAAGCTCTTAGAAAAATAAAATCTGGTCAGGAGGGTGATGTCAGAGTTGTCTTTAAAACGTGGTCAGACGAAAGTGAACAGAATCTTGACCTACAAAAAAAATCTGAGGAAGATCGCCTAAGGTTTCAGCTTGACCGAGCGACCCTCTATATTGATGCAGGAATGAGGAATCAAGCTCTGGATGAATTAGAATTAGTATTAGGTAGAGCCGATAATGATTCTACTCTTTCTTATATAATCCCAGATACTGAAGCGTTATGGGAATCAGCGAAATCTCTTCCCAAGGATGTGCCATCTGCTCCTAGCCCTCTGATTGATCCTGTCATCCTTCGTTACACTCAAGGGAATTAGTTTTTGTTGGAACTATTGCCACCTTAGCTCAGTTGGTAGAGCACCACTTTCGTAAAGTGGGGGTCCGCAGTTCGATCCTGCGAGGTGGCTCTGTATGGATGAAAAAAAGAAAAGAATAGAAGAGATTGAAGTTTCCATGACGGGTGGAGATTTTTGGCTTGATAAAAATAAAGCGCAAGCAATGATCAAGGAACTCCAAGACCTTAAGGACGATATCTTGGGGGTTGGCAAGTATGACAAAGGGGATGCAATCATGACAATATTTTCTGGAGCAGGAGGAGATGACGCTGAAGATTTTTCAGCTATTCTGCTTTCGATGTATCTTAAATATTTTGCAAAAAAGAATTGGTCGTATAGTCTCATCCATGAAAATAAAAATGATCACGGCGGTTATCGAAATGTGACAATCGAAATTCAAGGAAAAAACGTATACGGGACTCTAAAAAACGAATCTGGAGTTCATCGTCTCGTTCGGATATCACCGTTTAATGCAAAAAAACTTAGACACACATCATTCTCGCTCGTTGAAGTGATACCGAAGTTTGAGAAAGCAGGAGAGGTTGAAATTGGAGAAGCTGATCTTCGTGTGGAACTTTCTCGTGCTGGCGGTCCTGGTGGGCAGAATGTGAATAAGCGCGAAACTGCAGTACGAGTGGTCCATATCCCGACAAATTTATCTGCACACGTTACGTCTGAGCGTTCTCAGGCTCAGAACAAAGAAAAAGCAATTGCCATTCTTACTGCAAAGCTCTACAAGAGACTCGAAGAGGAGCGCATTGCAAAAGAAAAGGGGATGTATATTTCAAAATCAACTCAAATAGAGTGGGGGAACCAGATTCGTTCTTATGTGCTCCATCCTTATAAGATGGTAAAAGATCACCGTACCAATGTTGAGACTTCTGATATTGATGGGGTTTTGAATGGGGAAATAGAGGAGTTTATTGAGGCCGAAAAGTCTCTAGGCTAAAACTTTTTTGAGCCTGGTGCGTGTGTTACAATTATCCGGTAATGATTTATTTCGACAAGGTTTCCAAGGTTTACTCTGACGATTCTATTGCCCTAGAGGACGTTACGTTTGGGGTTGAACCACAGGAATTCGTCTCTATTGTGGGGCATTCAGGTGCTGGAAAGAGTACGCTTTTAAAGCTTATCTTAGCCGAGGATCGTCCTACCTCTGGAAAGGTCTTTTTCGGATCAACCGATGTGCATTCTTTGCGTCACAATGAAGTTCCGGAGTATCGACGTCGTATAGGAGTTGTGTTTCAAGACTTTCGTCTTCTCCCAAATAAAAATGTTTATGAGAATATTGCATTTTCTATGGAAGCTGCGGGCCGTACTGATGAAGAAATCGAATCAGATGTGCCACACGTCTTAGAGTTGGTTGATCTTGGGAAAAAGATTTGGAGTTTCCCTCACGAACTTTCAGGAGGTGAGAAGCAGAGGGTTGCGATTGCTCGGGCAATCGTAAATCAGCCGGATATTATTATTGCGGATGAGCCTACAGGCAACCTTGATCCAGTAAATACCTATGAAATTGTTCAGATTCTCAAGAAAATTAATGATTTGGGGACTACAGTCATTCTCACCACTCACAACAAGGGTGTTATCGATTCTCTCGGGCGTCGAGTGATTGCAATGGAGAATGGGAAACTTATCCGAGACGATAAACAAGGACGATATATAATTTAAATAAATGCTTTGGATTAATGTAAAAAGAATCATACGGAGTGGATTTCTTAATTTCGGAAGAAATGCGTTTGTTTCGCTTTCTTCTGTTTTGGTGATGGTTATTACGCTTTCAGTTATTGGTTCTTTAATTTTTGTATCAGCAATTCTAAATGCCTCTCTTCAAGAGATAAGAGACAAGGTAGATATCAATGTGTACTTTGTGACGTCAGCACCTGAAGAAGATATCCTTTCTCTGCAGAAAACCCTCGAAGGTCTCTCAGAAGTTTCTCAGGTTACTTATGTATCTCGTGAGCAAGCACTTTCTGACTTTGAGACACGTCATCAAAATGATGAAACGACTCTTCAGGCTCTCGAAGAGCTGGGAGAGAATCCTCTTGGTGCGATTTTAAATATTCGCGCAAAAGACCCCTCTCAGTACCAGGGGATTGCTGAATATCTCGAAACAAAACCAATCCTTTCCAAAGAAGGCTCATCAATTGTTGATAAGGTGAATTATGCTCAAAATAAAGAAGCAATTGATCGACTGACTTCAATCATCAATTCTGCAGAAAAACTTGGTTCAATTATTACTCTTGTCTTGGTGATCGTTTCTATCCTCATTACCCTTAATACCATACGTCTTGCTATCTTTATCTCTCGGGAGGAGATTTCGGTGATGCGTCTTGTTGGCGCAAAGACCTTTTATATTAGAGGACCTTTTGTTGTGGTGGGTATTATGTACGGAGCGGTTGCAGGGATACTTACGCTTGTAATCTTTTACCCTGTAACTTATTGGCTCGGTGGAGTCACTGAGAATTTCTTTATAGGACTTAATGTATTTGAGTACTATACAGCTAACTTTGGACAAATTTTTGCCATCATCCTTTCTTCTGGCATGGTAATAGGCGCAGTATCAAGTTATCTTGCCGTTCGTAAATATCTCAAAGTCTGATTATGAAAAGGAGAAGAAAGTATATCTTTGTTGTCGGAGGGGTTATGTCGGGAGTCGGCAAAGGTATCGCTTCCTCTTCTATCGCGAGACTTCTTCAAGCAAAAGGTTTCCGGGTTACCGCTCTCAAGATAGATCCATATATCAACGTTGATGCGGGCACGATGAATCCTACTGAACATGGGGAAGTGTTTGTGCTTGATGATGGAGATGAGACTGATCAGGATATGGGTAACTACGAGCGTTTTCTTGATAAGAGTCTATCTCGGGTGAACTACATGACTACGGGACGTGTATATCAGGAGGTGATTCGGAGAGAGCGAAATCTTGAGTATAAAGGTAAGAACGTTGAGGTGGTTCCGGATATTCCTCTTGAAGTTATTTCTCGAATTGAACGTGCGTCTGATCTTGCAAACGCTGATGTTACTGTGGTTGAAATTGGTGGAACTGTGGGCGAGTATCAGAATATTATTTTTCTTGAGGCTGCTCGAATGATGAAATCACGTCTACCCGGTGATGTTGCTTTTGTAATGGTGTCCTATCTCCCTGTTCCTTCAAAGGTGGGAGAAATGAAAACAAAACCGACACAATATGCGGCAAGGACGCTCAACTCAGCCGGTGTGCAGGCGGACTTTATTGTTGCAAGAAGTGAGAGCCCTCTTGATGAAAAAAGAAAAGAAAAGATTGCGGTGTTCTGTAATATTCCTGCTGATCATGTAATCTCGGCTCCTGATGTAGATAGTATTTATGATGTGCCTATTAATTTTGAGAAGGATGCATTTGGTGAGAAGATCCTGGGGACACTTCATCTGCCCTCAAAGAGAAAGTCTGACCTTGGTGATTGGAAAGCTTTTGTCCGAAAAACAAAGAATGGAAAAGACATATTAAATCTTGCGGTGGTAGGAAAATATTTTGATTCTGGTGACTTTGTCCTTTCTGATGTGTATATATCAGTACTTGAAGCTATTAAGTTCTCTTGTTATGAAGTCGGAGTGAAGCCAAAGCTCACCTGTATTAACGCAAAAGACTTCGAGACAGGAAAAATAAAAACATCAACACTTTCTCAATATGATGGAGTGATTGTCCCTGGAGGGTTTGGAGAAAAAGGTGTGGAGGGGATTATTGGCGCGATCCGCTATGTTCGTGAGAAGAAAATACCTTTTCTTGGTCTTTGTTATGGTATGCAACTTGCGGTGGTGGAGTTCTCTCGTAATGTGTGCGGATGGAAGGATGCCCACACTACTGAGGTAAAAAAAGATACGAAACATCCTGTGATTGATATTATGTCGGAGCAAAAAGGCCACTTAAAAGAGGCACGTTTTGGAGGCACTATGCGACTTGGTGCTTATCCTGCATTTCTAAAAAAGGGGAGTATTGCAGAAAAATCATACGGCATCGCAAAGGTGTCTGAGCGCCATCGTCACCGATATGAAGTGAATCCTGAGTACATCGCTGAGATTGAATCAAAGGGGATGGTATTCTCTGGTAAATCTCCTGACGGGCGCCTTTGTGAAATAGTAGAGCTTCCTTTAGAAGAGCATCCGTTTTTTCTCGCAACCCAATTTCATCCCGAGTTTAAAGCTCGACCTTTTTCTCCTCATCCACTTTTTACCGCTTTCATGAAGTCCGCGAAGAAGAGCCTTATTTCAAGGAAGAAATAGAAGTGTTTTATTACTGTTACTATTGTGTAGTATAGATATATGGATTTTTGGAAAATATTTTCGATCGTTTGTTTCGCTCTCATCCTCGTGTTAGGTGCGGGAGTATATGGGCTTCACCTTAAAATAGATTCATTTGCGAAGGAGTTTGATTTGCCCCTCATTCCTATTACTGAAGATACTGTTCCTTATGTGACTCCTCCAGTTGCAACAACGACTGAAACGGTTGCCTCAACTACAAATGCAACCACAAGCGAAGAAGAGGATTTTGTCACAAGCTCACCTGCGCTTTTCACTCTTTTTTCTGATCTTCTTTCAAGTGTTTCTTTTCCCAATACATCTGTTCAGGAAAAACTTGTCTCTATCACAGGAGATGAAACTGCAGATGATGTGATTAATACTCTGGCTGAGGATGCTGGATACATAAGACAACCTGTTGCAACTACGACCCTTGTCGTGCTTGAAGGTTATCGGGTTCAGCCACAGGTTAAGTTTGCATGGGAAGAGCTAAAAACTTCCGCTACTGTAAGCGGAATAAATCTTGGTATCGTATCTGGGTACAGAAGCCCTGAGGCGCAAAAGGCACTCTTTAATAAATATTTTAGAGAAGAAACTCGAAGATCTGGATTTAAGAAAGACTTTACCCCTAAAGATATAAAAGATGGAAAAGCTGATGCGGTCATTTTAAATACTCTTAAATACGCAGCTCCTCCAGGTTACTCAAGGCATCATAGTGGATACACCATTGATATTAGAGATATTGATTCAGGGCTTTCTTTTTATGAATTTGGAAAAACTCGTGGGTACAAATGGGTTTCAAGAAATAATTATGAAGCGGTCCGTAAGTATGGATTTATTCCAAGTTATCCAAGAGGGGAGCGCGATGGAGGGCCTGAACCTGAACCTTGGGAGCTTGTCTGGGTTGGGGTGGAGAAGATTGAGGGGTTAGATTTGGATTCTATTTAGGAAGTTCTTTAGGCCGTATGGTTGTTAGTGAGGGTTAATTTTTTATCTCTCCGCCAACTCTTAATCTGAGCTTCTCTCTTTAGTGCGGATGACTTATCTGGATGCCTTTCGGTATATATAATCTTTTGAGCACCTGCGGATCTTGTGTAGCGACCACCTTTTCCATTTTTATGTTCACCGAACCTTCTTTTAATATCAGTGGTGATGCCGGTGTAGAGACTGCCATT
Source organism: uncultured Candidatus Saccharibacteria bacterium (assembly GCA_964603485.1). GTDB lineage: Bacteria > Patescibacteriota > Minisyncoccia > Phycocordibacterales > Zambryskibacteraceae > CAYVDB01. The sequence continues at coordinate 8,349 of CAZRVE010000015.1, forward strand.
TTGGCATTTTAGGATGTAGACGAAATACATATGAGGGTTTTTGATTATGCTCATTGCACGTTCGGCCTGCTGGCGTATTCTTATATGGTACTAGGGCTCGAACTCCTGGGAAACCCACGGTTTTCCCACACTCACTTCGTTCGTTGCCTTCCTTCACGGGAAAACTAGAGTTTTCCCGACCCCTTTCCATGTTCGAGCCGTAGCCCTCAGTAGGGATGTTAATTTTTGCCAGAGAGTTCTAGCAAAAATTTACATTGCTGCGGGACTAGGGCTCGAACCTAGATTAGATGATTCAGAGTCATCTGTCCTACCATTAGACGATCCCGCAATTAAGAAACTAAGAACGTAAGCACTACGATACTGAAAAATGAGTCTTTATTCAAGCTCGCGAACCTTACGTGAAAAATCCTCACTTTCGGCATATTTCATAGCCTTTTCGTTAATGAGGAAACGTTCACGAGCTTCATCGAAGGATAGTGTGGTGTCGATTAGCCCTAGGTCATAAGCAAGTCTGTCTGATTCAGCAGGAAATAATATTTCAGAGCGTATTGGAATTCGCTTTGGTACGATTTCGTTTACGTGCGACACGATATTCGTCGTGCAGGTACTTGTGAGAGTGTTGTAAAACTCAGGCTCTTCTGCGAGCCTGTTCATTCTTGTAACCATGCTTAAAAAAAGTTTTCTCTGATTCTCTTCTGTGGTAGCAATAGGGTATACGTATACTTTGTCTTTTCTGTAGTTTGAACGAAGTTTTATGAGATCACGTTCGTCGCCCGCCACATACATAAGCTCGTATCTTTTAAGAAGTCCTTTTAATGCAGAAAAACTTTCCCCTTTTTCTTTTCGTATTTCTACTGATAGTGCCAAGAAATTATCGTCTTCGAATTCGAAAGAGAGGAAAGTGTGAGCCGCTCCTATGTATCCTGAAAATGGTTCTACGATAAACCAGACACGTTTTAATTTTTTGAGATCAAATGTTTTATCGTAATACGCTGGGGTATAGGAAGTGGTTGACGCATAAGAAAAGTTTCTTATGTTGCGTACGGTAATAAGTTCTCCTTGGATAGTTGCAGTGGGCAGTATCTCTTGATCGAGAGACCAATCTCTTGTGAGGGAGGGTTTGATAGACCACCAAGCTCCTAGTAATACTATGCAGATGATAAGTAAGGAGAGGAGAACTTTCTTTTTCATAATAGTATTAGTATATATGCTTTTTCCTGTGTCTAGGTTTAAAAAACCAGATATATGATTAAAATGATGAATATGAAAACTAATATTATTGTGTATATCATTACCGGCATTGTGGTTGTAGGGGGAATATTTTTTGGTCTTAAGGGAGATTCTGCAAAGGATATAAAGGAGAGTGGGGAGGCAATTCCAGCGCAATCAATACAAGAAGATGGGGGAGTGATTTCTGGATCAATGAAGGATCTTGTTGCGCTTAATAAGCCCTTGGAATGTAAGTTTACAAGCGAGACTCAATATTCAAAGACGTTGGGGACGGTGTATGTTGCTGACGGTAAGGTGAGAGGGAATTTCTCGGTTTCTGTTCCTGCGCTCGGCACGGAGCCTTTTCAAGCTTTCATGATTGCGGATCAGACAGACTCATATGTTTGGTCTTCTCTTACAAAAGATGGGTTTAAAACTCCAATCCAAAAAGATGCAGTGACCCAGCCCGGTCAAGAGGGAGTAGATTACAATCAGAAACTTTCTTATAACTGTGTTCCTTGGGTCAAAGATGAATCTTTTTTTATTCCTCCACAAACAATACAGTTTTTGCCACCGCGGACTCAATAATAAAAAAACTCTCCAGATCCTGGAGAGTTTTTTTAAAGCAACAACGGAGAGGGGTTATTGTCCGAGTGTGGTGATTGAATACTGACTTGAAGTTGCAGTGTTTCCACTTGAATCTTTTGAAGACACCACGTAGTAGTAGGTGGTGGTTGCGGCCAAAGAAGAGAGAGTAAGAGAGTGGTTCTTCTTTAGGGTGAGATTCTCCGTCTTTGAGGCGGTTGCCGTCACTACGGGTGTAGATGTGCTATACCATGCAATACCTGTCGCATTCTCATTTGTTGTCCAAGAGATGATTGCACTTGTTGATGCGGTACTTGTCGCGCTTACATTTGAGATAGCCGGAGCAGTTGTGTCAGGAGTTGAAGATCCCGTTGAGGTACCTACTCCAAGTTTCTTTGCAATTCCAGGAGGGAGCTTTTGTCCAGGGAGGGGCATTGGTTGATATCCAAGTTTCTTAGCGATTCCAGGTGCGACGAGAAGTCCTGGAGGAACTTTACCAGAATTTCCTGCGCCATCCTGTAGAATTTTATTTAATTGGCTAAGTGTTTTTGGGCCAACATTTCCCACTTGTTCGATTTCGAATTTTTGTTGGAATTTCTTCACAGCTTTTTCAGTGAGAGGTCCAAAAGTTCCAGAAACAATTCCCTCTGGGTATATAGTTGGGTCAGTTGCGAGGATCTCTTGGAGCCTTTTCACATCATCACCACTCATTCCACGTCGTAATTCGCGAGTAAGGGCGAGCGTGCTCTGGAGTTCAGTTACAAGGGTGGATTCTTTTTTTCTCAAATCTTCAAGTTGTGTCTGAAGTGATTTTATTTGTTCCAATAATTTCTGCATACCACTTACTGCATCACTTGAGCTTTCTTGTGCGTAGGCTACTTGCGTAGATACCCCTGCGCACAAGATTAATGCGACCATAGAAAACATAATCAACTTTTTCTTAAACATTTCAATAAATTATTATTAACAATAAAACTTCGAACTCTCTTAAAGAGACGTACATCGAATCGTACTGTTACAGTATAGTCTTTGAAAAATAGGGCCACAAGTGTTAGTATCTGGCTAGGTAATAAATGGTTGTATGAAAAAACCCCTCACTCTATTCTTCGTGTTCGCGCTCTGCTTCCCCCTTCTTGCCTTTGCGGGAACGGTTCGGTTTGATGAAAATTACTCACTTCGTAAAGGAGACATTGTCGAAGGTGACCTTTATGCGATAGGAAGCAATACTACCGTAGCAGGAACAATCACCGGAGATCTTGTAACCACAGGTATGGCAGTTTTTGTTGGAGGAAATGAAGTGAATGAGGATGCGCTCGTGCTTGCAAATACCGCTCACATCATTAGTACGATAAAAGGCGATCTCCGTATCCTAGCCCGAAAGGTTTATATTGGGGGAAGTATTGAGGAGGATGTGGTTGCGGTAGGTCAGTCAGTAGAGGTTCTTCCAGAAACATCTATTAAAGGTAGTCTTTCTGTGGCAGCTGGAAATATTGCAGTTTTGGGAAAAGTTGACGGATCTTTTTCAGCACTTGCAGGGGAAGTGTTTATTGACGAAGAGATAGCGGGAGATGTTTCTCTTCGTGCAGATAAAGTGATCCTTGGTCCGCATGCGGTAATTCTAGGAAAACTTTCTTATTCAGCATCTCTTCCGGTCGAAATCCGAGAAGGGGGAAGGGTGGTTGGGGAGACCGTGTTTACTCAAATAAACACCCGTTCTCAAGCGGAGAAGTTCATCCCGACTTTGTGGGGAACTTGGGTTTTCATAAAGTTTGTAATCCTTCTTCTCTCGGCACTTATTTTCCATGGCGTCTTAAGAAATATTTCCGAGCGTTTCGTTACTGTCTCTGTAACTAGGATGGGCGGTAGTCTTTTGCGAGGTTTTCTTACAATGGTTGGTGTTCCGATCGCTGCCTTTATTGGATTCCTCACATTCATTGGCATTCCATTTTCTCTTCTCGCACTCGCTCTTTATGTAATTGGAATATTATTTGCTTCTGTATATGCTCCGATCGTATTGGGCACTCTCCTGTTTCGATTCACTCATAAAGATCAAATTTTAGTAAATTGGAAGACGATCCTTCTTGGTGTGTTTGGTATAATGGTGATTGATTTTATTCCTGTGGTCGGACAACCAATTAGTTACATTCTTCTGCTCATTGCTCTTGGAGGTATTTACCAGGTGCTATTCGATAAATTTGTTGAAGTTCGATAGTTTTCATTCCTAAGAAATATATTTATATGAAATCTTGGATGTGGTGGATTCCTTTTTTTGCTTTGGTGGTGCTTCTGTCTTTTTGGTTTTACTCAAGCCCCTCATCTGTTACAAATTATCCTTCATCGAATAAAGAAATTATTGCTTTTGGTGATAGTTTAATCGCAGGAGTTGGATCATCTCAAGGTAATGATCTCGTGTCTAATTTAAGTAAAAAGATAGGTGTACCTATTCGAAATTTTGGTCGGGGAGGTGATACAACAACTTTAGCGCTCGAACGCCTTCCGGCTGTTCTAGAAGAGGTGCCAAATCCTAAGGTGGTGATTCTTCTTCTTGGCGGTAATGATTTCTTACGAAAAGTTCCTAAAGAGGAGACCTTCAGTAACCTTTCGACCATAATTAAGGAATTTCAAAGTCGGGGAGCTATAGTGCTTCTCTTAGGTATCAGAGGGGGTGTTTTGAAGGATAATTTTAAAGATGAGTTTGAAGAGCTTCACGAAATGTACGGGACCGCATATGTTTCAAATGTACTTGATGGACTCCTTATTAAACGTGAGTACATGTATGACTCAATTCACCCTAATGACATTGGGTACAAATTACTCTCAGAGAGAATTTACCCCATCCTACTTTCTGTATTAGAGTAGTCGCGTCCCTGAACGGTCTATTATTAATAGTTAAAGAAGTGCTATGATAAATGTATGTCGACCTTAAGCAGGTCAAGGGCTGATTAATATTAATTTTAAATTAATGAAACAGGAAGGAGCTAGAAGAGTTGCTGTAGTTGCAGTTCTTCTCTTGGTGATTTTTACTTCGTTTGGAAAAATGAGTAAGCAGTTGGGTAACTTTGTTGAGGTAGGGATGAATCTAGCCCTTACTTCTGGAGGAACAGCACCTTCAACCCCTACATATTTTAAGGCTGTATCAGGAGCGTGCGGTGGGCAGGTGAATCTTTCATGGGAGACATCTTCTGGAGCAACTTCTTATGAAATTTATAGTATGCCCGGAGGTAACAGACCCCCTGTGAGCACAACGTCCTTTGTCGATACAAACCTCACCCCTGGTGCCACTTATGGGTATCAAATTCGCGCTCTCAATGGAACTCTCGCTTCTGCCTGGACTCTTCCTCCTATTTCCGTAACCGCTTCAGCCGCCTGTTCTCCAACAGAGTCAGCACCTCCTCCGCCACCAGCTCCTACAGTCACCCTCTCCGCATCTCCTGCAACAATAACAGCAGGTAATTCCTCAACAATTATCTGGTCATCATCAGATGCAGCTGGATGCTCTGCATCAGGTGGTTGGTCTGGAACGAAGACAACCTCTGGATCTGAATCAGTTTCTCCAACTGCAAATACAACTTACACTCTGTCGTGTTTCGGAAGTGGAGGTACGACGACCCAGTCGACTACAGTGACGGTGAATGCTCCACCACCACCTCCGGCCAAATTTGATATTGGTGACAAAGTTAAGACAACTTCAAAACTTAATATCCGTTCCGCTCCATCAGGTTCTAGACTTGGACAGCAACCTTTGGGGGCTGCTGGCGTTGTGGTAGCAGGTCCTACTACCGCCAAGGGCTCTGATATTTGGTGGAATATTGATTATGTAAATGCGCCCGATGGATGGGCAGTTGAAGGGTACCTTCAGGAGGTTACCCCCGCTACGCCTGCTCCGACCATAAACATCTCCGCTTCTCCTGCAACAATTACGTCAGGTAATTCTTCAACACTCACATGGAGTTCAGCGAATGCAACAGGTTGTACTGCATCAGGTGGTTGGTCTGGAACGAAGACAACCTCTGGATCTGAATCAGTTTC
>CAZRVE010000016.1:0-13432 GCA_964603485.1 uncultured Candidatus Saccharibacteria bacterium
AGAGTGCTTTTGCACGAACGGCCGTCCCGAGATGATGTACATACTTAATACCTCTATCGGTATAGATATTATCAACACCAAGCGCCTTTTCTGCCTTGGTAATACCCTTATCAGTAAGAGAGATTTGTTTAAACTTTAAATCAACAGTGTAATCCTCTCCAGAAATAAGATTACGTGCAATACCAGAAAAAGTTTTGTAGAGATTTTCCGATTCCGTCGTCGGGGCAGAGATAATAAGAGGAGTTCTCGCCTCATCAATAAGAATAGAGTCTATTTCGTCTACAATGGCATACGCGTGTTCACGTTGCCTGAGATTCTCTTTTCGATACTCGATGTTGTCACGAAGATAATCAAACCCAAACTCATTGTTTGTTCCGTAGGTGATATCTGCGGTATAAGCCTCTTTGCGAGAAACGGGGCGAAGAAAGGTTTTTGCAACTTGAAAACCTCCGGTAACATCCCTCTCTGCGTCCTCTTCAATATGATTTGGATCGTAGATGAAAGATGTATCATGGTTAATTACTGAAACAGTGAGACCTAGAAAAGAATAAATCTGACCCATCCACGCAGCGTCACGGCGAGATAGATAGTCGTTTACGGTAACAACATGAACACCTTTACCAGAAAGCGCGTTTAAATATGCGGGCAGTGTTGCAACAAGTGTTTTTCCTTCACCCGTTCTCATTTCCGCAATTTTTCCTTGATGCAGAATAATTCCGCCCATGAGCTGAACATCAAAATGTCTCTGCCCAAGAGTGCGTCGAGACGCCTCTCTTGTTACCCCAAAGGCCTCTGGAAGAAGATCCTCAAGTGTCTCTCCTTTTTTAAGTCTCTCCCTAAACTCTAGAGTTTTACCTTTAAGCTCCTCGTCCGATAACGCAGAATAGGCCGTTTCGAGCGCGTTAATCTTCTCAACAATAGGTGAGAGTTTCTTGAGTTCTTGGCTTGTAGTATCGCCAAATATCTTTGTAAATATGTCTAACGCCATAGTAAAAGCACCCCATTTTAGCATAAAAAGAAACCGCCCGCTCCAGGGTGTCCTGGGCGGGCGGTTTCGAAGACTAGCGTCGGCGTGAAGCCTTTCGCTTTGTTGTAGTCTTCTTCTTTCGAGCAGGAGCTTTTTTCTTAGCTACCTTCTTTTTCTTTTTTGCTGCCATAGTATTTTGTGTGCGCACATTCTTTCGAACGCTTGCACAAGAAGATGAAAATTAATGTTCACAATAATTCGCTGCGCATCACGACACTGACACACAACAATTACGACCTGCGTTAATTATCGTACACTTGTGTCACACATACAATGATATTTGCATGCAACATGTGGATAACAAAAAAATATTTTTTAAATTAAAAATTAATTTCATGGGAAATATTTTTAATATTTTTTTAATTGAGTACATTGTGAATAAAAATACAAAAAATTTTATAAAAATAATCCCAACAAAATAATGTTGGGATTATTTTTTATTTTGGTTCCGCCCATTCGCGGAGAGTGGGGCGAGCTCCAAAACAAATGTGTATGTGAGTGCGACCACTCTCCACGAATGGAAAGACGCCGCACTCTTCATCATAGAGAAAACAAATATAAAATCAATGAAGGTAGATCCTATTTCCCCATATAAAACACAAGCCCCGCCGAAGCGGGACTTGTATCACATTTGTTTTGTTTTGATGCTGTTCTCCTTTCGGAACCGCACTCACCCCTGTATTATAGCAAACCCAAGAAATAAAGTCAACCCCCTCATTCACCCCCCCTCGGTCACTCTATTGAGAAGGGTCTCTTCCAGCTTCAATCTCTCCGATAAAGTACTCCATTTGCTGCTTATACTGCGGATCCCTACCTGCAACACGCTTTAAAACCTCGATAGAACGAGCTCTATTCCCTATCTTTAGATAGGCAACCGCAAGAGACACGTTGTTATCAACTGTATCTGCCCCATTCTCAATGCGGTAAGAAAACACCCGCACGAGTTCATTCCATTTTGATTGACCAGCGAGAACCCCCACAAAACGATCATCAAAATATAGAGATCCTTGAGAAACGCCTTCAAGGGCTCCTTTCGCAATCTCTTCTTCTCCAAGAGAAAGTGCGGTGAGTCCAAGAATCATACGTGCTTCCATATTACTTGGCTCAAGCTCCCACGCTTCCTGTAGAATCTTCAGAGCTTCCTCTTTTTTTCCATCTGCCGCAAGAGTGGTTCCCAGCTCAAAAAGAATTGTCTGTTTTCGAGGAGAAAGTTTGCGAGCTTCGTAAAGATCCTCTAACGCTTTTTGGTTATCACCCACCGCTCTATAGAAGACTCCTCGGAAAAGTCGGTAGCGTGCATCTCGTGGGGCTTCCTCAACTTGCTTAGAGAGCTCTCGCACAGATATCTCAATAAATCTTTGCTGAACCTCTTTTGAAACCTGCGCATTTCCAAAAAGGTTTGCGCTTGTTGCCAATTGCTCGCGAGCTTCTGCGCTTCCAAATGTATTGTATGCAAACACCTTTTCAAAAAGGTTTAGAGCCTCTTCGCTTGGTCCACTTGTACGAAGTGTGGTCAACGCATCAATCATTGTTTGACTCGCTCTAATCGGCTTCCAATTGAAGAAATAGAACGAAGTTGCAAAAAGCACCACAACTACTGCCGCAACTACATTGCGTCCCATTTGCGCAGTAAAGACATGAGGAATATGAATCTTCTTTCCTCCAGAGAAAGAATGGAACATTGCGAGAAGTGAGAAAAACAGAATGTAGCTTACTAAGTTGTCGAACACAAATAGGCCCTGGAAAATATACGCGGAAAGAAGTCCAGTAAAAAGACTCTTTTCCAAAAGAGAGAATCCTCCATCTTTACCCTTCCAAATGTAGTAATAAAGAACCAGAAGCATAGAAAGGTATCCAAGAAATCCGAGGATTCCAGTTGCAACAAGCCAATCAAGTGGGACCGAGTGAGCTCGATCAAACCACTGTTCTTGGGCGTACATGCGAGGATCATACTTTGCATTGAAAACATGATTGAATCCATCCTGACCCCAACCTAGAAGTGGGCGCTCTTTAAAACCCTCTATAGCCATAGGCCAGATGAAGAAACGGCCTTGAGTTTTTACCTCCTCAACGGAAAGTGACGCAAAACGGGAAAGTACTGGACTTGTTTTAACAAATTCTGTATTGCGAACCGAAAAGAATATCCCCAAGACCAGAACCACGACACCAAGCGAAATGAATCCCGCCTTACGAACTTTTTGAGAATCACGAGAAAAAAGTGCCATAATTCCACCTGTCACCACCGCGCCCCCTATCAAACCTAATATCGCGCCTCGGGTTGCAGTGTAGTAGAGAACTATAAGTTGCAGGATAAGTGCGGGAACAAAAAACCACAATAGAGAATTCTTCGCATCGTTCACCTTGCGCACTAAAATTGTGAGTCCAAAGAAGAATGTGACCAAAAGGAATACCGCAAGATAGGTTGCATTTCCGAGCCTTCCATCAACTCGCACTCCGCCTTGATTAATGACTGCATTTCCAGAAAGCTGAAGAAGTGCATAAAGACACATGAGGATACTTGATCCAAACCAAGTTGCAAGAAGCGCATCCCACCATCTTTTCAAATGAAGCACGGAAGAGACTGTGATGAAATACAAAAATAGGTGCAGAATCGTCACAAAACCCTCCATGCGCTCATAATTACTCCAAAATGCTTTATAAGAATTTTCTGCAAAGATATCTGCCAACCCAACAAAAAGAGTGAAGAGTCCCACGGAAGCTAGGAGCCAAGAGAAACGAGGGCGAAATTCTTCATCACGCAGTGCCAAAATAACCCAAAGAGCGAAGATTATTTCAACAATGATACGAAATGCAAAGTTCTTTCCTGTAATAAAAGGAAAGAGCATCGATTGGGATACGAAGAACGGAATAAAGGGAATAATAAAAATACCGCCCAAAATAGTATTTCTAAGAATGGTGTTTATGTTCATGGGCTTGACTATAACACTAGAAAAAGAGTTTGAGGAGCTTCAAAATACCCTGTTTCCATGGCACTCTATGGGATATTCCACTTTCAAGAGCGAATTCCCCTTTATGTTCTCGATACCAGACAAAATTACGAATTAAAGCATCCTGATTTGAAAAAACCGGCTTCCAGCCAAGAATACGCTTTGCCTTATCTATAGAGACGAAACTGTCTTTAGAAGCGGTTTCATATACCCACTTATATAAAGGGGAAAGGTGGAGGGCCTCAAGGATACGAAGGGTGGTAATCGCCGGCCACGCGGGAAAAGTCTTTATCTTCTTTCCAAACCCTGCATAATCAAGAACTGCCTGATAATCCTCTTTCATTGTTTCAAACTTCTCCGCCCCAATATTAAAAACTGTATTTACTATCGAAGCGTCTTTTGTTGCGCAAAGATAAATAGCGGAACACAAGTCTTCCACATCCAAAAGCTGATATCTATTCTTCGCATTACCAATCAGCGGAAATCCGTTCGCAGAATCAGCCCATTCACTAAATAATGCAAACACCCCAAGTCGCTCCGGGCCTATAAAAGATTTCGGACGCACAATCGGAACTATGAGGCCCTTCTTGCGATACTCCTCTGCCTTTTCTTCAGCGGCAATTTTTGCAATTCCATAAGGCCCCACCCCGTCAAGTAAATCATCTTCCACAAGAGGATGATGGTCAGGAATACCATACACCGCAGTAGAAGAAACATGCACAACCCTTGGTATACCATTCTCCAAAGCTGCACGCATCACATTCTCCGTTCCCAAAATATCAGTAGAAAAAATATCCTCTTTCTTGTAGAGCGGTAACGCAGCTGCCGTGTGTACTACAATGTCAGACCCTTTCATGGCCTGCGAAAGGTTCTTAAAATCACGAATGTCACCTAGGATCTCTGTCACCTTATCCTTCTCGGGGTAGGTAAAAGGAGCAATATCATAAGAGACAACATCTTCCCCTCTCTCGAGCAAGTAGCGTACGAGATTGATACCAAGGAAACCTGAGCCGCCAGTAATGAAATATCGTGCCATATGAGTCTAGACAATATAGAACGCGTAGAAGATAGACACAAGCCACAGAAAGAAAGCTCCTAGTGTAATTGGGTCGGTAACAAGCTTTCTTTCTGGAAATTCCGCTTCTTTACTGTAGGCAATCATCATAAACCTCAACACTGCAATTGAAACAAATACAATGGAGTACATAAGCGCCCCTTGTGTGCCCTCTGGAGAAGCGAGAATTGTATAGAGAGCATAAGAGAGTATCGAAAGAGAAGCGCAAAGAGAAACAACGCCTTTGAGAAAATCCTCAGCATACTCTCGCACTGCCTTCCTCTTATGCTCATGCTTTATCTCACTCAACCTCTTTGCAGAAACGACTAAGAGTGTCACGAAGAAAAGACATAAAATAATCCAGTGAGAAAGCCCCACCCCAATCACCGCCCCACCCGTGAATACGCGAAGTATATAAAAGATCGACACAGTAACAATCTCTACTACTGGAATATTCTTCAGAAAACGTGAGTATAAAATATTGAGAACCACATAAGTAATCACATATGGCGATGCGGGTAAAAGGTTCTTTGAAAAGAGGAAACACAAGCCAACCAAAATTAACAAGAAAGCGAGCGCACGATATGCCTCGGAGAGCTCAAGGCTTCCCGACGCAAGTGGTCTTTTTATACTCTTAATCGGATGAAGCTTATCCTGATCACGGTCATAAATATCATTTAAGACATACATCGCCGATGAGGTGAGTATGAAAACGACACACACTAAACTTGTTACGAAGAACTCTTCTAAAATAAAAATCTCCCTCGCAAAGAAGATAGGAACAAAGACCAATATATTTTTTACCCACTGTTCAGGACGGACAATTCGAATATAGGCGAAGGTTTTTTTCATATAGGTAAAAGATATGACAGCACGTCGTCAATAATACAAGCCACTGTATCAAAAAAAGAATCCGCAGGAGAAGTGTGTCTCTTTACACGAAGAAAAGGAGCCTTGATACGCAGTGCAAAAAGACCGTCAGTGAGGCCTTTGTCTCCCACCACCACAACTGGCTGACGAAGGGTAAGACCGCTAATAATTTTTTTATTCGGCTTCTTGTAACGAGAAGTGACATACTCTACCCCTAAAGTTTGAGCGAGCGCTCGATTTCGAACATGCCTTCCTCCGTTCGATAGTAATAGTATGGTAATTCCCATTTCTTTAATACGAAGAATTTGTTCCCTCCCCTTTTGTCCTAACTCTAAAACACTAGGCGGCAATAAGGTGTGATCAATATCAAGAAGGAGTGTGCCGGATTGAAAAGGAAGGAAATCGCTTTTCGGAATATCCTCAAAGTAATAAGTATTTTTCATCCGCCTTATTTAGCTCCAAAAAATACGCACATGACTCCAATGATAATTGCAACATATCCCGCAACTTGAATTGCGCGTATCGACTCATTAAGAAAGAAAATGGCGTACCCGTTTATGATGAGCACGCTCATTGCAACCATCACAGGATATGCGACAGAAACTTGAACAGTTCTCAAAGATGCATAGTAAAAGAAAACGTTTAACGCAAAGAGAAAAATTCCAAAAATAAAAAGGCTTCTTTCTTTTATAAAAGACAAGAGCGTCTCCCGGGAAACTGCGGTAAAAAAAGGCTTCCCTTGAAAACTATTTGCACTGATTTTCAAGATGATGTTTGCGGTCGCATTAAGACAAAACGCAATCGTTAGATATATGTAATGCATAGACTCTATTATACGACTACTTAGGTCTCTTTTCCTTAATCACAGAAGAGAGGTGAATGCCTGGGCGTTCCCCGCTTCTGCCGTGCTCTCCAAGAGATACAGAGTGTATTAATTTCATGCGACTAAACGGATCTTCAATCCCAAGAAAATTCTTATATCGGTAGGACAGGTAAATGTCAAAGTCACTTACATGGGTAATTCCTTCATCTTCAATATATTTCCACAACTCTCTTTTCTTCATCGCTTCGTACGCGCTTTGATTAATGAGGCCGTCAAGATTCACAACTTTATGTCGAGAGAAATACCCCTGAACGCCAGAGTTAAAAACTCCGATAATAGAGCCTGTCGGTAAATTATCATTTGCCCAATAAGCCATACTAATCATTTCTCTCTGGGCCCTTTCTCGGTCGCGTAAATCCTGACTCCAAGAGACAAAGAAAGAGAAAGCAACAAAAAATCCAAGAAGAGCCGGAACAAAAAAGCACGTATAACCTAGAAAAGGAGGGGTTTCTTCCTGATCAAGAAGGTTAAGTACATACGCTCCGAATAACACGAGGAAAATGTTAAGGGAAATAAAATACCACGTTCTATATCCAAAACGTAGAACCGTATGGATTAAAAAAAGAGTAATCCATGATCCAAAGAAAAATATCTCTGGCCTTTTCCAAAAATTACTCATCACTATTTTTTTATTTTTTAGACCTTGAAAGAATAGGACGATCCCGATCCCAATAAAAAGAAGAGCGAGCGTGGGCGCCCCCGTCTGAGCAAGCACTGTTTGGAAGCCGTGCTCTGCCATATAAATAGCCGCCTTAATCTTTTGAAACACACTCGGCCCATGATCCTGAACGATGAGCTGATGCTGATACATCGTAAATGCAGCTGAAGAAGACGTAAGAAGTGAGCCGAAGTGGATTACGTTCCACACCAACCAAGGAAGGACCACAACTGAAGCAGTGAAACCTGTGAGGAGTACCCTCTTAAAGCCATTTTTCGAGTAAAGAAAAATAAAGAGTAAGATTCCAAGAAAATAAATAAGGTTATCGAGTCGCGCGAGCATTAGAAGCCCACTCGAAATACCAAGAAGAATATATCCTGAAGTAGAGTCTTTTAATCGAATCAAATAAAGGAGCGTAAGCGCAATGAGGAAGAGCGACAATGATGTCTCAAGTCCTGATAAGGTTTCGTAAATAATAAAAGGATTAAAAATCCAAAATAAGTTCACTCCCACCTGAATCCAAAGTTTTTGAGTATAACGCCTCACAATAAATAGCAGCGTAATAAGGGTCCCCGCATCAAACAATGCAGACAATACAAGTGATGCCTGTATAGGGAGTAATGATCCGATATCCCCTAAACCGAGCCATGTAAAAAAAGGCAAGATAAGCACCATCCACAATGGATGATACCCGTTCGCACTGTGAACTCCGTCGAAAGTTGATCCGTACCCTAATGCAATATTCTGAGCGGTCTTGAAATAGTAGAAAGAATCATCTGGAATGAGATTGCTTATCAAAAAATCCTGAGAAGAAAAAATCAAAAGAAGTTTTAAAACAAAGCCCAGAAAGACAAGAGTCCCTAGGACAAAAAGAGGTTTTCTCATAGGCTGAATATACAGAAAAAACTCAAAGAGGACAAACCTGTCAACCACTCCAAGCAAAGTCGCTTTATGCTAGTATGAACGCCATGATAACCCCTGCCCTCTCGTGGTTAAGCAGAGTTTTTAAAATAGATTTTCACTACATTGCCTCTGGGGGGTTCTACCTTTCACTTACTCAAGTGACGAGCGCTTTTATAGGGCTTGGAATGACCGTGGCCTTTGCAAACCTTATACCCCCAGAAACATATGGAACCTATCGATATCTATTATCGCTCTATGCCCTCTTCGCAATAGGCACCCTCCCAGGAATTGACACTGCCGTGGTGCAGTCCACAATTCACAAATTTGAGGGATCTCTTTTTCAAGGTTTTCATCTCAAACTTAAGTATGGCGTGATCTCGCTCATTGCGGCCGGCTCATACGGAGCCTATACATACACACAAGGAAATACCGAACTTGCATATCTCTTATTCATGATGGCATTTGCCTTGCCAATTATGGAAGCTGGTACGGTTGTCACCGCATTCTTCAATGGAAAAAAGCTTTATAAAGAATGGGCTCGTATGGATATTCTCACCCAAGTCTTTTCAGCCCTATCACTTGCGGCAACAATGTTTTTGAGTGATAACATAATTTTTCTCTCCTTGGCATACTTTATTCCTTACATTACATTACGCACATATACGCTTTTCTTCCTTCTGCCTAAACACCAAAGTAATACCAACGAGGATCCAGGGCTCCTTAGCTACGGCAAGCACATGTCTGGCTTTCAGATTGTCACCCGCATAATTGGATCAATTGATCAGATCGCCCTCTTCCATTTCCTTGGGCCCGCTCAAGTCGCCATTTTTGCCCTTGCCCAAGCCATACCCATGAGGATTCAGTCTCTCCTCAAAGTCTCGGGTCTTCTTGCGCTACCAAAGTTTGCCGACAAAAGTCATCGAGAAGCCGCTCAGTTGTTGAAAAATAAGATGCTTTTATTTGGTGTGGTGATATTTCTCGGCTGTGTCATTTTTGTTTTTATTGCGCCTTTCATATTCACCTATCTCCTCCCTAAATACCTCTCATCTGTAAAATATGCCCAAGTACTTGTGTTCTATACCCTCTCGGCTATTACGTATCCATTCGCATCACTTCTCTCCGTCCACAAAAAAATAAAAGAAAATTACATTGTGAGCATAGTTTCCTTTATCACAAAAATAGGAGCAGTATTTTTCCTCGTACCCGTGTGGGGTATTTGGGGAGCGGTCTGGGGAGTCCTCATATCTGCATGGAGTGGGACCGCTATCTCAATAGTTCTACTTTTAAGAGCAGCGAAATAACAGGCTACTGCTTTTCTGCAATCACATAGAGCGTGATATATCTTTTTGGTGTAAAAAGCATCGCGAGCCACACTACAAATGCAGGAATTCCAAAAATAATTGTATCTTTAATCCTTGCCACTTTACTTGCAGTATTAATTGTCCGAGCCTGAGTGCTCCCTAATTCCACCTTCCCTCCTTCTCTCTCGAAAACTTTTCTTAACTTTGATACGAGATTAAAAGAAGTATATTTACCATATCGAAATCTTAGCTTGAGAATCAAAAAAGAAATCCCCTCAGAACGACGCGCCAGGTACCGAACCTTAAAGCCATTCCTCTCTAGAAACTTTCTAATTGAGACCTCATCCCAACGCGTCAAATGTCTCGGCGGTAAATCATGGGGCTGAAGCCAGCGCGCACCCTTGCGATACGGCATCGACATTGCAATATGGCCTTTATCTTTCAAAATCTCCTTTATTAGAGAAATAAATTCATTGTGGTTATCAATATGCTCAAATACATCAAAAAAAGTTACTAAATCGAAAGTATTCTTTGTTGAATTGTCGATGTAATGAGGTAAATCGCTTACAAAGGTATTATTTAAATGAAACACCTCTTTGGAGGTAGCGATGGCGTCTCGATCGAAATCAATCCCGTAGGGATCCCAACCTTGTTCTTTTGCATGCGCAAGAAAATTGCCGGTCCCACACCCAATGTCTAACACCTTTCCCGTTTTATTCTTCAGAAAGGAAATTACTTTTCTATGATTCCAGTTTGGAAGAAGGAGAGGTTCGTGATTTCTTCCAGCATAGCGCTCATCCCTCTCATACCACTCAAAACCAGGGTTTTTCATCGGCCACCAGAACAAGACCCCGCAATTATTGCAATTATACGCGGTAAACATAGTCCCGGGTAAAACCTCGACTTTATATACTGGCTCTTCTTTGCAAAGAGGACACACTAGAGGCGGTTCCTGAACCTGATTCATTCTTTAGCTCAAAAAATAATGTTTATTCTCCCTTACCCATTCATTCAAGAGAGGTATTCCATCGTTCATGTGAATTCGAGGATACCAACCAAGCTTTTCCTTAACAAGAGAGTTGTCGGAAATAAATATTTTTTGATCTCCAGGACGTTCTGCCGCAAAATCATATTCAATTTTTTTTGAATTAAGACCAGCAATAACATCTATAAATTCAATAAGAGATATTGAGTTCTCATACCCGCCACCAACATTAAAAGCGTGAGCAGACAAGTTGCCATCTTGATCCATCCCAGAAAAGCCCAAATCATAGAGATTAACGAGATCATCAATAAAAAGGACATCTCTCACTTGTTTTCCATTTCCGTATATTGAGAGTTTTTTATCTTGCAATGCTGCAATAAGAAACCAGGCAACCCAACCTTGATCTTCCACTCCAAACTGTCTATAACCATAAATACAAGATTGGCGAAAAACCATGGTTTTTAAACCAAAAATTCTCCCGTAATCAATTACGTACTGGTCAGCAGCCCCCTTACTGCATCCGTATGGAGAATGAAAATCTAGTTGTTCCTTTTCTCCAACCCCTACCCTTCCATTAGTAAAGTTATATCTTCTGTCGGATTCCTCAAGAGGAATATGCTCCAGAGATCCGTAAACTTTATTTGTTGAAGAATAAATAATACTTGGCCTCTTCTTACTTAGTCGAATTGCCTCAAGTACATTATGTGTGCCTCGGGCATTGACCTCAAAGTCGAGAACTGGATCGACCAATGAAGTGGTCACCGCTACTTGAGCAGCAAGATGTAGAACGTAATCAGCCTCTTCAATTTCTCTTTGTAGAGAACCTAAGTCCTTGGTGATGTCGCCCGACACAATGCGAATATCTGGATAGTTTGATTCAATCCACTCTTTATTTTTAAGACTTCCAGGTCTTGAAAGGTTATCGAAGATAACCACAGAAAAGCCCTTTTTAAGGAAATGGACCGCGCTGTTTGAGCCAATAAACCCAGCTCCTCCAATAATGAGTATCCGTTTAGCTGTTTGCATCGTCGTGAAGTATAACATGAAATAATCTGTCCATATCTTTAAAGTGATTTGCCCACGTAAACCTGCTTGCTTGAATCAAGCCTTTCTCTCTTAATTCCTCTGCAAGGGTTTTATTCGAAACAACAGAGTATATTTTCTCTGCAATATCCTTGGAATCAACGGGGTTAAAGAAGAGTGCCCCGCCGCCGCCAACTTCAACCAAGGATGTGCCTTCTGAAACTACAGCAGGGATTCCACAAGCCATAGCCTCGGGAAGAGGCAGTCCAAAACCTTCATAAAGAGATGGGAAAACAAACAAATCGGATGCCGAGTAGAAATAGGGTAAATCGCTAAATTGATCGACCTTCATTATCTTTACGCTTCCCTTCAAATCAAGTTCAGAAATACGTTCATGTACCTTCTTCGTATACTCAGGCATATGATCTCCTCCTAAGATTATCAGATCATGAGGTATCGAATATTGCTCTTTAAGCAAATGAAAACCCTCAATGAGACGAAGAATATTCTTATGAGGATCTAGTCTTCCGGATCCTAAAATAATTGGGGTATCCTGAATATTATATTTCTCCTTTAAATATAGAATTGCTGTCTGCTTATTTATCGGCGAAAATATTGGTTCTGCCCCACCATAAGAAACGTAAACTTTCGACTCTTCAAACTTATTAATACGCACCAAACCCTCTTTCCCAAAACGGGAGGTTGCAATAAAGGCATCCACATACTTACGCATCAAAGGCCGCAACCACCTGGAAATTTTCCCTTGAGTAGCTCCGAGATCAAACCCCGAAGACTCGGGACCGCCATCATACTGCATGCTCACAATCTTCTTAGCTGGAACTAGAAAAAAGAACGGGTGTAGACGAGAATATGCAAAATAAGCAATATCGAATTTCCTTCTCGTAAAAAGATAGAAAAAAAGCTCCGCAAGAAAATATTTTCCCCTAGGAACAGGGATGCGTGGTAAAACAATTTCCTGAAATTCTTTGTAAATAGGGTCTTCTGGAATTGGTTCGTGATGAATTAACGTAACGTCGTAAAAATCCTTATGTTTTTTAAGCTCTTCAACGAATTTTCTTATAAAAATAGCTGTCCCTTTTGCAGGGCGTCTATCCATATAAGTTGTAAATACCGCTAGAGATATTTTTTTATCTTTCATACATAGGATGTTTAATTTTCAGAAACAAGGATCACAAGAAGTTAGTGTACTATCCGAGCAGGAACTCCTGCGACGGTCACCCCTGGCGGAACATCTTTCGTAACCACACTACCGGCACCAACTAACGCCCCTTCTCCAACTGTAACTCCACCGAGAATAGTTGCATTACTCCCAATAGACGCTCCCTTACAAATTCTCGTCCGCACGAAACGATCCTGCCAATCACTATCAACTTCAAGACTTCCATCTGTTTTTACTGCCTTCGGATGATTGTCGTTTATAAACATAACCCCATGGCCAATGAAGACCCCGTCTTCAACAAGAACCCCCTCACATATAAATGTATGACTTGAGATCTTGCAATTATTGCCAACGGTTACACCCCTCTGTATTTCTACAAATGTTCCGATCTTTGTGTTTGCGCCAATTGTACATCCATAAAGATTAGTAAACTCAAAAACTTTGGTATTTTCTCCCAGGACTACAACCTGAGCAATTTTCCGAAATTGAAATTCCATGTTGCTATAACATCTAATGATATTTTCTCACTTCCCGTCACCATCGACTTTTGTGCAACAACAAACATTTTTACAAGAGTGAAGGCAAATTAACCACCACTTC
>CAZRVE010000017.1:0-6209 GCA_964603485.1 uncultured Candidatus Saccharibacteria bacterium
TTCGGGGACACAGTTTGGTTGTCAGTTGCATAATTTGCTTCGATCATAAGTGGCTCCTACCCGGACTCGCCCCCTTCGCAAGCTCAGGATGGCTCCGTCTTGCAAATCCTGGCAAAGACAAAATCATTTGTCTTTTCCCCCGCGACACAATCCTTGTTGCGGGACCAGGATTTGCACCTGGGTCCCGAGGTTATGAGCCTCGTGAGTTACTGTTACTCCATCCCGCTATACAAGGCAGTATTATACTCACAACACCCACCCCTGACAAGGTCTATATGTAATGGAACTCCTCAAAAACTTTTTCATAAAGACCTACGACTCGCCGGGCCTCTCTTTCAGTAATAAGAAAATTTGCCCCTTCGTGCGCAATGGCATTACGAACCTTATGGGCTTCCCACGCAAACTCGAGCGTTTCGAAATCGCTTCGCTCAACACGCTTTAGCTTATCGGACAAAGTCTCCCCTCTGTAACCCATTACATCCAGAAGCTCATCAAGAATAATGTCCGCCTCAAGAATTGCGAATTTCCAATCATTAGAATTTGTCGAATTTATATGCTCCAAAACTTTTTCCCATCGTCGGTTCTTGTGCGGTTCAGACACCACATTACCTGACGAAACCTTCGGTGCGAAAATTGCATTTTGTGCTGTGTTAAGTTTTGTGAGGGATCGTATGCTCCAAACAATACCCCACACTGCAAGTACCGATACTCCAAACGAAAGAAATTTGAGCACCGGAAGTATCACTCGCTCAAAATAACTTACCGCAACAGTAGCTTCAACCGCTTCTGCTTGAAGATTTTCTAGAAGTATTCGAAATCTCCTAATGAGAACGCCAACGACACTTGCAACAACAAAAAGACCTAGAAGTGTCTCAATTGGATTCGGTCTTGGTTTTGGTGGAGCCTTTGGATCAGCCATATTTTTTTATTCTCCCAGAAACTTCTTACCTATTTGAAACAAAACCGCCTCTTCGTACTGTCTACCGATACATTGAAGACCCAAAGGAAGTTTCACTCCTTCACTCTCGGAAAATCCAGAAGGGATTGATATTGCAGGAAGACCTGCAATGTTTGCGGGAACGGTAAATACATCTGCAAGGTACATCGCCAAAGGATCATTAGCTTTCTCTCCCAAGGTAAAGGCAGGGGTTGGTGTGGTAGGCATAACCACCACATCAACGGTTTCAAAAACTCGATTGAAATCGTTCTTTATAAGAGATCGCACCATATTTGCCTTTCCATAATAAGAGTCATAGTACCCCGCAGAGAGGACGTAAGTCCCCAACATAATACGACGACGCACTTCTTTACCAAAACCATCACGACGAGTGAGGAGGTAATCTTCAAGAAGATCTTTCCCTTCCTTTTTAAATCCAAACTTCACACCATCAAAACGAGATAAATTTGATGAAACTTCAGCTGGAACAATAATGTAGTAAACTGCCAACGCATGCTCAACTGTAGGCAAATCGATATCTACAATCTCACAACCTAAGTCCTTCATCTTTTTTACCGATTCCTCAAAATTCTGACGAACATCAGCATGCAAACCGTCGACCTCAAGAATTTTATTCGGCACACCTACTCGAATTTTATCCCTGTTCAAAGTAATCATCTCTGGATAATATGACGTGCTATCCATCGGATCCTGTCCTTTAATCGCATCAAATACAGTCTCTGCATCAGTCACATTTTTTGTAAGTGGGCCAATCTGATCAAAAGATGATGCCATCGCAATCAGTCCATACCGAGATACAGCTCCGTATGTAGGCTTTAGACCCACACATCCACAAAAGCTTGCTGGTTGACGAATAGACCCCCCTGTATCCGACCCAAGCGCAACAAGGGTTCCGTCCATTGCGACCGCAGAAGCAGATCCTCCAGAAGAGCCTCCAGGTACTCGACTAAGATCAAATGGGTTCTTTGTTGGGCCATATGCAGAATTCTCTGTAGAAGCTCCCATAGCAAACTCATCCATATTAGTCCTTCCAAGAAACACCATTCCCTGCTCTTTCAATTTACGAATAACAGTAGAGTCATATGGAGCAACAAAATCTTCAAGAATACGTGAGGCCGCCCCAACCTTACGTCCCCCAATAAGGATGTTGTCTTTCAAAGCGCAAGGGATACCAGTTAAGAAATTTGCATCCCCCTTATCAATCCTATTCTGCGCAAATTGAGCTTGTCTTTCCACATCTTCAAAAACCTCCAGATATGCATGTATATCAGGGTCGCGTTTTTCTATCTCTTTAACATAAGCCTGCGCAAGTTCAACCGCAGAAATTTCTTTTTGCTTAAGTAAATTGTTTGCCTTTGTAATTGTAAGAGTCTTAAGATCAATCATGATGGAAGAATTTTCTTCACTCGAATGAACCCATCTTGAACGGTGGGAGCTTCATTAAGAAGTCTCTCCGTAAAAACCCCAGTCTCATGAGGAGAGTGATCCTCTCTTAAAATATTTTTCTGCCCAAACGAAACCTCATCTTGTACGCCAGAAGACACGCTCTCAATGTGGCTCACGTAAGAGAGGATAGAGCCAATCTCCGCAAGGAAGGTTTCCTTTTCTTCCTCGGAAACGGCAACCCGAGCGAGATTTGATAACTTATCTATATCACTTTTATCAATCATAAGAGGAATACTACCACATCTTTATTTCCCTCTAACCATCCTTAGAAAAGCGCCCTCATCTAAAACCGCCACCCCTAATTCAATTGATTTTTCTAACTTCTCTCCCGCATTTTCCCCTGCTAATACAAAAGACGTATTCTTTGAAACAGACCCAGAAACTTTTCCTCCAGCTTGTCGTATCATCTCAGAAGCTTCATCCCGTGAAAGAGTTGGGAGTGTTCCTGTAAGCACGAAGGTCTTTCCAGAAAATTGCATCTTTCCATATTTCTTTTCCTTTTTTTTAAAACGTACCTCTCGCATGAGTCTTTCGTAAAGCTTCTTATTTTCCTTATCCCGAAACCATGCGGTAATGGAATCCGCAATAACCGGGCCAACACCCGAGAGAAACTCAAGCTCTTGCGATGACGCAGCAGAGAATCTTTCAGCGGTCCCAAAGTGATTTGCCAAATCACGAGCTGTCTCTTCTCCCACTTGCGGGATGGAAAGACTTGCAATGAAACGCGAAAATTCCACATCTCGAGATTTTTCAATTGCCTCAAGAAGCTTATCGGTTGACTTATCGCCCCATCGAGGTAAAGCGTCAAAGTCACCTTTCTTAATCTTAAAAATATCGTCAAAGTTTGAAATAATTCCTGCCTCAAGAAGCTGGTCGACTGTCTTCTGACCAAAACCCGCAATATCAAATACCTTTTTTGAAGTAAAATGCGCAAGTTTCCGTCTTTGCTGAGCGAAAGAATTTTTTGCAACACACCGATGCGCTGCTTGTCCCGGTATTCTCTCAATAAGACCCTCACCCCCGCATAAAGGAAAATGCTTTGGAAACACAAATACTTTTTCACCCCCCGTACGAAGTTCTTTTAAGACCTTCACAACATCTGGAATTACATCTCCCGCTTTTTGCAAAATCACTGTATCCCCCACTCGAATATCAAGACGTCTGATTTCATCTTCATTATGGAGCGTTGCGCGCGATACCGTTGAACCAGCCACAGAGACAGGCTCTAAAATAGCAACAGGTGTGAGAACTCCTGTCCTTCCAATCTGGAGGGTAATATCGAGAACCTTTGTGGTCACCTGCTCTGCCTGAAATTTACATGCAATTCCCCAACGAGGTGCTTTGCCTGTATAGCCAAGTATCTCCTGGGCATCTCTATCATCAAGCTTAATCACAACTCCATCGATTAAATAATCCTCACGATCTTTTTTCTGCTCCCATCTTTTCCAAAAAGCAATCGCTTCATCGATATTGCCACACAACTCTCGGTGCGCATTAACCTTAAAACCCAAATCCTCAAGTTGCTCTAATTCCTCAAATTGCGTTTTCGGGAGAGGTTTCTCTGAAAAAGAAATATCGTAGATAAAGGTAGATAGATTTCGCGAAGCCACAATTCTTGGATCAAGCTGTCGAATGGTACCTGCAACAATATTGCGAGCGTTTGCAAAAAGAGGCTCCCCTTTCTGTCCCTGTTCTTCATTTATTCTTTCAAACTGACTTTTTGGCATATAAACTTCCCCTTCAACTACCACTGTCTCATCGCGCCTTAGACGCAACGGAATAGATTGAATGGTCTTTATGTTATCTGTAACATCCTCACCAATACGTCCATCGCCTCGAGTTGCCCCAGTCTTAAGAGAACCCCTCTCGTACTCAAGCACCAAATGCGATCCATCAATTTTTAACTCACAAGTATATCGAGGAGAAATTTGCTTCCCGGTCCTCGATTCGTAGAACCGACGGACACGATCATCAAAATTGCGGATATCTTCTTCGGTAAAAGCATCATTAAAAGACCACTGCGACACTTTATGAGTCACTTTTTTAAAACCTGGGAGAGGCTTCCCTGCAACGCGTTGCGTTGGGGAATCCGGAGTAATGAGCTCGGGGAATTCTTCTTCGATTTTTACTAATTCATTCTTAAGAGAATCAAGAGCCTCTGGAGAGATTGTCTCCTTATTAAGCACGTGAAAATCATGCCTATATTGGTCTATGGCGCTCCGTAGTTTTTTAACCCTTATCTCTACCTCCTTTGAGGGCTTCCTCATACGCCTCATCATACACAAAGGCCTAGTATATGAGCTAGTAATTCACCATAATAGCCCTCTCCACCCGGCGAGTATTTGCTGTACTACAACTATTGTAGCCTCGTGATTCAATCCTAGTCTTTAAATCTGGGCCACTGTAACTCTTCACAACCAAAACATTTACACAGTATGGATCTGGAAGAAATGTAAAAGAAAATGTAGAAGTTCCTACTCCGGTTGTGCCGTTTATCGCCTTTGTGACAGAGGAGGAAACGGTGTTACAAGAAATAGTCTGGTTGCCTGTAGATGTTGCAAATAAGCTTCCTCCAGTATTCTTAAGATCCCAATAAAGAGCACACTCCACACCACTGTCTGACGCATAAAAAGCAGCTTGCGAATCCCGAGAAGCAGATGAAATAACAATTTGCTTTAAGGCGATATTAATAATTGCAAAAGACACAAGAATAAGAGCTGCAGTAACGGTAACTGCAATATAAATAGCAATCCCTCGCTCGTCTTTTATATTTTTTTTGAAGAGGTCAAAAAACATATTATTACTGCCAATTAAAGATGGACTCCTTCACTTGAAAAACCCTTGTAAAAGGACCTCTCGTCCAGGTCATAATAACAGTTGCAGTGACCTCATTTGCACTAATTTGAGTAAGGCGGATCTCTCTGTTGTATGCCGTAGGAGTCCAATTTGTGTTATAGCCATACATCCCCTGGGTTACACCTGTTGCAGTGTCTTGGTTCAAATTGGCACAGTTCGACGGGCTCGGACAAGCAGAAAAAGTTTTTGTAGTCCCATCGACAACGCATGATTTTCCAAAGTAACACGGATCGGCTACCTGACTTGCAAGTCCACTAAGCCACGGTAATCCTTGAAGAGAATTCTCATCTCGAACATTTCGGACAAGCTCAACAGCTTCTTGGGCCAAGTAAAAAGCGACCACCTGATCACGTGACTCTATTGCACTCATTAATCCACTCTGAGAAGCGGAAAAAGTTGCGGTAATTGCGACGATAAGAATACTTATCGCAACAAGGGTCTCAAGAAGAGTAAATCCTGCGCCTACATTATTCTTTTTTAGAATATATTTTTTCATATTACCTATCGAGAACTCTTTGCGATACACTCGTCTGAATTATAAATCGAGACTGTGTCGTAGGTTTGGATCCTGCGTATCCACGAACAATCATAAAAACCCGAGGCTGATTTGTATCGCTGATTGAGGCTCCGAAAACATAGAACTTCAAGTCTTGAATAATGATATCAGGGGAGGTTAGGCCAATATAAGTTGACCCCTGATCAGTCGATCTCTCCAGTTGAGTACCATTCAAGCGGAAAATTGTATCTACGCCCTCGCTTGTAGTGAAGGTAATACTTGATTGAGCAGGATTTCCCCCTCCAGTACAGTTTTGAGGCGTCCATGTTGATGCGGTGGTGGTCCCGCAATAATAGTCTGTTCCAAATTTTATATCTCGTGACATAAGCTCCACCGCACAATTAAGATTGGTCATTATTGTCTAACCACCAAGGCTACTTCTGGCTTTGGTAA
>CAZRVE010000017.1:6219-8522 GCA_964603485.1 uncultured Candidatus Saccharibacteria bacterium
TGAGCTTCTCTCCCTGCATCAAGCACCGCAAGGATTGCTCCAAGAGAAATCAGCGTAATTGCCATAAAGATTCCAACCGCAACCATGAGCTCCACGAGGGTAAATCCTTTATTTTTCTTTTTATATGTATGCGTCATGCTGGTGTATTCCTATCGCACAGAAATCTGTCCTGTCGTGTACACATAAAGATCAAGATTTTTTCCTCTTGGAGAGCGTAATTGTATTTTAACCCCTCGATGATTTGGAAAAGTGATGACAGTCCCACTTGTATTCGCGAAAGAAAATCGAGCATTGGGATCTGGTCGCAAGAAAGTCATGTCAATTCGACCAGGAACACTTGACCCTCCGCTAGACTTACAATTTTGACCATTTGAAGCATTGATTGCGCAAAGATCTGAAATAGTGACACCTTGCTTAAGAGTAGTAATCTCTAAACACTCTGATGTTCCGCCTACCGGACAACTACTCCATGTACTAGGATTGTTATAACGACCATTCTTATTCACGTCCACAAAAGACCACATGGAAAGGGCGCCCATCGCGCCGGGTGCCCCACTTATTGTATTAGTATTAAACATCACGCCATATGAATAACCGAACTGGCTTGTGTTTGGTTGATACTCTCGGACACTCACCCCATAGACTTGCATCTCTCGGATTCGAAGCTCAAGCTCGGCTGCGGCATTTGTAAGAGCGAGCCTATCTGCAAAATCAGCCTGGTTAAACACCACCACTGCAGTAATAAGGGTAATTACCGTAAGAGTTACGAGAAGCTCAACCAGGGTGAAACCAAAAGAATTGCCTGTACGTAATCTTTTAAAACTTATCATAAAGAGAGAGTTGCGAGGCTAAATACATTACTTTGAAAGAAAATTGCGATGAGCATGCCTAGAATAAGGAACGGTGCAAACGGTATCTCGGTTTTCATTGTAATCTTTTTTGAGCTTCCTCTCAATCTATTGATAAAGAGAATACCCAGAGAGACACTCGCTCCAATCCAGAAAGAGAAAGCGAGTCCCGAAATACCTTGTGGAAGCGTGGTAAGTAAACCAAGCCCTGCCATGAGCTTGGAATCCCCGAGACCCATCCACTTCCCTTCGGATACTTTCCACAAAAACCAGAGGAATCCGGCTACAAGAAGAGCTGAAAGTAAATGGGAATACGCATAAAACATTCCTTTTCCAACAAAAGTTATTTCAAACGCAAGTAAGCAAAGCGCTAAAATAAAAAGAATGAGAGAAAGAGAATCAGGAATAATCATATGCCGCATATCGTAAACAAAGATCACAACTAAAATACTCCCAATAAGTAAATGAAAAAGAAGCGTCCCAATAGTAGTAATCGACAGGATGGAAAAGGAAGCGGTATCAAAAAAACCAAAAGCCAGAAAAAGAAAAGCTGTCAAGAGTTCTACGAAGACATACTGCGAGGATATCTTACTCTTACACCCGGTACATCTTCCTTTAAGGACCAAGAAGCTTACTACCGGAAGGAGTTCGTACCACGGCAGATTTCTTGCGCATGTTGCACACTGAGACCTCCCCACCACAAAAGAACGTCCTGTACGAATCCTTAAGATAATCACATTCAGGAAACTCCCTACAATAAGACCTAAGAAGAAGAGGAAAAGAGGAATCATGGATTAAGATATTTATTATAATACAAAACTTCGCCCAGATATTCTGAGGCGAAGTTTTGTATTAGCTCATTCGCTCTGGCGTTATTGGCAAATAGCTAGATCAGAAACAATAGACGCAGCGCCTATTCCAGATGCCCCAGATGAATCAACACACCACTGTGTAGCTGAGTTTGTCTTGAGAGGAACTGACACTGCCCAAGAGGAAGCGTCTGTGCCTGCTCCGGCTGTACCATCGTCAGCAAGGCAGGTTGGTGGATTAGCTGCAGTTGTTGATGCGTGAGCGATAGCAGCGGCAATATTTGCGTCATCAACAAAGATAGTTCCCGCAGTTACGCAATCCGCCGTATCAGCACCATAGTTAGCATTTGTATCAAAGTAAATCTCAGCTTGTGAGCGAATTCCGGCAAGATCAGATTTGATTGCCGCATCTGCCCCCTTATCTCGAGCAGTATTCAAACTCGCAAGTACAACCGATGAAAGAATACCGATGATGGCGATAACCACCAAGAGCTCGATCAGGGTAAAACCTTTTATTTTATGCATTGGAATTTTATGTTTAATCATGGGTAAGATTATAACACAGCTCCTTAGACGTATGGGGAAAGTGAGCTAAATAAAAACAACTCCAATATTTTGGAGTTGTTTTTTCTCACGAGACACGAAA
>CAZRVE010000017.1:8622-12850 GCA_964603485.1 uncultured Candidatus Saccharibacteria bacterium
AAGAATACCGATGATGGCGATAACCACCAAGAGCTCGATCAGGGTAAAACCTTTTGTTCTGTTCATGAATGAAATTAATAACCTTTATAATCCCTGTCCTTTTAAAGGACACCGTTTGTGATAAAACGTTACTTTCATTATAAACCCCGCCCAGAAAGGAGCAAAAACTTCTGTGGATAGCTTTGGGATAAAGGGCTACGCTGTATTCGATGCAATGTTGTAAATAGGCATAAGAACAGAAGCGAGGAGCGTTCCGACACCAAGGCCAAGGAGTACGATCATCACAGGCTCAATTAGGTCAACGAGTGTGTCGACCGCATTAATCACCTCACGTTGATAGAATTTAGCCATGGTCTTTAAAATGTTTCCAAGCTCTCCTGTTTCCTCCCCTACGCGTACCATCTGCACAAGAATTCCAGGTATTTCAGGGTACTGAGAAAAAGATGCTGACAGAGAACTTCCTCCTTTCACTGCGAGCATGCTTTCATTCAAAATCTGTTTATAGATCTCGTTCCCTACCACGGTCGAGGTAATCTCGAGTGCGCGAAGCATAGGAATACCGGAAAGAACCATAGTGTGCATGTTATCAGCGATCATTGAAAGATAGAGCTTTCTATATAAATCACCCACGTAAGGAACCCCAAGCTTAAAGCTATCAAATGCATATGCTCCCGCTGCAGTGCGGACATATCGAATAAGGAAGAATCCTCCCACGATAAGGACAACGAGGAGAAATACACCGTAATCTACAAAGAAATCGCTTATGTTAATAACTATTCGTGTATAGATAGGAAGCTCTTGACCTGAATCAATCAAAATCGAAGCAATCTTTGGAACAATAGTAGTAAACATGAGCACCATCACACCGATAAAAACGGTAACTACGAATGCGGGGTATATCAGAGCGTTTTTTGCCTTAGAAACAACCTCGTAGTTTCTATCCAGATAATCTGCAAGATAGTTAAAAGTATCGTTAAGCTTTCCAGTCTCTTCACCAGCCCGAACCATATTCACATAGAAATCAGAAAATATTTTCGGATGCTTGCTAAGAGCTTTTGAAATAGAGCTTCCTCCTTGGAGGTCGTCCGCCACTTCCGTGAGACTCTTGCGTAGGGTTTCGTTTTCAGTTTCTGCAGAAATAAGCTTAAAAACACGGAGTGCAGACACCTGTGCGTCAAAAAGAGTTGCAAGTTGTCGAGACAAGATCACAACATCTTTGTTCGAAACTCGACGACCTATAAAGAATCGTTTATTAAACGACTCATCTTCTGCTGGAGTGATAGCTGAAAGTATCAATCCTCTCTTTTGAATTGAGCTAATTGCAACTTCGAGGTTTATGGCTTCAACGGTTCCCTCTTTTGCTTCTCCGTTATTATCAATTGCTTTGTAATTAAATAACATATTGCCAGAGGTTATTAGAGCATCTTTTCAAGCGTCTTTGGATTTGTAGAGTAAAGATATGCATTCTCTACAGTAATCTCACCTTTCTGAACAAGCCCAGCAAGTGAGCGATTCAAATCTACCATTCCTTCTCCAGAGCTTGTTTCAATAATGGCATTAATTTCGTGACTCCGCTTTTCTCGGATCAAATTTGAAACAGCACTGTTATTAATCAGGAGCTCAAAAGCAGGCACCAGCCCACCTGAGATTCTTGGAATCAGACGTTGAGAGAAAATTCCAGCAAGACTACCTGCAAGCTGTATACGTATTTGACCTTGCTGGTCAGCTGGAAATGAGTCGATGATTCGGTCAATCGTCTGCGCAGCGGTGTTCGTATGAAGAGTTGAGAGCACTAAGTGGCCAGTCTCCGCGGCAGTTACCGCTGTCGAAATTGTCTCTGGATCCCTCATCTCGCCAATCATCACCACGTCTACGTCTTGGCGAAATACGCTCCAAAGAGCACTGTGAAAGTCTTCTGTATCAATTGTAACTTCTCGCTGATCGATAATGGCTTTCTTTGGCTCGAAGATATACTCAATAGGGTCTTCAATTGTAACAATATGCTCAAGTCGCTCTAGATTGATCATCTCAATCAAAGTTGCAAGTGTTGTTGATTTTCCTTGACCCGCTGGGCCTACGCAAAGAAAGAATCCCTGCTGCTTCTTTGAAAACATCTCGAGAATAGGAGGCAAGTTAAGCTCATCAAGAGTTCGAATATGTTTTGGAATCAATCGAAGCGCTATTGATATCTTTCCAAGTCGGAAAAAAGCATTTCCTCGAAAACGCCCTGACGGATGTGCGTAGGCAAAATCAATCTCCTTTGTTTCAAAAAATTCCTTTTTTGCTTCAGGAGTAAGAATTTGTGTAAGAACCGCCTCTAAATCTTGTCGAGTAAGAGCTTTTTCTTTAACAAGAGGAATAAGAAAACCAGAAACTCGAATTACTGGGATACGTTCTTCAGACAGGTGAAGATCCGATCCTCCTTCTTTTGTTACTGTCTCAATGAGACCTTCAAGTACTGTTCTGTGTTCCATATTCTTTATGCTTTCTTACTAACAATTGATATTACCTCCCCTACTACCTCAGAAGGAATTGTTGTCGCTTTTACGATGTAACCAGAGACCCCGAGACTTTTTGCCTTCTCAATTTTTGCCGGATCAGTTTCATTAGTAAGCATCACGATTGAAGTATCTTTTATAAGATTCTCCTTTCGGATTGTTTCTAAGAGCTCCAGACCATCCATACTTGGCATGATGATATCGAGAATCAACACCTCTGGTACTTCTCCCCCTCGAATCTTCTCAAGCGCTTCATTTGCACCGACTGCCACCCCTACATCATGACCAAGATTCTTAAACTTTGTGGCATACATATCGAGCAAGAACTTATCGTCGTCAACAATCAAGACTTTGTATTTCTTTTCTTCATTCATAACAAATAGTTTTATATCCAAAAGTATATCACGGAGATTAGAGCGTGCTGATCTCTTCAAAAGGAACCAGTTGTTTAAACGCCTTTAAGATTGCATCCTCTTTCATTGAGAGCATCCCCTTCTCTCTCACTTTCTTCGCAAGCTCAATCTCAGTACCACCTTTGAGGATTATATTCTCAATATCTTTATCCATCTCGAGAACTTCCATAACTGCATATCTGCCACGAGTTCCATTCGGACAGTCTTCTGTAGGGGCAAGTTCGTAGACAGTATCGCCCAGAACGACATCCTTTCGATACTCCTCAGGCAAATCTGCAAATTGCTTCTCAAGCATTATTTTGATACTTCCATCAATCTTCTTCGGCTTACCCGCACCAGGACAAAATGCCCGAACGAGGCGTTGAGCAATTGCAAGCACGAGAGTTGGAGCAATCAAATAAGGATCAACCCCCATATCGATAAGACGTGGAATTACACCTACGGCATTATTGGTGTGGATTGTAGAAAGCACCAAGTGTCCAGTAAGAGCTGCCTGGATCGCAAGTTGCGCCGTCTCCTTATCGCGAATCTCACCCACCATAATAATATCGGGGTCTTGACGAAGAGTAGTACGAAGACCTGTTGCAAAGGTATAACCAATTTCCGGACGCACTTGAGACTGACTCATGCCCTCGATGTTGTACTCAATTGGATCCTCAAGTGAAAGTACATTTTTATGCTCACGATCAACTTCATTCAACATTGAATAAAGTGTCGTAGATTTTCCAGATCCTGTTGGACCAGAAATAAGAATAAGCCCATACGGACGAGCCAATGCTTTTCTCATGAGAAGAATATTTCGCTCTGTAAGACCGAGATCTTCAAGGGTTTTCAATCCCTTCTGTTGGTCCAAGATTCGCATCACAACCTTTTCTCCAAAATACGTAGGGAAAGTTGAAACACGAAAATCGATTTTTCGCTCAGCAATACGAGCGCTGAATCGTCCGTCTTGAGGCTTTCTCTTTTCATCAAGGCGCATATTCGAAAGGATTTTAATACGAGCAACAACTGCAGAGTGTATTTTTGCAGGCAACATGAGAGATGTGTTCATTACACCGTCAACACGGAATCGAACACGAACATTTTCCCTCATCCTTTCAATGTGGATATCCGAAGCGTTGCCGTCTGTAGCATAGCGCAAGATTGTCGCAACGATTTTGGTCACAGGCGCATCCTCAATAATCCTTGTATCCCCTTTTCCATCAGAAGGCTTAATGACATCACTTGTATCAATTTCATTTGCTGCAGCGGAATTTTCTTCTTCCTCAGGAGTCTCTCCCCCAGCCTCATCTTCATCATGCTCTTGAGGGCCTTTGA
>CAZRVE010000018.1:0-11327 GCA_964603485.1 uncultured Candidatus Saccharibacteria bacterium
TTATACGAGCAGCGTCTGAGCGAATGGCAATTAATGCTCCTATTCAAGGAACTGCAGCTGACATCATGAAACTTGCAATGCGAGACATTCATAAATGGATTAAAAAAGAGCATCTTGAGAGTGACGTGCGCATGCTTCTTCAGGTTCACGACGAGCTCGTATTTGAAATACGAAAGGGGAAAGAGCGTGAGATCGCGCTCGCATTGCGACAGGTGATGGAGCAAGTGTTACCTAAAGAGAAATCTCACGGTGTGGTGTGTCGGGCGAATGCCTCCATCGGTCCTTCCTGGGGCGATATGAAAGAATTATGATTTATTTTTTGTATGGAGAAGATTTTGCAAAGACTCGAAGTAAACTCCGAGAAATTATTGCTTCTCAACTCAAGAAAAATCCCGAAGCATCATATTTTAAAATCGACACTGATACGTGGAGTAAGGAAAAGCTTGAAGAGTTTCTGGAGAGTAGGGGGCTCTTTCAGAGTAAGTATCTTATTGTTCTTGAAAATCTTTTTGCTGATAAAAAGATACTCGAGGAGGTGAAGGTTTTTCTCGAAGCTCTTGAAAAATCCGAAAATATTTTCATTATCGTTGAGGGTCCTCTTACAAAAGAGGTGGCTCAGAAAATAGAAAAGAGATCTGCAAAAACCCAGGTATTTGGCTCAGTTAAGGAGAAGAAGCAAAAAAAGGATTTTGATATTTTCTCTCTCACAGACTCGTTTGCAAGCCGGGACAAAAAAAGAACATGGCTTTTATATCAGAAGGCGATGCTTCAGGGGGTCTTAGCAGAAGAGGTTCATCGTTTGCTTTTTTGGCAGACAAAGGCAATGCTTGCAGCCCAAAATTCAAAAGATGCATCTGACGCAGGACTTAATCCATTTGTATATAAAAAATCTTTAGGATTTTCTAAAAAATTTACCAAGACGGAACTTGAAACGCTTTCAAGAGACTTAGTTACTTTGCATCATGATGCTCGAAGGGGAATAGTGGATTTTGATATTGCATTAGAGAAACTTATTTTGGGGATGTGAGGTGAGGTTTTGTGTGCTCACAAAACATGACTCCGGTTCGCACAGGAGAACTTGCGGTCACAGATAATTCCTCGCCGTCGCTCGGAATTTCCGCGACCCCGTCTCAGCTGTTTGCGTACTCGCAAACATGCTTCCGACTCGCACAAGTATCGAAAAACATAAAGAAGTTTATGTTTTTCTATCTAGTGCGCCCAGTAGGAATTGAACCTACGACCCTCTCCTTAAAAGGGAGCTGCTCTACCGACTGAGCTATGGGCGCATAATTTTTCACAAAAAAGAACTAGCAATTTATACCACGCACAGAGCTAAATGCAAAATTAGAGAGGGAGGTCGAAAGAGAATGCGCCTGCTCCAGTAAAGAGAAGAGAAAGTGCAATTGCAAAGATAAGGATGTAGAAAATTACGTCACGTTTCACCAAGGCACTTTCCTTATGTTCTGCGAAGAGTTCTAGTCCAGAGATGATTGCCAAAATAAGCGCAGAGAGCTGTGTGTATATTCCTACGAAAAGGCTTAATCCAATGAGGAATTCAAGCACGCCAAATCCTTTTACGAGTGAAGAGTTATGTCGTAGTCCAAGCGCTTCAAAAGATATCTTCCACATCGAATGTTCGCCCTTCCACTTGAGATAGCCAATATTCATGATGATAATTCCAACAACAACTCTCAGAATAAAAGGAGCCAGTGGCTCAAGAGTGAGAAGGTCTGGGAATACATTTAAGATAGGGAATCCGTTTAACATCTTCCCAGTGTAACATTTTTGCAAATCTTCTGGAATGAGAGTACGGTATCGGTAATGAAAAGAAAAAGTGCAGTTCTTGTTCTCCACGATATTCGAAGTGCTCACAATGTGGGCTCTCTTTTTAGAACATCTGATGCTCTCAATATAGAAAAAATCTACATTACAGGTTACACTCCGAGTCCGATCGATCGATTTGGGAGGCCGGTGAAAGAGATTGCAAAAACTGCCCTTGGAGGCGAAAAAACTATTCCTTGGGAGAAAACATCTATTAAGGCGCTTTTAAATAAACTCAAACAGGAAAAAAGGACGCTCATCGCAATAGAGCAAGCAAAGGATTCCGTTGATTATAAAAAAATAAAAGTTTCCGCTAAAGTTGCATTTCTTTTAGGGAACGAAGTGACAGGTATTCCGAATGACATCCTAAAAGAAATGGATCAGATTACAGAAATTCCCATGAGAGGGGAGAAAGAGTCTCTTAATGTTGCGATTGCAGGGAGTGTTGTTTTGTTCCGACTTCTCGATCGTTAGTTTCTTATTTCTGACACGTAGGACAGAAAACAGTCGTTCGACTCTGTATGAGGGTTTTTTTGAGAGGGGTTTTACAACGTACGCATGGAGACCCCGACTTACCATAGACTTTATGTTTGCGGGCGTAGTTTCCTTTTGTGGTGTCGATAAGACGATAGGTGGCAACGGAAGAGCCTCCTTCCTCTACTGCGCTTGTGAGGATGCGTCGTATCGCTCGGTAGAGTTTCTCACACTCTTTTTGCGACAGCGAAGAGCCTTTTCTCTCGGGGTGTATCTTTGCTTCAAACAAGCTCTCATCTGTATATATATTGCCGAGTCCGGTGACGATTTTTTGATCCATCAAAAGAGCTTTTATTTTGGGAGATTTGTTCCGTATCTCTTTAGTGAAGTAGGAACTAGTGAATTCTTTATTGAGCGGTTCTAGCCCGTACAAACTAAAATGACCCTCTTTTTCGAATTCTTTGTGCGAAGGATAGTAGAGGAGATAGCCAAACATCCGCGTGTCATTGTAATAGAGAGTTCCATTCTCTAATTCAAACACTATATGAGTATGTTTGTTTGGGAGGCTCTTCTCAGAGAGCTCGATTGGATGTCCACCAATAACTTTTTCTTTTTTCTTTTTTGAATGATATGCAAATTGTCCGGACATTTTTAAGTGTCCGAAAAGAATTTTCCCGTGCGTGAGGCGGAAGATAATATTTTTTGCTCGACGCTCTATTTGGATGAATTTCTCACCCTTAAGCCCCTCGATAAATTGTTTTGTCTTTTTTGAAGAAGGGGATCGTTTGTTTCCCGTTCCGGAGATAAGCTTTGGTTTGTGTACCAAGACGTTGCGGATTTTTTGTCCGGCAATTGAACGCTCAAGACCTCGACGTAGATTTTCAACTTCAGGAAGCTCGGGCATTACTTAGTGAGAATTTTTTGAAGCTCTTCTTTCGCAACTTTTGCATCACTCCACGGAGTTTTTTTACCATTCGCTTCCATGATGTAGGGATCAGTGCCTTTCCCGGTAATCAATACCGCATCTCCTTTGTGGGCTTTTGCTACCGCACTTCTAATGGCTTCTCTACGATCCATAATCACGAGAGCTTCTTTTTTGGTGATTGCTCCCTTCATTACCTTAATGATTTCGCTTGGATCTTCGTCGTATGGATCTTCGTTGGTGAGGATAATTTCATCACAGTATTTTTCTGCCATTTGAGCCATCACTGGACGTTTCCAGGTATCACGTCCACCGCCGGTATTTCCAAGTACGCATATCTTTTTTTGATTAGGAAATGCTTGGTAGAGTGCTTCAAGGGATTCTGCTGTGTGCGCATAATCAACTACTACGTCAAAATCTTGTTCAGGTTTTATCTTTACAAATTCCACTCTTCCCGGAATACTACGAACACTCTCGATGCCAATCTTTACTGTGTTTGCGGAAATTCCTTGGCTTTTTGCAAACGTCGCCGCTGCCAATGCGTTCTTAATCATGAATTCGCCACGCAGAGGTGACACAATCCGCACCCCATCGAAAGTGAAATCAATACCCTGGTCACTTACCTGGAAAGGTTCTGCGTGGGTAATACGAAAGGGAACAACCTCTTCAACCGAAAGCTTCATAAATTTTATACCGTGAGGATCGTCTGCATTTACCACCATAATCCTGCGTTCCTTACATGACCTCTCAAGAAGTTTTCCAAGTTCAAGTTTTGCTTCTAGGTATTTTTCAAAAGATCCATGGGATTCAATATGTTCAGGTGCAATGTTTAAAAACACAGCCGCATCAAGCTCAATGCCAATGTGGCGGTACTGCTTCATTCCCTCTGAGGTAATTTCAAGCACTGCCCAAGTGCATCCCGCTTTTACCGCATCGCTTAGGAATTTTTGCACGAAAAATCGGCCAGGCATCGACATTTTGTAGAGGTTCGGTTTTGATTCTGTATCTATCTTGAATCGTATCGTACTAAGAAGAGCGGTTTTATTTCCTCCCGCTTCAAGAATTGAATTTACAAACTCAGCAGTGGAGCTTTTTCCTTTTGTGCCAGTGATTCCAATTACTTTAATCTTTCGAGAAGGGAACCAGTACCAAATGCATGCGAACCGAGCAAGAAGGTAGTGGTACCACGGTTGAAAGGCGGTGAATACGGATTTCGGTATTATCTTTTTTATGATGCTAAGCATTTTTCTTTTGGGATAGTATTTTTAGCGCTTGTTTTACCCGGTCACTTGTTGATGTGGTGTCTTTTGATAGGGAGCGAAGTGCGTCACGAGCTTCTTTTTGGCCATAACCAAGCGCACTGAGGGCAAGGACAACATCTTCCTCATCTTGGAGCACTGCATCTTCTTCCACACTAAAGCTTCCAAGTTTGTCTTGGAGTTCAAGAACCATCTTTTCGGCATTCTTTTTTCCAATTCCTCCAACCTTTATAAGATGAGCAGTGTTTCCTTGGCGTATCGCTTGGTGGAGTGTTTGTATGCTCGCAACATTCAATATTCCAAGTGCGGTTTTTGGTCCGATTCCAGAGATGCCTATCAAGAGTTCAAAAAAAGATAATTCATCTTTGGTAGGGAATCCGTAGAGATCATGGGCATTTTCACGAATTGCCGAATGGATCCAAAGAGAGACCTCTCTATTGGGGAGTGTCTCAATTGTCTCTCGGGTCGCAAACACTCTATAGCCCACTCCTCTCACATCAAGAATGAGAAAGGTGAGGTCCTTATGAAACACGTTTCCAGAAAGGTGACTTATCATAATGCCTATCATATCAGAGGATAGGGTTCTCTCTAGGGCGCTCCTTGCCAAGGATAGACTTTCGTATTAGGATGTCTGTCATGCCAATTACGTCTTCAGCTAAAAAAGCCCTTAGAGTATCTCGCCGAAAGCGAGGGGTTAATCTTGTGCGAAAGGCAAACCTTGCCGATGTGGTAAAGAAGTTTAGAAAGCTTGTATCAGAGAAAAAGATGAAAGAGGCAGAGGCTCTCATGCCGGCTCTTCAAAAAGCTCTCGATAAGTCAGTAAAGACAGGTCTTATCAAGAAAAACACGGCATCTCGTAAAAAATCTCGTTTCTCAGCAATGGTAAAGAAGATTTCATAAAAACACCCCGGGAGACAGGGTGTTTTTATGTGGAGAATATGTGTGGTTGGCACAAAAGTCTTGTGGTCAGGGAAATTTTTCTTGTCTATACAAGAAAAATTTCACGACCCTAGCTCAGCATCTCTCACGCTTACTCGATAAGCTTCTGCCCGGCACAAAATCAGAAAATCCCGCGCAAGGCGGGATATTTCTGTATTTTGTGCCCCCGGTAGGAATCGAACCTACATTTTAACTTCCGCAAAGTCATGTCCTATCCATTGAACGACGGGGACGTAGAGCGCTAGATTATCACGTTTTATTAAAAACCCAAACGCTCGAGAACTTTTTCAAATACTGATTCGCTGTGGAAGACCTCAGGGAGATGTCGAAGCATTGTTGTCCTTACTTTTTCTGGATCGTGTTCTTCCTCATCAAGTGGCACCATGATGTAAGGCATGATGAGCTTCTGAGACTTCACAAGAATTCTTGGAAAGCCGTGTTGGTCTTCTATCCAAAATGATTCAAGGCTTCGGTATGGGTAAAATGATTTACCTATTCGTATGCCAATATCGTCAACCACCACATCAATTGTTTGAGGTGGTCGCGCTGCGTATAGAGAGAGGGAAAAACCAGCAAGTATGACGATAATTGCAAAAAGTACGTTATTGAAGAGTATTGCGGTAACGGCGATTGCAACAGTCACAATACCAACGGCCCAAAACCAATCACCGCTCTGCTCTCTAGGTTCATACTCATACGCCTGCCAATGAAGCGGTTGAGACTTTTTCATATTTAACAATATTGTAGCACAGCTTTTTTTACTTCATGAATACAAGCAGAATATTTTCGTTTACTAACACAACTCCTACAAGGAAAATGAGCGTAGAAATTCCTGCTGAGAAAAGACACCAGGTACACCAGTGATGAATAAAGAACGCTTGGATTGCTGTAAGGTAAATAGAGAAGAGAAAAGCGAGTGCACTTACCACGAGAAGCGCATGAGAGGCGAGTGCGGGAGTAAGTTCTGGGAACAGGAGAAAGAAAATGTAGCTAATCGCAGTTACCCCGTAGTAGAGCATTCCCCATAATTCTAAAGGAACCCCAAACAGCGTTGAGTAGGTACTGTGCACTACGTTTTCACAGCTTCCCTCAAGTGGGCAGACTAAGGGTTTTTCTGCTTGCTTCTTTCCTCGAATGTAGCTTGCGATAAGGAAGCCGACAAATGCAAAAAGAACGATAAGTATTTTTCCTATTTGCTCCACAATATTTTTAGTGTATCACAGCGTTATACGACCCCGTGTGCAATTGTTGCAAGTATGTAAATACCAAGGCCGTTCATAAAAAATAAAATAGCGGCAAGCGTTTGTGGTTTGAGCTCAGAGAATCCTAAAAGCGCGAGTCCGAGCTCATCGGGAAGAGGGGATGCGATTACAAGAGCTCCAAGGATTGGATTAAGCCAGCGCAAGAACTCGAGGTGAAATATTGCAACCGGGTGCCCTAGGGACGCCTTTGTAATAAGGGCGTCAACGTTTCGGGTAATTTTTTCTTTTACGATTGCAAAAAGAGTGAGGTCTCCAATGAGAGCTCCGCATGCTCCAATGAGCGCAACGGTAAGAGGGTCTGTATGCTGTGATATGTGAACCAATACTACTGCAGATGCGGCAATGGTGAAGACTGAGGTGAAAAATATTCCTGCGATAAAACTGCCGATGATAGGGAGATGTTTAATTTTTTCCAAAACAAGATCAAGCGAACCGCTTTTTACGACGATTATTGTGAGCACGATACAGATACAAAGTATGTATATGTCGCGGAGAATTGTTCCGGAAGAACTACGCATCCGTTTAGTATAGCAAGCAAAAGTTTGAATTTCGTCCACTAATAATAAATAAAATTACTCGGAATGAATCCGAGT
This sequence comes from uncultured Candidatus Saccharibacteria bacterium, assembly GCA_964603485.1. Classification (GTDB taxonomy): domain Bacteria; phylum Patescibacteriota; class Minisyncoccia; order Phycocordibacterales; family Zambryskibacteraceae; genus CAYVDB01. Next base: position 7,271 of record CAZRVE010000018.1, read on the forward strand.
AATTTTATTTTTGACGGAGGAGGTGACCTGCCTGCCGGCAGGCAGGGATTCGGTCACAGATAATTTTCTCGCCGCCGCTCGAAAATTTCCGCGACCCCGGCTCAGTATCGCTCGCCACTACTCGCGATATACTTCCGCCTTTCTCATCATCCCCATTCCTCTCGAAATTAAAAAGCCCCAGCGGATGCTGAGACTTTTTAATTTTGCGGAGGAGGTGAGATTCGAACTCACGGGACCCTTACGAGCCCTTCAGTTTTCAAGACTGATGCAATCGACCACTCTGCCACTCCTCCAATGGGCGTCATAATATATAGAAAATCATAGCAATGCAATCACCGACAATTTTTGGGATGGTTTAGATAAAAATAATGTAATTCAGAAAAATACTGGAGTTTGATGGTCTAAAAAACGTTGATATTTTTCTAGGTGGTAAAAATTATCAAAAGCGGTAAAAAAATGGCTCTATTTCAATAAAAATGCTAGGATAGACGGAATGAAATACCTCGGAATCGACTATGGGGAGAAGCGGGTGGGGGTTGCTGTCTCTGATGATGAGGGGAAGATGGCCTTTCCCTTGGACGTGCTCTCAAATGACAAGAGGCTTATCACTCGAATCGCTGAGATATGTAAGCGTGAAAAGGTAGAAAAGATCGTCTTTGGAGAATCAAAAGACCTCTCTGGGAAAGACAATCCTCTCATGGAGAATGCTCGCCTTGTATTCACTACGATAAAGAAAAAGATAGGTCTTCCTATTGTATGGGAGCCAGAATTTTTCACTACGGCTGAAGCGGAGCGACTCCAAGGAAAACATGGAATGCTTGATGCTTCAGCTGCTGCAATTATTCTTAAAAGCCATTTAGCGAAGAAGAAAGCCTAGTCTATCTGAGTACATGATTTCTATTGATGATTTTAAAAAAGTAGAAATACGCGTAGGACTCATACAGAGCGCAGAGCCGGTGGAAGGTTCTGAGAAGCTTTTGAAGCTTTCCGTTGATTTTGGAGAAGGGGATCCTCGGCAAGTTGTTTCTGGTATTGCTAAATATTTTCCTGATCCCGCAACACTTTGCGGAAAGCGCTGTGCATTTGTGACCAATCTGGAACCACGTCCTTTGATGGGCCTCGTAAGTCAGGCGATGATTCTTGCAACAAGTGGAGAAGATTTTTTCTCTCTCTTTGAAGTCCCTGAGAATATTCCTCTTGGATCATCTGTAAAATAAGTACAACCTTTTTTGTCTGGTATATAATAGGAAGTAATGTCACGTTCGTTTTTTGATTTTTTTCCTACGCCAAAATTTCTTGAGATGCCTGCTCCAGGTATTTCTATTTCCGACAATGGAATTCGTTTTATTGAATTTCTTCCAAGTAAGAAAGGGATGACGATTAAACGTTTTGATGAGGTGAGATTTTCTTCTCCTCTTATTGTTGCTGGAAACATTACCGATCCCCAAAATCTCATAAAGGAACTCGAGACATTTCGCACTAAACATAACTTGCGATATGTTCGAGCGGGTCTTCCTGAAGAAAAGGCTTATCTTTTTACTACCACACTCTCTTTGACCCAAAAAGAAAATGTGAAGACTGCGATAGAGTTCACTATTGAAGAAAACGTTCCACTCTCAGTTTCCGAGTCAGTGTTTGATTACACTGTGATTTCTCCGCGTGAAAAGAATGATTCAAGCAAACTTCGCGTATCAGTCGCAGTGCTTCCTGAAGGGGTTGTTGCAGAATATCTCGAAGTGTTCCGGGCAGCTGGATATGAGCCAACTCATTTTGAGATAGAGTCTCAAGCCATCGCGAAGGCGGTCGTTCCACGGCACAGTACGCAAGTAAGTATTATTCTCAATTTAAGTTGTAATAAGGTTGGGCTCTATATTTGCGAGGGCAGGGCAGTCGCGTTTACTTCTACAATTCCAGTTTCGCCATTTCCTATAGACGCTTCGGCCCAGGGTCCCACAAATCTTTCTCAAGAAGCTTCCAAAACCCCACCCGCATGCCTCCCTCCATCTCCGCAGACGCTTAAAGAAATTGATGATGAGCTTAAGAAGATTTTTCTTTATTGGCAAACTCAGGCGGACAAGAGGAATGAGAAGGCTCAACCGATTGAAAAGATTATTCTTGTTGGAGAAGAAGCGAATCGTCCGGGACTTCTCGAATTTTTTTCAGAGCATTCTCATGTGGGTGTTGAACTTGGTCAGGTGTGGCAAAATGCTCTTTCTTTGGACAGGTATATTCCAGAAATACCAAAAGATGAATCTTTAAAATACGCGGCCACAATTGGCCTTGCCCTGACAGAACGTTCTACATAAATCTATGTTTACTCTTCTTCCAGAAAGTGAAAAGAAAAATATCATGCGAGAGTACAATACTCGTCGTGCGGTGGTTATTTGCGCTTTTATTTTTGTACTTGGTGTCGTTGCTTCTGTTTCTCTTTTTCCTTCATACCTACTCTCGTCTGCAAGGGTAAAGGAGGTAGAAACGCAACTTTCTCGGGTTCGGGAATCAGCTATTTTAAATGAAGCTGACGCGCTTGATAAAACTGTATCTCAAACAAGCAAGAAGATTGAAAGTCTCCAATTCGCAACCAGTACCGTTTTTGTTGAAAACCTTTTTGAAGATATCGTCTCGCGACGAGGGGATTCAATTCGCATAAGAGGTTTCCAGTATAAGCGAAGTGCGGGAAAGGATTCAGGGGTTGTATCCATTAGTGGAATTGCCCGAGACAGAGAGAGTCTATTGCAATTCACTAAATCGCTTGAAGAGAATCCTTATTTTGACCAAATCAATCTTCCGGTATCTAACTTTGCAAGAGACAAGAATGCTGAGTTTACTATTGAGGTGAGAGGTAAATTTTAGATGCAATGAAAGGAATTTCACATACAAAAAAAGTCCTCTTTATCACTATCGCCCTCGCGATGACTTCTCTTTTGCTTTACGGATTTCTTTTTTGGGAGATTAAGACAAAGACCCAAGATGCAGCAAAGATTCAAGAAGATGCAGATAAAGATGTAAAAAGAGAAGAAAGTTTGCGTTTGGCAAAGATTTCATTGGCGAAGAATAAAGAGTCAATTGAAAAAATTGACTCATACTTCATTGCTCGAGACGGAGTGGTTTCCTTTATTGAAGAGTTAGAAAATCTTGGAAAGGAAACCGGCGTGATTCTTTCAATCGGTTCTGTAAGCGCTGAGGTTGATGCAAAGGTGAAAGATGACTTCAAGGAAACCCTGCGTATCCGCCTTGAAGCGAGTGGGTCTTGGAAGGATTTATTTTACTTCCTCTCGATTCTTGAAAGCCTTCCTTATCGTGCCCAGATTGAGCAAATGACCCTCTCCTTACTTGGTGCAAGTGATAAAATTCCTTTTGGAGGAGAGGCAGGGAAGCGTGTACCAGGAAAGGGTGAAGTGTGGAGAGGTGCGTTCGAGCTCACAATTTTGAAATTAAGATGATTCGATTTTACGTTCGCATAAAAACATATTTTTCTACATTCTCTCTCAAGCCTCGCCGAGAGTTTAAGACCATAAGTGACAAAGCTGATTATGATTGGCGTGTTATCCTCGTCATTTTTATTTTACTTTCCGTATCGGCGGTTTCCGTGGGAACATTTCTTTTTATTAAAGTAAGTAAGGGTGAAATATTTGCTGTTATTGGAAAGAGGGAAGATGCAAAGAGTGTGATTAATGAGCGGGGGCTTAAGAATGTTATTGATTTCTTTGAATCTCGCAGAACCCACGTAGAAGAACTAAAGAAACAACCTCGAATTACGGAGGATCCGTCGTTGTAGGGGGAACTAATATATTTCCGGTAGGATATCTCACCCCTCGGAAACCCACGGTTTTCTGATTTTCTTTTCAACACACGTGGTCACGAATAAATTTCCTGACGGAAATTTTTCTCGACCCCGGCTCGTGGTTTTTGCCTTGAGCTACGCTCAAACAAAAACATCACTGCGCCCGGCACAAAATCAGAAAATCCCGCGCAAGGCGGGATATTTCTGTATTTTGTGCCCCCGGTAGGAATCGAACCTACATTTTAACTTCCGCAAAGTCATGTCCTATCCATT
>CAZRVE010000019.1:0-10871 GCA_964603485.1 uncultured Candidatus Saccharibacteria bacterium
GACTTGCATGCCTTATCCACGCCGCCAGCGTTCATCCTGAGCTAGGATCAAACTCTCACAAAAAATCCTGCATAATTTTTTCTTCAATTACTCGAAGAAGAATTTATTGCACAACTTTGGAATGGGACAAAACAAAGAAAACTAATCCTTCGTCTTGGCCCAGGGAGTTTGAGACCTCGCTCATTAAAATCACTATTGAATATAATTTTGAGACTTGCATCCCCGCCCGAAGGCGGGGGTTCTCAATGTATTGTTTTATGTTCCTATCCCAGCAAGCTGGGACGAACATGTAACAAGTTTTCAAGGAACTCTTTGAAACGGTCCCTAGGCAATACCTAAGGACAGGCCTGTATTATATAGATACCTCAGGGAGAGTCAACCCCTCAAAAAAGGGTTGTCAGGTTTGACAAAAATCGCCCAAAATATGGCAGAAAATGGCACCCTTTTATGGCTCAAGTTCAATCCCAGATTCTTTCAATTCACTTCCAATCTTCTTTTCAGCAATCCCCTGAGCCGCCTCCATTTTCTTCCGCGCAATATCTTCATCTGTCATTCCCTTCCTTCGCATCTCTTCAATCTCGGCCTGTGAAAAACTCACAGTTCCTACGCTTGGATCTCTCTCTGGTATTGGTATATTTTCCATAACACGATTATAACACCTAAGCTTTTTTCTGTAGTTTTTCGAGAGTTACCAAAAGAGGAGAAGCAATGAAAATTGAGGAATAGGTTCCCACAATTACTCCCGCAAGAAGCACGAATGCAAAACTCTGTGTTGCGCTACTTCCAAGAAAGAAAAGGGCCACGAGAGTAATAAAGATAGTGATAGAAGTGTTGATAGATCGCCCCATGGTTTCCCCAAGACTCTTCCCTACCGTAATCTCAAAGTCTTCTCGGATTCGATTCTCATCATTTACTCGAAGATGCTCACGAACGCGGTCAAACACCACAATCGTGTCATGAACTGAGTACCCTAGAATGGCAAGAAGTGCGGTCACAAAAAGAAGGTCAATTTCCCATGCAAACATTTGCCCCGCGATAATATAGATGCCTGTAGGAATAATTACATCGTGAGCAAGTGCAATGACTGTTGCAAATCCATACTTCCAAGATGAAACCGGCACAGACACTTTTCTAAACGCAAAGCTGATGAAAAGCACAATACAGAGAATCACCACAAGAATTGCAACATAAGATTTCTGTTTAAGACTCTCACCTACCACTGGACCAACGGAGTTAAAGCGCTCCTCGCTTAATCGGTATTTCCCATCGAAAGACAATTCCGAAAGAATAAGATTCTTCTCCTCTGGAGAAATTTCTCGAGCTCGAAGTACAAAATTATCATTCCCAGATGGACGTAGAGAAAAGTTCCCAAGCTCTAAGTTGCCTAAAGAAGCTTGTGCATCCAAAAGTTCTGGACGACCTCCTTCATAACGAACCTCAAGAATAGATCCTCCCAAGAAATCCGTACTCAAATGGAAGCCAAAGAAGACGGGCGCCACAAAAGAACCTGCAATGAGAAGCGCGGAGATAAAGAAGAATATTTTTCTATTTTTGACGATAAACATATTATTTTTTGATTCCTGAACCGTATAAGAACCGAGTGAAGGCTCCATCCTTCATCCCGCCTACCGCAAAAAGAAAAGTTCTTGACGCAGTGATTGCGGTGAACATTGATACCAATACTCCAAGTCCTAAAGTTAGCGCAAATCCTTTCACCGCTGAAGTACCAAGCCAGAACAACACCACTGCGGTAATGATAGAAGAAATATTAGAATCACGAATAGAAAGCCATGCTCGGTGAAATCCCTCATGAATTGCTTCTTCAAGCATTTTTCCTTTTTTAATTTCCTCTTTCATTCGCTCAAAAATAAGCACGTTTGCATCAACTGCCATACCTATAGAAAGAATAAATCCCGCAAGACCCGCTGAAGTAAGGGTGACAGGAATTACTGCAAAAAGTGCGAGTGAAATAAGGGTGTAAAGAATAAGGGCAACAACAGAGATGATTCCAGGAAGACGGTACCAAAGAATCATAAAGATTGAGAGCACTACAAAACCCCATACCCCAGCATTTACCCCAGCATCCAAGGCGCTTTCTCCAAGAGAAGCCCCAACCGTCTGAGTGCTCACGAGCTCAATAGGTACAGGAAGCGCACCGAAGTTTAATTGCTTCACAACTTCCTTTGCTGTCTGAGGATCGTATCCTGTTATTACCGCAGCACCATTATTAATCTCATCTTGAATTGTAGGAGCTTGCTTGAGTTCTCCATCCAAAAAGATTGCAAGTGTTTTCCCAACATTTTCTCTGGTCACTTTTGCAAGAAGCTCTTTTCCTTCATCATTAAATTCGATTGCGACAAGTGTTCTATTGGTATTTGGTTCAAACTGAATAGACGCTCTCTTGAGGAGTCTTCCTGTGATACCGGTCGAAACGAATACGTCATCGAGATTTGCCGTTTTAAGCTCCTCTTCAGAAAGACTACGCGCACTCTCACTTTCAATCCGGAATTCAAGTTGTGGAGTCTGTCCAATGAGTGCAACTGCTTTATTGATATCAGTGACCCCTGGGAGTTCGACTATTAATCGATGATCTTTATTTCCAGACACAAGACCCGCTTCTTCAACTTGAATGAGCGGCTCAGAAACACCGAATACATTAATACGGCGCTCAATCACCTCCCGAAGAGTTTCCATGGAGTTCTTAACATCCTGGGGTTCTATATTGGAAACATCAGCTCTATAGATGAGCTCTGTCCCACCCACGAGATCAAGCCCGTACTGAAAGCCAAAACGAGCGTTTGGCTTATGTGATTGAAATAGAAAATATCCCAGAGCAATGATTGCGAGGACGAGAAAAAGGCTTCCGATTCGATACTTATTCATTGGGATAGTATAGGGATTTAATCCCAAAAATCAAACACGTGTAATTGGCTTATATCCCCTCTCGAGAAAGTAGTATTCGCAAAGTTCGCATTGCCACTTTGAGATCAAGAAGGAGTGAGCGATTTTTTATATAGAACAAATCGTAAGAAAGCTTCTTCTTTGTTTCATCGACTTGAGCGGAAAACTTTGGCGGATCAGAGTGATAGAGCTGCGCCCACCCAGAGAGCCCCGGTTTAATAAGATGCCGAATATTGTAGTAAGGGATTTCTTTTTCATAAAGCTTTACAAGTGTCGGTATCTCAGGACGTGGGCCGATCATCGACAAGTCTCCTCTAAGCACATTCCATAGTTGAGGCAATTCATCAATTCGGGATTTTCTAAGGAACCGACCAACTTTTGTTGGTTCCGGATTCTTAGATATACCATCTTTCTCGTTATGAACACTCATACTGCGGAACTTCATCACTTTGATGACCTTGTTGTTCTTCCCTACTCGATCTTGAGAAAAGAGTATTGGCCCTCCGTCTTCAAGTTTTATTGCAATAAATACAAAAGGATAAAACACAAGAGACACAAGGCCCACAATGAGCGCGAGCGTAATATCCATAAGCCTCTTTAAGATGTCGTACCCTTTATCGACAGAAGCAGCAATATTTTCAAGAAACCAGCTATATTTCACGAGCGAGAGAGGGATCCGATCAAAAATATCCTCATAGATCTTATGCATATCAATAAACCGCACCTGAGAAAAAATGAGGTTGTAAAGTTTAGGTAAGAGAGGTTCCACCTTCTCATTCTTGAAGTCAGCGGCAATCACATACACCCCTTCAGAATATATTCGCGGAAGAACCTCCCCTTCAAAGTCCAGGCTCTGCATCGCATCAAGGTTGATGAAAGAGATAAATTTTAGATTGTAACGACTGTTGTGATTAACCTCCCGCTCAAGCTCAAGCATTTCTTCACCTGAGCCAATGAGAAAAGCATTCTCTCTCTTTGAAGATTCAAAGAGAGGAAAGAGATACAAACGCCAACCGAGAATCAGCACGAAAGAAATAATGAGTTGGATGAAAAGATTAGTCTTCGGAGTAATGCCAAAATAAGGAATCAAGTAAAAGAACAGAACCGCAATCGCGGAGTTGGTAATTTGCGCATTAAGAAGGCTTCCTCCAATTTTAGACTTAAGAATTAAGGTACGCTTCTCATAGAGGCCCGCAATAAAAAACACCACCACCCAAACCAAAAAGAGGATTGCAAAAGGTACGGCATGAGTTCTCCAAAGTGCCTCAGAAGGTACCCCTGAGTAGCGAACAAAGAGCATTGTCCAGAGAGCAACAAAAAACGACAGTACGTCGCCCACAAAGAGAAGGAGGGATTCCCGCTTATTAGATAGCCTCATAGAATTGCATTCATACTATTCTCTCAGAGGAACTTTCGCAACTGCCCCATTTGTGCCGAAGATGCCACTCAGATAGAATAGCTTTATAATTGAGACTGACCCTCTTAGAATCCTTGAGCCTCTAAAAACAATACACATATGACATCGTGGATATTATTTGCGGTATTGTCTGCCGTCTGCGCCGCCCTTGTTTCAATCTTTGGAAAAATTGGCCTCAAAAACGTCGATTCCACACTTGCGACAACTATTCGCTCAGTGTTTATGACAGGCTTCCTCCTTATTACATCACTCTCTTTGGGTAAGTGGCATGGACTCGGATCGATTGATAAAAAGACGTTGCTGTTCATCGGCCTCTCCGGTATTGCAGGTGCGACATCTTGGCTTTTTTATTTTTGGAGTCTTAAAAACGGTCCCGCAGGAGGCGTTGCGGCACTCGATCGTCTCTCCATAGTCTTTATTGTGATCCTCGCGGCGTTTTTCCTCGGAGAAAGTATCACTTGGAAAACGGGAATGGGTTCGATCCTTATCCTCCTCGGCGCACTCCTCTTTGCATTCAAATAGTATGGAAACCAAAAAAACAAAAATTATTTACATAATCACAAAAGGAAACTTTGGAGGTGCCCAAAGATATGTGTTTGATCTCGCCACCCATCTTCCACAAGATAGTTTTGAGGTAATTGTTGCCTCAGGAGAAGGAAATATTTTAGGCGAAAAACTAAAAGAAAAAGGCATACGAACTGTACAAATTCCATTCCTCAAAAGAAACATCAATCCTCTAAAAGAGTTACTGAGTCTTATCTCTCTTATAAAACTCTTAAAGGATGAGCGCCCAGAGATTATCCACCTCAATAGCTCAAAGGCTGGTGGACTGGGAGGGCTTGCAGGACGTCTTACAAAAGTCCCACGAATCATTTTTACCGGACATGGCTGGGCATTTAATGAAGATCGAAGTCTGCCATCACGCCTTCTTATTGGATGTTTCCACTGGATCACCATTCTTCTATCTCACCAGACAATTGCAGTATCAAAAAGAGTATTTGACCAGATTTCCCTCTTCCCCCTCGTAAAGAAAAAAATTACCGTAATCCACAACGGCATTGGCCCAGTAGAATTTCTTGACCGAGAGACTGCTCGAAAAGAGCTTGCTGAAAAAAATCCTTCTCCTTTTTGGATCGGAACAATATCTGAGCTTCATAGAAATAAAGGTGTCGACTTCATCATTAGAGCATTTGCAAACATATCACCTCAAAACGAACACACTGGACTTTTTATCATTGGAGATGGTGAGGAGCGAAAGGATCTCGAAACACTTTCAAAAAAACTTAAGGTACAAGATAAAGTTCATTTTCTTGGATTTAAGAAAGATGCAATACGCTTTCTTAAGGCATTTGATATTTTTACTCTCACCTCTCGAACCGAAGCATTTCCTTATGCGCCGATTGAAGCCGGACTTGCAGGAGTACCAGTAATCGCAAGCCGTGTCGGTGGTATTCCAGAGCTTATCTCAAACAAAGAAAACGGAATGCTTGTTGAGCCTGGAAACATTTTTGAGATTGAATATGCCCTCCGTGATTTGATACAAAATACAGAAAAAAGAGAGATGTTTAAAAAAGGGCTAGAAATAAGGGTGAAAAAGGATTTTTCTCTTGAGAAGATGCTCGAAAATACTCTAAAAGAATATTTGAAAAAATAAAGAAGCTAAAACCCACGCTCTATACAAGGAGCAAACTACGTGTTAATGTCTTGAAAGAGCCCACAGGAGAGATCTCGTGTCGATTCTTGAAGACAGCATCTGCAAGTGTTCATGTCACATCGAAGGCGTGAACTACATCCACCTCGCCCCTTGCTGTAGAGAGTGCCCACAATGCAGGAAGAATGTGAAAGTTGGATACACCGAAGCACACCAGACCCTCTGTGCACCTGAAGAAGCCGTACCCCCTAGCAAAAACTAGTGGGTATTTTTATATCCCCAACACTTCGTTGTTTTTTATCCACTTCAAATTCAAAAATCATGAGGAGCACGATACGCATTCGCCTTCATAACTATATACCTGTTTCTTATCTTGTCATAAATAGTACGGAATACATACACTTCACCCGGGATAATTTTATTCTTTTCTGGGAATGGATTAGAGATGATTACTATACCTGGATACGTCCCTTTTCGCATATAGGGCTTCGTCCACTCTGTTCTTACCTCAAACCGTTGTTGCGCAGGAAGCCTAATTATTTTATCTTCAAATTGGGTAATCACAGTGCCTATAAAAATATGAGTGGCCGATTCCTGAATATTTTTCTCATCAGCTTTAAAGACGAAATAATATGCTTTGGCATAAGGAAGAATCATCAAGATCAAAATTCCCACCAGAACAACCCCAACGAGCATTTTTATTTCTTTTTTAGTTAAATTTCTTAGAGACATAGTATCTAATTAAATATTTATATCCCCAACACTTCATTCTGTGCATCTCCTCGATGAGTCGCACGGGAGTAGCGTCTCATACCCATGAGAATTCCAAGACCGAGATACTCCGTAAGCAAATGACTTCCTCCGTAACTCATAAATGGAATAGTGGTTCCTGTAACTGGCAAGAGTCCTATGTTCATTCCTACATGAATAATGATGTGAATCATAAAAAGAATTGCCAGCCCCAATCCAAAAAATGTTTCGAAGTTCCCTGCCCCGAGCATTGCATTGTGAATGATTCTCCAAATTACCACCGCAAAAAGTAGCAACAATAAAAGCACTCCAAAAAATCCCCATTCTTCTGCAAACGCAGCAAAAATAAAGTCCGTCTCATATTCTGGTAAAAACTGTAGCTTTGATTGAGTGCCGTAGCCAATCCCCTTTCCAAATAAATGCCCACTTCCTACCGCAATAGTCGATTGATATGCGTTATAACCCGTACCTCGAATATCCGCTAAGGGGTGGATGAAAGTAAGGATTCTTTGTTTTTGATAAGGCTGAAATACAAAAAACCAAAGTGTTGCAAATGCAATAATCCCCAACAGCACCACCGCAAGGAGATGTTTTTTTGATATCCCCGAAACAAGCACCATCCCAAACCAAATACCAAAAAGAATTATTGCAGAACCAAAGTCTGGCTGAACGATCACAAGGCCCACAAGAATGAGCGCATACACCCCAGACACTAGCAGATGCCGTATGTGAGCAATTTCAATATGTCTACGCGTAAAATATTTTGCAAGAACTAAAATAAGCACGAGCTTCACTGGATCTGATGGTTGAAAAGAAAATCCTCCAAAATCAAACCAACTCTGAGCACCCTTTACCACAGTTCCAAGACTAAAGAGGAGTAAAAGTAACCCGCAAAAAAATGCAAAAAGAGAAACAATAATTCCCGTCCTCCGTAAGAACCTCCAATCAATCATGCTGGCAAAGAAAAAAACCACGAGGGATAGAGACAGCCATATTACTTGCCTATCAAAGAAGTAACGCTCGCCCACAAATGAGTTCATCGTCACAAGTCCCGCGAGTGAAAGGAGTAGAGACGCCCAAAACAAAGCCCAATCGACATGGAGAATCGACAAGCCTTTTCCCTGAATACGTTGTAGTGCGTCTTGTAGAATACTCACGGTATTAGATCACATACAAAGGCGGATAGATACGATAGAGAATCTCGATTACCGCAGGTCTTTTCTTGCAGATTTTTGTGGCAATTTGCTTATAGATTGAGGTTAGGTCTTTTGCTGCAGGAGCAAGGAAAAACTCTTCTGAGCTTGATGCAATATCTTTAAGAAAATCAGCATTAAGGTCCTTTCCAAGGCCAATTGAAAACATTCCGATTCCATCAATTTTTGCCTGATTCGCCGCTTGAAGGGCAAACGTTTCTGGGTATTTTGCATCACCTGCTTTTTGCGGATGAGTTGCGACCCCGTCAGTTAAAACCACCATAAATTTTGAAACTCCAGGTCTCTGTCTTACCGAGACAAGTTCTTCTCTTGCTTTTTGTATACCATCACCAATATTAGTGTTCTGAGGACCATCAGGATGTATCACCATATTACCAATGGTACTTCGAACGTTTGTAAAATCTTTTGTGAGCATTGAGTCAATCGTCGCATCATTTGCGAAGGAAATGAGCGCAGCTTGATCATTTTGATTAAGCTGATTTATGAAATATGTCGCCGCATTCTTTACATCGGTCAAAGGCTGAGGTGGCTCTTTGCCCAAGAAATTCATACTCCCAGAACGATCTAGGACGAGGGCGACATCAACGGGAGAACCGCACACTTCAGCTTTTGTTTCAAATGGGTTTGGCCAAGTAAACACAACTTGCTTCGACTCTCCCTTTTCGAGGTTTTCAACGAATGTACGAGAAGCTCCTATTGCATTTCCTGTTGCGTCAAAGATGAGTGCGACAAGCTCAACGCTTGTTACTCGATCAAGACTATTGTTCTTAATGGTTGCATCAACTCTTGGAGAAGTCTCCTCTCGAATAAGCGCTTTGTTTGTTACCAAGATTTCAGGCTCGGGTACGGTATTCCTCTCCCACACCAAGTCTTTTGTAAAATCAAAAGTTGCACGGGTAGGGATTCGATCACCTGTCTCCACATTTCCTTCAAAAATTGCAAATGTTTTTCCTTTTGGAATAAAAGTGGTGCCAGAACGTTCAACAATTAATACATTTTGCCTGTCGTAGAGTCGAAACATATAAGGAGCGAGAAGCGACTCTCCAGTCACATTAGGGTTTTCAAGATACGCAACAACACTGTATACGCCTGGAGAAACCTTAAAGACTCTCGGATCCCAGCGAGAAACTGGTTTTTCTATTTCAATACTACAGAGAAGTCTGCACGACCCTCCGCAATCCACCCCGAGCTCGTTGCCGTTTCTCAATCTATCAGAGCAAGTTGGTGCTTTGTAAATAAAAATATAGAAAGGTATTACAAGAAAAATCACCACGAATGCGACGATGATTCCAAAGTATTGGAGTTTCCTGCGAGTTGCCCACGCGATCATGTGGTTCAGTATAACAAAAAACACCCCTATCTCTAAGGATGTTTTTCTATTGAATACTTAGTTCTGGCGACTAGCTACTTTCCCCCACAGGAGTATCATCGCCTCAACAGAGCTTAACTTCCGTGTTCGGAATGAGAACGGGTGTGACCTCTGCGACAAATCACCAGAACTAAAAATTCAATATCATCAAAATCTATAAAGTGAGTGCAACCGGAGTTGCACGGTGATACAAAAAAGAGCAAGGATACAAATTGGTGGTGAGCAGCCTGAGAGAATGAGAACACGGACTCGGGCCGTATCAACCTTCAAACAGAACTGCCCACCACTCATGGGCCTGAGAGGGCTTGAACCTCTAACCTCCGCAGTGCTAGTGCGGTGCTCTGCCACTCGGATTTTCCTAAAACAAGGGGCCCCTTGTTTTAGAAGAAGAGCCGATTTGAGCTACAGGCACAAATATTTAATTTCTTCTCGTGAAGAAATCGGGGACGGTGGGATTTGAACCCACGACCTCCTGCTCCCGAAGCAGGCGCGCTACCGGACTACGCTACGCCCCGTGAATCTGCAAGCAACTGCTGTACAAACCCACTTTATAGATTTTGATTTTCAAACGACAACTATGAAATGTATTTATTTCATAAAACAGGACAAAGCGTGCGATGTTCACATTTCCTAATAGGATGGGCGAATTAGTACACCTCGGCTCAACACATTACTGTGCTTACACCTGGTGCCTATCAACGTGGTCATCTCCCACGGGCCTCATAACGAATTCTCATCTTGAAGCTGGCTTCCCTCTTAGATGCTTTCAGAGGTTATCCATACCGAACTTAGCTACAGAGCAGTGCCCTTGGCAGGAACAGCTCTCACACCAGAGGTTCGTTCACTCCGGTCCTCTCGTACTAGGAGCAAACCTTCTCAAAATTCAACGCCTGCAGTAGATAGGAGACCAACCTGTCTCACGCTTCTTGTCTCACATTACTGTGAGGAATGGACTATGGCTTATCCCTACAAATAAATTTGTGTTGGGACGTTAACGTTTAGTCTCTACGGGCGCCGAGATTTTCTTAACAGTAATCTGTTTAGAAAATCCAAGTGCAGTCGCGTAATCGCGAGCTGCCCTCTTTTACAACTTCCCTCGGCATAGCCCGGACATCAATTCCGGATTCCACCGATATTAGTTAACTGGATCAATCGCGTATTCCTACGCGTGACCGCCGTGATATTTTCTTAGGTTGCATTAACAGTCAAATCACTTCAAACCCTCAACGGATTCAGACGGTCCTTCCACCAATTTACATTGGTAAGAGAACGGTCTGAACCCAGCTCGCGTATCTTTTTAATTGGCGAACAGCCAAACCCTTGGGAGCTTCTTCACCCCCAGGATAAGATGAGCCGACATCGAGGTGCCGAACTCCGCCGTCGCTGTGGACGCTTAGGCGGAACTAGCCTGTTATCCCCAGGGTAGCTTTTATCCGATAATCTCCGGCCGCGTCTAATGCGGACCGTCGGTTCACTATGCTCTGCTTTCGCACCTGTTTGGCACGTACGCCTCACAGTTAAGCTCTCTTATGCCATTGCACTATCGGCACGGTTTCCATTCGCGCCTAG
>CAZRVE010000020.1:0-9409 GCA_964603485.1 uncultured Candidatus Saccharibacteria bacterium
GCTTGACTTTAGGGTTCAGGCGTGCTACTATAAATGCAATCCAGACAAGTGCTGGATTTTGTTTTTACTACGGACACGACAGAATTACTCTAACCCCTAATCGTATTTTTAATCTTACGACTATCGGTTTATTGGCTGTTATTTCAGGTTTTAGCTCCCTTAATGCCCCGACAGATGCGATTACTCCTGCTGAGATTACTCTCACTACAGGAGCAGTATCAGAAGAAGAGGCTATTGAGGTTTTGACAACACAAGATAAGGTGGAACAATATTTTTCCGATCTCCCGATCATGATTGATATTGCTCGTTGTGAATCCCGCTTTCGTCAGCATAATAAGAACGGAGACGTTCTCCGAGGTGAATTAACCCCGGCTGATGTGGGTGTGATGCAGATTAACGAGAGATTTCACCTTAGGGAGTCAAAGAAGCTCGGGTATGACATTCATACCTTAGAAGGGAATATGGCCTATGCCCGATATCTCTACGAGAAACAGGGTGCACGTCCGTGGCTCGCTTCATCCCAGTGTTGGGCTAAATACAGTGATCTAGCAAAAAAATAAACTTATAACAAAACCTCCGCTTTTTGCGGGGGTTTTGTTATGCGGAAACACTGAGTGTATCTTTATCTTTTTTGTAGGTTCGCCAGATAAGGATTCCGAGTCCTAGGAGGATTGTTGAAATACCTGCCGAGAATAGGCAGTATATGCAGTAAGACTTAATAAGAAATACTTGGGTATAGGTAAGCCAGAGTGAAAAACCGAAAGCAAGAACGGCACCCAGTGAGATCAAGGGGAGCACTTCATTTTTTTTCTTGTCTACGTAATACATCATTAATATCAATTGGCCCAAGTAGTAGAGGAGGCCCATGAGTGCAACTGGAATTCCTAAAAATTTAGAGTAAGTACTCGTGGTGACTACATCACATCCACTTGTGAGGAAACATGGAGGTACTTCTCCAGAGAAGTGTTTTGCAGTAAGAAAGCTTGCATCAAGAAAGCCTACAAAAGCAACAATAAAGAAAATACCGATGACTGTATTAGAGAGTCCTCTCATCTTAATTATTCTTTATTTCCGCTTCTACAATAGATTGAAATTCTTCAAGGCTTCCTGGGTTCGCAATCTTTTTCCCATTTACATAAAGAGTTGGGGTTGAGTTTACTCCAAGCTCAAGACCAGCACTGTAGTCTTCATCGACTGCATTTTTTACTGTTTCAGATGAGATGTCTTGTTTAAACTTCGCTAAGTCTAATCCTAAGTCTTTTGCATAATTTTCAAACTGCTCTGTTCCACGACCCCGGCTCCATATATCTTGATCTGCAAAGAGTCGCGTTGCCATTTCCCAGAATTTTCCCTGAAGAGCTGCCGCTTCGGAGGCTTCTGCAGCATCCTGCGCTCGGAAGTGAATACTTCTAAGTGGAAAATGCTTATAAACCAGACGAACATCATTTGGATAGAGTGTGACTAGTTGATCAAGTACTGGGGCATAGGATCTGCAGGCAGGACATTGAAAGTCGCTCCATTCAACAATGGTTACTTTTGCATTTTGAGCCCCTTTTACGTTGTCATTCTCTGTAATCGTAAAATTCACATTCTCTTGAGCAGTCCCGTTGGGTGAAGGGAGTTTAGTGCTGTCGCTTGATGCCCACATTGCAAGGAAGGCTCCGGCTAAAATTACTATAAAACCAATTGTCCAAATGTTTCTCTTTATAAATGACATATTTTAATGAAATTAGGCTTCTATTGTAGCTCAATGGGGGTATTTGGGCAAAATAAAGCCCCCTTTATGTCAGGGGGCGATTCTGCCGAAAGGCGACAGATACTGTCTCAGTCGTAGTCGTATGTCAGAAAGGGGCGTCTGCCTCTGTTCGTGACTCGTCCGAGTGTGGCCAGAGCGGCAGAACCTCTTTGCTTGATTTGTTCTGCTTCGAGGCTTTGCTGTCTCAATAGCTCCGGAACGGTAATCCCGCGACGCCCAGCTTCTTCCTGGAGCCATGTTTTCTTCGCTCTTTTTCGAGCGATTTTACCTGGTCGGGAACGCGCCTGCCCAGGGGTCTGGCGACTTTTCGTCTTGTCCATTTTTTTGAGGAATGAGTGGGGGAGAAATATCTCTGGGAAGTGCTATTTCAGTGAAAGAGTATCAAATATATTTGTCTTTGACAAACTAATTTTAAGATTGTATTATCCGATAAGACCTTTCAATTGGAGGAGGCCAGCGTGGAAGAGAGAGCGGGTCAAAAAGGAATTGTCGTGGTAGTGACCCTGCCGTTCAAAGGAGTGGACACTTCCGGCAAGGTTCAGGATGCACTCGTCGTGCTACCTGGTCTTTTGGTCGGCGGAGATCAGCTCGTCCTTCGTATGAAGGGAGGAATCGTCCTGCGGTCGCTCCAGGAGATGCGTAGAGAAACTGGATTCAATGTTCAGTTTCTGGATCTTCCCACGAGAGTTGTTCCACCCAACATGATCGAGAATTTTGAGATGAGGTTGGAACGACTCGTGGGGCTTCTTTCACTCGATCTCGTCGAGGACTTGCTGTCTCCTCACAAAGTGGAGACTTCGAGTGTCCAGGAATGAAGCTCTTCGTGCCGCCGAAGGTCCATCCGGACTTCCTGGGGTTTCTGAAGAACCTTCAATCTCGAACACACACTTGTTTCATCCAAGGTATGTCACGGAAGACGATCCGTTTCTTCGTGGCATTATGCACCACGGATAAGCAAGATTGTCTGGCAACCTTATCCGCTAGCTAAGCTAGCGGATTTTTTGTTATCCACAGGGAGAGTGTTTGCAGGTGAACTATAGTTCACTTATAATAGATACATCAGTAAGAGTTATTTCTAAAACTATGAGCAAACACAAACTCATCATCACAATCAATCGTGAGCTCAAAGATATAAATGAGGTTATCGATTGGAAGATCATTAAGGGCTTGCCATACAAGAGGGAAGCAAAGCGGCACAAGCTTCTTCTTGGAATGCTTTCTGGCGCGAGTAATAGTTTTGAACGCCCAACCTGGAATTTTGCATCATTTCTTTTTTAAATGAACGGAACAAAAGAATTACAAAAGAAAAAGATTATTGAGTTTTACCGCCATAATCGTCGCATGCCCGGATACAAGGAGATCATGGATCTTTTTGGCTTTAAATCAAAAAACTCTGTCTACAAACTAATCGAGTGGCTCGTAGAAGAAAATATTGTTTCAAAAGATTCGCAAGGTCGTATTACTCCGAGCACAATGATGGGAGCGATTCCACTTTTGGGACTTGTAGAGGCGGGAATCCCTACAGATACAGAAGAGCAAGATCTTGATACTGTGAGCCTTGAAGAATGGCTTGTGAACGATAAAGAAAAGACTTATATGCTCGAGGTAAAAGGGGATTCGATGATTGAGGCGCATATTGAAGAAGGTGATTATGTTCTCGTGGAGAGAAAGGGAGAGCCACGATTAGGGGATATTGTGATTGCTGAAGTTGATGGCGGATGGACGATGAAGTATTTTCGAAAAGATAAGAGGGGAAAGCCGTATCTCGAGCCTGCAAATCGCAATTATGACAATATATATCCAGAAGAAAGTTTTCGTGTAGCTGCTATAGTAAGGGCTGTTATCAGAAAATACTAAATATATGAATCCAGATATTACCCAAGCGCCAAAACAGTTTTGCGACAACATCCTCATCACCCACGGGAATGATTTCTTTATTATGGCAACCCTTTCTGGAGGTTCAGGAACAGTGTACGCACTTACTCCAAGTCATATGAAGAATCTCTTAAAGAACATTGAGCATCAGATTTCAATGTATGAGAAGGTTCACGGAGAAATAAAATCCAACTGGACCCCAAGTGTACCAAGTCCAATAAAACCCTCGGACTTAAAGAAGAATATGGGTGGGGAAGAGGAGGGCGAAGAATAAGATAGTGCGATATATTGACTTAGTTTTGGAAATGTTGTGTGAAGTGGGTAGGGGACATTTATGCACAGTGCAGGTTGGTACTAATCATTGATATAATCCTCATATGCCAGAAGAAATGAGTTATGCAACTTCGGAAGGAACTTCGCTTCAAAGGGATCAAGTGAATATGATGGAGGATCCTGCAGAGCGAAATATTTGCGACAGTTGCCAATAAAAGAAATGCCACCCTTATCGGGTGGTTTTTCTTTTACGTTTTTCCTTAGGATCGATCCGGGCCTCTTGGTTCGACACTACTCGACCAAATGTTTTTCTGTTTTGGTCGAGTAGTATTGTCCGTGGATGAATCACGAAGAATACATCGGGAGCATCTGGCGGGAGGTTCTCAAGATGATACCAACGCACCTCGGCGAGGTCTTTCGAGAGATCATTCTTGCGAGCCTTCTGACGGGCCAGAGCCTGGGTCGAAGAGAAGCCAATCGTGTTCTTATGGCGCTCAGGACCGACGCTCGGATCTTCGGATCTCTTGAGGTGGTAGATAGTGACCTCGAACCATCTCGCAGCGATTGCTTTTCTTTGCATGGACTCTCCACCGGAAAGAAGGAAAGAATGGTAGGAACTTCCAGGGTAAATATACACAGAGTAGACCCCAAAGGGAACCCTCAAAGGTGCGCGACTCTCAGGATAGCTATGTGTCGCACAATATATCTTTTGCGACGTTACGCTATAGGAGAAATGACTCAATATACCAGAACCACTTCCCCGCCGATATTTTTAAAAAAATAAATAATATAAAAAATAATTTATTTTATTTTTATTTCACTTTTTCTACTCCCCCAACTTCTCAACCGGTTTGTTTTTATTTTTTAAATATAAAAATAAAAACCCTATTTCTGGGTTTTTATCTTTTTTGGTTTATTTTGAGTTTCTTTGCTTTTTATGGACAAGGCGCAAATTCGCAACTCGGACCAGTCCTTCCTACATATGAGCCGTCAGGACACATCTTTGCGTCCATTGTGCAGGCTACTGGCTCTGTTGGAGCCGTTCCTCCTCCAACTGCTCCGCATTTAGCGAAAGTACAGTTTGGTCCAGTCCGTGATACATAAGATCCATCCTCACATTCTCTTACATCGGTTGCACACATGACACCTTCATTAGGGCTTTCAATCGGTTTTTCTGGTTTTGAAATTCCTGTCGGAGGTGTTTCAGGAATCTGCGTACTAGGGATTTCAGGAAAACTTCGATCTTTTGTTTGAGTTGGAAAAGAGCTTAGAAAAAAGAAACTTATCAAAAATACAAGTGTAATCGAACAGATGGTAATAAGTATTGTTTTATAGTTTGTTTGCATGTCTTTATAATAACAGATAAAGAAAAAAGGAAAGATATGTGTCTTTCCTTCTAGTTTTCTAGTCCTCTTGCCAGGAGTCGTAGTGAAACTGGCGAGAAGTTTTGCAATATTGGGCCACTCGTCCTTCGGCCTCGGCAACCAGAAAGGAAATGAATCGAGGGTCCCAAGCGCTGCCTTGTCGAATCCTGTCGATCACGATCTCCAGATGGACTGGTTTGCAAATGACGATCCGCCTTCCCTTTGCTGCAGAACGAAGCATTGTAGGGCCGCCAATATCCGTTTTTTCAAGAACCGAAGCGAGTGTTCTGTTGGGGTTCGCTATCTCGTCCTCAAGCGGATACAGATTGACGTACACCAAATCAATGCGAGGAACTCCGATGCGGGCAAGTTCCGCTCGCTCTTCTTCTGATTCATCAGCAAGAAGGGCTGCGTGGATTTCCCGAGAGAGGGTTACCACTTTATGCCTAAGTATCGGAGGACCCACAATTTCAGCAACATCGCGGGCCGGAACCCCTCCTTCGTTCAGATGCTTCGCCGTTCCTGCTGAGGCCAGGATATCCCAGCCAAGATCCACAAGGGCCCGAGCGAACTCCGTTACGTCGGTCTTGTCGTACGCAGAAAGCAGTGCCGTTGGCATGGAGTGCTCCTTTTTTCAGGTTCTAAGGAAGAGTGGAACAAAGGGGCAACAGAGGGATATTATTTCCTCAAATCTACCTCAAGGCTACTCATTGGATGTATTGAAGTCAAACTCTTCGGTTTTGATTTAGATATTGACAAATATATCTCAAATTCTATGATTTGCTCAGGAAAAGCCTAAGGGGGTGATTCAGATGTGTCAGTGTAGCCCAGAGTGTCGGGAAAGAGAAAAGGAGGGTTTGCCTGAAAAACCCAAAAGACTTCCCGAGCAACTCCACCGTCTTGAGGGTGAACGAGATCCAGATGAAGGAAACGCAAATAGCTATATCGCAAGGCGCGTGAGGTAAGCGATCTAGCCTCGTTTCCCGCCCGAGTTCTGAGCCGTACTTCCAAGAAAAGACGGCTTTTTTTATTACATACAAATTCATGAGGAAACTTAAAACCGCCCTAAGCATTAAAGCCTGGGGCGGTTTTAAGATAAAAGACGAGATTGTCTCTAATAACTATGAAAGATGCTTTGAAACAAGTTTTGTCATTTCAAACATGTTTACAGTAGCTTTTCCACCAAACACTTTCTTAAGCTTTTCATCGGCATTGATGTTTCGCTTAGCGGCTGGGTCTTGAAGGTTGTTCTTCTTGATGTATACCCAGAGTGCTTTTACAACTTCTGATCGTGGCATAGGTCCTGCGCCGACTACTTGAGCGAGATCTGCGCTGACAGTCATCGGCTTCATGAACGCTGAATTGGTTTTTGGCATTGTTTTTATTATCTATTTTAAAACTGATCTAGTATACCACTTACAATTAGGGCTGTCTTCCCTCTGTAAACACTTGACAATATATCAATAAATGTTGTCTTGTTTTTATTTAGATTTACCATTTGAATCTTTTTATCCCAGAAGATCCTCCCACCACTTAAAGGTGTAGTGCATGAAAATATAGAGAGGCACATAAATTGGTGCCAATATAAAAAATAACACTACATTCCACTTAATTTTCATGGTTTATAAATCTTAATCACTTACATTCTCTATTCATTTGCATCAACCCAACCTTTAAGAACATCGAACCCTATTACAATCCATTTCCAAAAGAGCCCTATGATGATTTCGTTCCATACATAGAAGAAAGGCTCGGCAATGAAATTTCTCCATACAATTTCAAAGAACTTCTTTATATAAGTCCAAATCTCAACGATTTTTGGTGAATTAAGAAAGTCGACGATATTAAAATCGAAATAGTATTTTGCCAAAGCAAGGGCTATGACAATTGTGATAATGAGGCTTATAAAACCCTTTGTATTGGGTATTTTGTTCATAAAATCAGCCTAATTGACAGGTGGCAAATATGCAAGCGGATCGAGGTATGCAGAAGGGCCCGCAAGAGGGATTGAGACCTGTTTACAGAACTTACTTTGAGCGTATTTACCCACAGAAACACCCTCGCTTGCATAGAGGCCTAAGTGCAAATGAGGTCCTGTAGAGTACCCCGCTCCTGAGGTTCCAGGTTGGCCTCCCGAAAGCCCTATAACCTCTCCAGAAGCCACAGATTGGCCTGGGGAAACCTTTGAGACCGAGAGGTGAGCATAGAGGCTAGAAAGACCGTTTGGATGCTTAATCAGGACCCAGCGGCCATAGGAGTAACAACCCGCCTGGGCATTCGTATTTCCTATACCCTTAACTACCCCACTGAGAACTGATTTTACTGGTGTTCCCATAGATGCGCGAAAATCTATTCCGTTGTGTGTTCCTGAAACATACAGACGTTTTGAATCAACCGTAGAACCAAATCGTTGAGTAATGGTGACATTATCGAGAGGCCACCTTAGTACTCCCGCACGCTCTGTAGGGAGTTTTGATTTGTCGATTGCAATTTGTAGTTGTGCCTCATACAAGAAAAGTTCCTGTTCGAATTTTTTTCCGAGCTCAATATTTTTTGCAAGTAGTTTCTTATACTCTTCTTCTTTGTTTTTTGTTTGAACAAGGAGTGTGGACTTGGCTTGCTTATTTTGCTCTACGACCACTTTCTGATCGGACAAATCTTCTTTAAATTCTACAAGTTCCACTTTTTTCTCCTCAGTCTCTTCTTTTTTATGAGAAAGTTCTTCTCGAAGACTCTTTAATTGACGCGTTGATTGCTGTATAGAAGATTGGAAGCGCCTCAAGGTTTCAATGTTGTTCCACAACTCGTTAATGTTGTCGTATTGTAGAAAGGTCTCAATTGTTGAACGGTTATCTGCATCTTGAAGATTCCGCAGTGTTTCTGCAATTGCTTCCTTATTGATGCTAATGTGCTGCTCTTTATCGATAATTTCGATTCCAAGCTTTTTAATAGTGAGTTCTGTTCCTCCAATTTTTGTTTCCGTTACTTTTAGATCGTTTTGGAGTTTTTTTTGAGTAGTATCGAGCGTCTTTACTGCCGTCTGAAGTGTCTGGGCTTGTTTTCCAGTTTCTTGAATTTGAGCTTCTAACTTCCGATTCTCTGCTTCAAGGCGTTCTTTTTCTATTCTCTTCTTTTCAATTTCCTTTTGGAGTTCGGGAACAGATAAAGACTGGGCATTTATGGACCCAGGTAAAAGCATGCACACACAAAAAATAAGAGAAAGGATAAGGCGACCTCGATTCATTTGTATAAATTACTGTAACAGGTTTAGCGCTTCTTTTAAACGCTCTAGACTCTCCTCTTTGCCAAACTTATGGGCTAACACAAAAGGATCTGCTGATTTCTCTAGACCACAGGAAAGAGCAATCCTTGTTGGCCAAAGCACATTTCCCCTTCCCTCTTCCGTGGCATAATCCCACACCGCTTCTTTTAAACGAGAAGCTGACCATTCTGATTCGGAAATGGTTTCAAATGTATTTATGACCCACTGTATATGACGAAGCGTCGAGCTAAAATCTTTCTCGTCTTTCCAAAGAAGGGCTTCTTTCGGATACGATGCCTTTTCTACCGCTTCGTTGAGAAACATTATCTGCTCAGAGGCGTTTGAATATCGAGCTCCAGAATTCATCAAAACCTCAAAGATTGCTTCTTGTCTTTCTGGTTTTTGAATCCCTAGATTACTTGATTTTATAGTAGCGGTAAGGATTTCTTTGTATCTTGATGGATCTTTTTCTTCCATGAGTTTCCTATGCTCAGAATCCACCCATTTAAGTTTTTCTTCATCAAATACAGCTCCACCTTTTTGGATCTTTGATATGTTGAATTGAAGAATAAGATCTTCAAGGCTAAATATTTCCTGATCTGTTCCTGGATTCCAGCCTAAGAGTGCCATGTAATTTACAAGAGCCTCTGGGAGGTAGCCTTTTTGACGGTAGTAATCGAGGGATACAGATTCTCCGTGCTTTCTCTTTGAGAGTTTAGACCGGTCTTTTGCGAGGATAAGGCGTAGGGGTGCATACATGGGACGTGAGGCCACAATTGCTTGCTGGATAAGGATTTGTAGAAGGGTATTTGATACATGGTCTTCTCACCGAATAATATTGGTAACTTTTGTATCCAAGTCATACATTACTACCTAAAA
>CAZRVE010000021.1:0-9403 GCA_964603485.1 uncultured Candidatus Saccharibacteria bacterium
TCACGCATGTCTTGCCTCCAGACGGGTGAAAGGAACTATGTCCTTATAGTACACAAAAAAAATCTACAAACAAAAGCCCACCAACTTGGTGGACTTGTATCAACGGTCTGATTGAGGAATCGGGGCTGGAGGCCTCTTCCTCTCCTCCTCATCGGCGATTTGAGCAATACGTCTCAGCTCGGCATAATAGCCCGAGTATGGTCCGATGAATTGCATGTAGTAAATCATCGGTGATCCGCTACTGCCAGAATCTGTGTCGCGACGTCCCATTGCCCCTCCGTGGAGAGTGTATGGTTTTTCTATTCTAGAATCATATTGCACTAACTAATTAAAAAATCAATTTCTTTTCTTTAGCGCAAGTTTCAAATATTTTCCAGTATGGCTCGTCGGATGATTTGCAACCATTTCAGGACTTCCAGCTACTACAAGCTTGCCTCCACCTACCCCACCCTCAGGGCCGATATCAATTACAAAGTCTGATGATTTTATAAGATCCATATTATGCTCAATCACCATCACGGTATTACCTTTAAGCACCAACTTATCGAGGATTTCTATGAGTTTCCTTACGTCGTCATAGTGGAGTCCGATGGTCGGCTCATCAAGTAAATATATTGTCTTTACTAAATGTGGTCGATAGAGCTCAGAAGAAATTTTAACTCGCTGAGCCTCTCCGCCAGAAAGCGTGGTTGCAGATTGTCCAAGTTCCAAATATCCAAGCCCTACATCATTTAAGGTTTTTAGACGATCGTAAATAGCGGGAATATCTTCAAAAAAAGTAAGCGCTTCCTCTACGGTCATTTTGAGAACATCATAAATACTTTTCTTTTTATATTTGACTTCAAGGGTCTCCTTCATAAAACGCTTGCCGCCGCATACGTCACACGGCACATATACTGTTGGCAAGAAAGACATCTCCACTTCAATCTCCCCATTTCCCTGACATGTCTCACAACGGCCACCTTTTACGTTAAAAGAGAAACGATTAGCTTTCCACCCACGAGCCCTCGCTTCAGAACTTTCTGCAAACAATTCTCGAATAAAGGTAAACGCCCCCGTGTATGTCGCAGGGTTTGATCGAGGGGTACGTCCAATCGCAGACTGATCAATCAAAATTGTTCGTCCAAGATATTCAGTTCCAGAAAAGGTTTTACAATTAAAAGTCTCCGCCGATCGATACCTTTTCTCGAGCCGAGCTTGTAAGTTCTTATGAAGAATCTCGTACATGAAAGACGACTTACCCGATCCGGAAACACCTGTGACTGTAATCAATTTATTGAGAGGAATATCAATATTAAGATTTGTAATATTAAATACCTTTCCTCCTCGAATTGAGAGCATTCCCTTTTCCGCGGTGCGCCGCTCCAAAGGAACTGGAATCTTTTCTTCTCCACGGAGATAGGCCAATGTTCGAGATCCACTCTCGTTCTTCTTTGCGAGAAGGAGCGGACTTAGATAGCCCGATACCACAACCTCCCCACCATGAACGCCTGCCCCTGGTCCAATATCGATAATATAGTCTGACGAAAAAATAGTATCCTCATCGTGCTCAACAACAATAATGGTATTACCAAGATCTCGTAAGTTTAAAAGCGTTTTAATAAGACGATCATTATCGCGAGAGTGGAGCCCAATAGTCGGCTCATCAAGCACATACAGTGCACCAACCAATCCACTTCCTAATTGTGAAGCGAGTCGAATACGCTGAGCCTCACCACCAGAAAGCGTATGAGCCCGCCGATTAAGCGAAAGATACTCGATTCCCACATTAATCATAAAAATTAAACGGGATTCAATCTCTTTAAGAATTACTTTAGCAATGTTTTTCTCTCTTGCAGTAAGCTTGGCTTTTTTGAAAAATTCATTGGCATCCTGAATAGACATGTTGGTAACCTCAACAATGTTCTTCGCGCCAATACGAACACCGAGAGCCTCTGGCCGAAGTCTTGCCCCCAAACACACCGGACAAGGTTCATCGCCAAAGAAGTGTCGCGTACCTAATCCATTACACTCCGGACATGCTCCATAAGGACTATTAAAAGAAAAAAGCCTTGGCTCAACCTCAGGATAAGAATATCCATCATTGGGACAGGACAACTTGGATGACATGAAGAAAGATTCAAGAGGTTCCTCATTCTTTGACCGAGCAGTTTTCATATCTCGAAAAGTAATCTGCACAAGACCGTCTGACTCTTCCAGAGCTTTTTCAAGAGCCTCAGAAAGTCGCTCCTCGGAATTCTTCTGATTTTCCTTAAAATCAAGGATATTTATTTGATCAACCAACACATCAATATCGTGTCGTTTCGTCTTTGAAAGAATAATTTGGTCTCGGAGTTTTTTACGAGCACCATCAATTAAGACCTCAACGTAACCTTTGCCAAGAAGATCGTAAAGAAGCTGATAATATTCACCCTTTCTTCCGCGAATAATTGGGGCAAAGATTTCCACATAATATGGAAAATCAAAAGTGCTTTTTTCTTTCTTGAGCAAAGCGCTTTTTTCTTC
The DNA here is from genome assembly GCA_964603485.1 of uncultured Candidatus Saccharibacteria bacterium. Classification (GTDB taxonomy): domain Bacteria; phylum Patescibacteriota; class Minisyncoccia; order Phycocordibacterales; family Zambryskibacteraceae; genus CAYVDB01. Next base: position 2,506 of record CAZRVE010000021.1, read on the forward strand.
AATTTTTTCAAGGATAAAATTTTTTATCTCTTCATTTGAGAGTCGTTTGATCTCTTCTCCACACACAAGACAATGAGGGTGTCCTATACGAGCAAAAAGAATACGAAGGTAGTCGTAGATCTCGGTTATTGTTGCAACAGTTGAACGAGGGTTATTTGATCGAGATTTCTGATCAATCGAAATTGCGGGCGACAGACCCTGGATTTCATCAACATCTGGCTTCTGCATCTGACGCAAAAACTGCCTTGCATATGAAGAAAGAGACTCAACATAACGACGCTGGCCTTCAGCAAAAATAGTATCAAACGCAAGCGATGACTTTCCGCTTCCAGAAAGACCGGTAAAAACCACCATCGCATTTCGAGGCATTTCAACTGTAACGTTTTTTAGATTGTGAGTGCGAGCACCTTTGACGACAATTTTGTCGTCATTTTTTTCTTGTTTTATATGTTTTTCCATAGACAAAAATCCCCTCAACACAGACACATGGGGTACCTATGTACTATAACAGTGAAAGGGTAAAAACAAAAGACAGGTGATACTACCGAACTATTGATAGAAGCGCTGACTCCACATGATCAAGTATCTCATCAGGCTCAATTGAAGATTTTAAAATATAACGAAATGCACCGAGTTCTATTCCTCGCTCAATCTCACTAGGCTTACTCAAATTAGAAAGAATAATAACTGGAATAGTTTTAAGCGCTGGATGCTCTTTTATTTTTTGCAGTACTCCGAATCCATCGATTCCCCCAGGAAGGAGCAGGTCTAGAATAATGACATCTGGCATTTCTTTCTCAATCACGGCAATCGATGACTCGCCATTTAAGGAGTTGAAAAAATCACACCCTGCATCTGAGATTTTTTGTTTAATAATCTTTGTAAGGAAAGCATCATCCTCAACGAGGAAGACTTTTTTTCCTTTTATTGCATTTGGATCTTTCATAAATTATGAGATTCCATTCATTATACTCCCTCTTGTATGGGTAAGGAAATCAAGAAAGTAGTCCCCTGCCCTTCCTTACTTTTAAACTGAATACTCCCGCCAAATGACTCAATAATTTTCTTTGAGACATAGAGACCTAAGCCCGTTCCATCAACATCATGCGCACGGGCATTATTTGCCCTAAAAAACTTCTTAAAAATGTGCTCCTGCTCCTCGTCTGGAATACCAATACCAGTATCCGAGATAGAAATAACCACACTCGAATTCTCCTTAAGAAGAGAGAGTGTGATCTTTCCTCCCTCTTGCGTATATTGGAGAGCATCGCCAATGATATTTTCTAACACATAATTAATCCTATCCTTTACTCCTAATACATGAGGTTTAAAGTCTTGACTCAAAGAAAGAGTAATTCCTTTTGCAGAAGCTTCCGGCTCAAACTCTGCCATAACTTCCGCTATCAACCCCCCAAGATCAACTGCTTCAAGCGCCTGCACTGAATCCGATTCTACCCCTTGCGCTATGAGTATTTCGTTTGCAATTCTTATCGCACGTTCATTGTTCTGAAACACACTCTCCAAAATTTCTCTCTGCAGATGAGGAACATCCCCAAGACCACCTTTTAGAATATAGGAAAGACCCCATTTATTTCGAGCCAAAGGAACCTTAAGTTGATGTGCGGCAACCGCTTCTAAATCACTCATGAGATGCTCTGGTGAATTTTTATCTATTTTTTCCTTTTCCGTCATATTTTCTTTAAATTTCACCTAAAATTATAGAAAAACTATACCAGCGTAACGAAGAAAAAGAAACGTAAAGACATTAATTCCCTTTCGCAAGTCGCGTTTCAAGCTCTTTTATTTCATCGCGCAACAGTGCCGCTGTTTCAAAATCAAGAATCTTCACAGCTGCATTCATCTGAAGCTCTTTTTGACGGATAAGTTTCCGTGGATTCTTCTTAAACTGAACCTCTTCAAGAGCAAGCTGAGAAAGAACCGTATTCCTGTGTTCTCGATTTAACTCCTCAGTGATATCTTTTATTTTCTTAATAATTGTTTTCGGAGTGATTCCATGTTTCTTGTTGTATGCAAGCTGTATTTCTCGACGACGATTCGTCTCATGAATCGCTCTTTCCATAGAGCCAGTGATTGAATCAGCATAGAGTGTTACATGACCATCTACATTTCGAGCGGCACGGCCAATAATCTGGATAAGAGAAGTTTCTGAACGTAGGAATCCTTCTTTGTCTGCATCAAGAATTCCAATAAAAGTGACCTCCGGTAAATCAAGTCCTTCTCGTAAAAGATTTACTCCTACCAACACGTCAAATTCTCCCCTTCTAAACGAAGTAAGGATTTCGATTCTCTCGATTGTCTTAATATCACTATGAAGATACTCCGCTTTAATTTTTCTTTCCTTTAAATACTCCGAAAGATCTTCCGCCATTTTTTTGGTCAAAGTTGTGGCGATTGCTCGACCTCCTTTCTTTATTGATTTCTCGGCCTCATCGATAAAGTCAAAAATCTGGCCTTTGTATGAAGCCTTTTCTCTTACGGGCTTAATAGTAATTTCTGGATCAACAAGTCCTGTAGGGCGAATTACTTGTTCCACGGTCTTCTGGCTTTTTTCGGCTTCGTATTTTCCTGGAGTTGCTGAAGTAAAAATGATTTGGCCCACTCGTTCTTCAAACTCATTAAACTGCAAAGGGCGATTATCTTTTGCTGAAGGAAGACGGAAGCCGTGCTCGACGAGGGTCTGCTTGCGGGCCTGGTCTCCGTTATACATTCCGCCAATCTGCGGAATGGTCACGTGGGACTCATCAATAATAGTGAGAAAATCCGGACTACCATCGGCCTTATGCGGAAAGTAGGAAAGCAAAGTGTCTGGTGCCTCGCCAGGAGCTTTTCCTGCAAAATGTCGAGAGTAGTTTTCAATTCCATTGCAATATCCAATTTCTCGAATCATCGCTAAATCATAGGTTGTTCTGCGCTTAAGTCTTTCCGCCTCAAGAATCTTTCCTTCTTTCTTAAAGACATCTAATTGTTTCTCGAGTTCTGCTTTTATATCTTTTGCTGCTCGCTCAATCTCTTTTGGAGCGGTGATGAAATGTTTTGCAGGAAAAAGGAAAAATACATCCACATCTTTAAGGATTGTCCGTGATACCGCATCAATCTTTTGAATTGAATCAATAATGTCACCTTTCATATCAATCCGATACACCACCCGCTCAGACACAGGCATGATTTCGAGTGAATTTCCAAGAGCTCGAAATGTGCCCGGAGTTAAATCAGCATTGGTGCGCTCAAAATGAATATCAATAAGACGGCGGATGGCTTCATTCCTGGGCATGATGTCACCAACCGCAATTTTCATATTTACCTTCTCGTACTCAATAGGATTTCCTAGTCCATAAATACAAGAAACAGAGGCGACAATAATGACATCCTTCCGAGTCAGGAGCGCTTGAGTTGAGGCATGCCTTAATCGCTCGATTTCTTCATTTATTTGCGCCTCCTTCTCAATATATGTATCTGTCACTGGCATATATGCCTCCGGCTGATAGTAGTCATAATATGAGACAAAATAGTGAACCTCATTTTCAGGAAAAAACTCCCTATACTCTTGAGCAAGCTGAGCTGCAAGAGTTTTATTGTGAGCAATTACGAGAGTGGGCTTACCGATAGCTTCAATCACATTTGCTGCAGTAAAAGTCTTACCCGACCCAGTCACACCTAAGAGGGTCTGATAAGAGAGACCCTTTTCTACCCCCTCCACAAGCCCTTTTATTGCCTTTGGCTGGTCCCCTGCAGGCTTGTGTTCATTTTTTATCTTAAATTTCTGTGAACCTTTCATGAAATCTCAGTATACAGACGGACACTCAAATAAACAAAAGATGCCTAAGAGTGCTTATATTTGCTAAGGAAATGATTTTTAAACTCGAAAAAGTTTCCTTCAAGAATCGCCCGCCTCATGGTGTTCACCAACTGGTTAATAAAATAGATGTTGTGAATCGTACCCAAAGTACCCGCGAGCATCTCTTTTGCCCTATAAAGATGAGCGACATAGGCACGTGTGTAATTTTTACAAGTATAGCAACCGCACCCCTCTTCAATCGGAGAGAAATCTTTTACGAAACGAGCATTGAGCATATTTATCTTTCCAGAAGAGGTGTAGAGAGTTCCGTTCCGTGCATTACGAGTAGGAGCAACGCAGTCAAAAAGATCCACTCCATTTTCTACACCCATAAATAAATCCTCTGGCTCTCCGATTCCAAGTAAATGTCTAGGTTTTTCCTCTGGCAATATTTCATTCACCCACTTTACTGCGGTAGACATGTCTTCTTTTGCAAATGAACCCCCTATTCCAAAACCATCAAAATCCATCGAGCCAATTTCCTCTGCGCTTCTTTTTCTTAAATTTTCATCACGGCCACCTTGAACAATTCCAAACAACGCTTGCCTGTCTCTATTTTGTTTTGACTGATGGTACTCTAAACTCTTTCTCGCCCATCGATGAGTTCGGTTAAGCGCTTCTTCTTGATACCTCAAAGACTCCACAGGTGAAGTGCACTCATCAAACGCAAAAATAATATCCGCCCCAATATTATGCTGAATCTCGATTGATTTCTCAGGAGTAATGTAGTGAAGAGATCCGTCTAAATGAGATTTAAAAGAAACGCCATCAGCGCCAATTTTTGCGAGCGGTATTGCATTTGGAGAATCGATGGATCGCTCTGGAATAAGAAAGTTTGGGTCAATTTCCTTGGTAATTTTTGATATCTCTTTACCATAAGCAGCCCCTAAAGAAAAAACTTGAAACCCCCCTGAATCAGTCATGGTAGGCCCATTCCAGTTCATAAACTTTTGAATTCCTCCCGCATCTAAAATAAGCTCATCCCCAGGCTGAAGATAGAGATGGTATGTATTACCAAGAACAACCTGTATGCCTGTTTCTTTTATTTGCTCAGGAGTGAGTGCCTTTACAGTAGCTTTTGTTCCTACCGCGACAAAAGCAGGAGTCATGATATCTCCGTGAGGTGTATGAATAATCCCCGCACGACCAAGGGAATCTTTTATCTTTTTCTCTAGAGTAAATACAATAGGTTTCACCCTGACACTATAGCGAGAAGTCATATAAAAACAACTCCAACATTGAGTCGGAGTTATTTTTATTTCTGCACTTTAATGAGTTCGACTTCGAACACAAGCGTTGCATTTGCGGGAATCGGCCCTCGAGCCTGACTTCCGTAGGCAAGCTCAGAAGGAATGATAAGGATACGACGTCCACCAACCTTCATTCCAATAAGCCCTTGATCCCAACCGGCAATCACCTCATTTGCCCCAAGTTGAAATGTATGAGGGGTTCCTGATTCAATAGAATTTGCAAACTGAGTTCCGTCTTCAAGAATCCCTACGTAGTGAACGGTAAGAACGTCTCCCGGCTGAGCCTCTTCACCTGTTCCCACGATTCGATCTTGAACCACCAAACGTGAGGAAAGTGTTCCATTTGCTGCTGCTGGTTGAGAATTTACTGAGGACTTAAACATATCCATTGCAGTTCCTCCGTAAAGAAAGAAAGCGATGACAAGAATCCCCGCCGCAACAGCAATCCATTTATTTCTGTTCATAGTAGACATCTCTCTTGTTTAATTAATACCCCTTCAGTATACCCTGTGGGTATAATATTCGTAAACCAGACACAAATAAGCCTGTTATAATAAATCTCTATGGATCCAGAAAGAAAAAGAGTCAACCTCCCTGATAAAAATCTCGACAGAAACCCGCTCAGTCGTGAAGAGATGCATAGAGCAACTCAAGATCGTATTTATGAAATATCTCGCGAATTTACTCAGGGCTTTAAATTCCTCGAAGCATATCCGAAATCAGTCACTTTTTTTGGATCTGCGCGGTTTGATGAAGAAAACACCTACTACAAAAACGCCTATGCGCTGGCATATAGGATTGTAAAAGAGCTCAATTACTCAGTTGTATCTGGGGGTGGTCCTGGAATTATGGAAGCGGCAAACAGAGGAGCGCAGGAAGCTGGTGGTAACTCTATCGGCCTCACTATTCGCCTTCCTAAAGAACAGGTGCTCAACAACTACCTCACAAGCCATATTGATTTTTACTACTTCTTCAGTAGAAAGGTGTGTCTTGCCTACTCGTCAGAAGCTTTTATCTTCTTTCCGGGTGGATATGGAACACTTGATGAATTTTTTGAACTCATCACTCTTCTCCAGACAAGGAAGATTCCGAAAGTGCCAGTCATTCTTATGGGAAGTGACTATTGGAACGAAGTAAAAACATTTATTAAAAAGACACTTCTTGAAAGAAAGACTGTCGATACAGATGACATGGATCTGTTTACTATTACAGACAACCCTGACGAAGTAATTGATATTATTAAAAATACTCCCGTACAAGAATACGTTCCGTATAATGGTCTACGCGTAAACCCCCTTGATGAGTAAGAACCTCCACGAAAAACACTGCATTCCTTGCGAGGGAAATGTACCTACGTTTACACACGTAGAAAATATTGAATATCTTAAAGATTTAAACACTTGGAATCTTATTGAAGATCATGCGCTTGAAAAAAAGTTTCTATTCAGAGATTTCGGGCAAGCTCTTCTTTTTGTTAATAACGTAGGAAAAATTGCTGAGGAAGAAGGTCATCATCCAGATATTGAGATATATAATTGGAATAAAGTACGAATCCGACTTTCAACACATGCAATTGAAGGTCTCTCAGAAAACGACTTCATCCTCGCATCAAAAATAGATCGTATTCTCTCATAAAAAATACCCATCACATTTAGTGAAGGGTATGAAGGTAACACTACCTCGACATGACGATAGTGCCCTCAGAGCGAGCTCCGAAAGAGCTCCCATTTTTGGCCTTGCGAACCTTGCTGTAGATCTTGTGGTACTGCGCCCGAGGCAACACCTGCAGAAC
>CAZRVE010000022.1:0-5275 GCA_964603485.1 uncultured Candidatus Saccharibacteria bacterium
GGAGCTTTTATACTCTCCGTCTCTCGAGGTTTGAATGTCACCACTTCTTTGCTTGCCGATTCATATTCTTCTTGGGATATGAAGTTGTTTCGAAGCATCTCTCGAAGCACCACATTCTTCCTTTCTTCTAGACGAGGGACGTTTTTTCCGTAAGGAGAATAAAAGCTTGGAGCTTTAAGCATGGCAGCAAGGTACGCTGATTGAGAAAGACTGAGATCTCTGCCACTTACTCCAAAGTATGCCTGGCCGGCCTCCTCCAGGCCGTATATGGCCCCTCCATAAGGCATCTCATTTAAATATGTTGCGAGGATCTGATCTTTCGAGAGGATCTTCTCAAGCTTAATTGCAAGAACCCACTCTTTTATCTTACGAGAAATGAGCTTGTCCTTGGTGAGGAGGGCATTCTTTATTACCTGCTGAGTGATCGTGGACCCTCCCTGGTTGTACTCAAGCGAAAGAATGTTTGCGAGCACCGCACGTAGAATAGCTTTCGGCTTTATTCCGTTATGGCTATAGAATTCACGATCTTCGATTGCGATTGTGGCATTTTTTGCATGTCTCGAGATCTCTTCAAAAGGGATGACCGTGCGTTTGGTCTCTTGGTTTACGTCGTAAAGTAGCACTTCGCCAGTTTTGTCGTATATTTTGGTTGATTCAATAACGCGACGTTCACTAAAGGAATCGAGGTTCGGAAGCTTAAAGGTTGATATCCAGAAGAAGAAAACACCGATAAAAAATATGCCAAAAATAGTGGCAAGAAGCGCTAAATGCTTCCAGTCGGCGGAATCCCTCCCTTTGATCTTTTGTAAGAACTTTTCGAGTGGAGTTTTCATTTTGGGATACAGTCAATCATACCACGCACCCCTTTTGCAAGAGACAAAACAAAACCCCCGTTCGGGGGCTTTGTCTTATATTTCCTCTTCGTCTACTACACCAAACTCCTCAGCTTCTTCAAGCTCATCCTCTTCAGGATCCTTTTCGTCGAAGGCTTCTTCTTCACCCTCAATTGGATCTTTTACCGCATCATCATCCATGGTTTTAGACTCTATTATTTGTTAAACGCTACCCAAAAACGCATAAGGGTTTCTTTGGGATTTCCTATTTGTATCAAATCGCTTTTACTTTGCAAGACCTCGCGCATTCTAATGTGGATAATCTTAGTGTATATGGGCGCTTGTAGTAAGCGCTACGGCAATTGCATCAAATTCGTCGTCGAAGGCTTTCTTTTTAAATGAGAGAAGGGACTCCACCATTGAGGTGACTTGTTCTTTCGAAGCCTTTCCATAACCGGTGATGGCCATCTTTATTTCTCCAGGCGTAAACTCAAATATTTCAAGATTTTTTTCTGCAGCGAGCGCAAGAATAACGCCTCGTACTTCTGAAACGGAAAGTGCGGTTTTTTGGTTTCCGCTGAAGAAAAGAGTTTCTATTCCGAGCACCTGGGGTTCGTACTCACTAATAAGTTCCCGACATTTATTTAGAACGCCGAGAAGGCGCTCTGGGTGGGGGAGCGATTTGTCAGTTTGGTAACAGTCAGAAAATATTAAAACATCTTTTTGCCTTGCGGTTTTTTCCAGAATCGCGACGCCCAGACGTTCATATCCTGGATCTATGCCGAGGATTCTCATATCTAGACAGCGTTAGTAAACACCTCCTGCACCTCCTCGTTTTCTTCGAGTTCTTCAAGAATGTGTTCTAACAGCACACCATCCTCTTCACTTAGGGTAACGGTAGTCATAGGCCTCCAGCCGGAAGAGTCTTTTTCGAAAGCCCATGAAGCACTTCCAATTCCTGCAAGGGAAATATTGTGGTTAGAGAGAATGTGTTTTATTTCTTGAGCAGCTTTGTTTCGATTAGAAGTGAGCGCTTCAATAATGAGCGCACATCCTCCTGGGCCATACGCTTCGTAAGTGATGGTTTCCAAGTCGCCCTCAGACTGCTCAGCTTTCTTGAGAGCTCTCTCAATGTTTTCATTAGGCACATTTGCGGCGCGCGCTTTTTCTATTGCCGCCTTAAGTGTGGGCGAAGAAGAATTTCCCTGACTACGCTTTGCTTCAACAGAGATCATCCGCACAAGTTTTCCATATATCTTAGATTTTTCCGCGTCCGTCTTTTCTTTCTGACGTTTAATTTTTGACCATTTATTATGTCCCGCCATAATTTTAAAGAAGTTTGTCTTGTAAATTGCTTGGGGGTTTTTCTCCCATGTGTTCGTATCCAAGTGTAGTGAGTACTCGTCCCCGAGGGGTCCTCTCTAGGAAGCCGATTTGAAGCAGGTAGGGTTCGTTAAATTCCTCAATCGTCTCCTCTTCTTCTGAAAGTGAAGCGGAAAGAGTGTTAAGTCCCACAGGTCCGCCAGCGAACTTTTTCATAAGGGTTTCTAAAATAGCCCTGTCCGAAGAGGATAATCCGCGTCCGTCTATTCCTAAGAGGAGAAGTGCTTCGTGCGCCGAGCTGGAATCAATATCTTTTTTGTGAACTTGAGCGTAGTCGCGGATTCTTTTGAGGAGATAGTTTGCGGTTCTTGGTGTAAACCTGCTTCTTTGCGCAATGTGAAGCGCAGCATCTTTTTCAAGAGTGACTCCTAGTATTTTTGCCGATCGTTTAAGAATCTCTTCAATTTCTTGTTCAGTATAAAATTCTAATCGAAATACTCCTCCGGAAAAACGGGAACGAAGAGGTGAGGAAATAAGTCCAACGCGAGTGGTTGCGGCAATAAGAGTGAAAGGGGGAAGCTCAAGTTGGATAGTTCTTGCCGATGGTCCTTTGCCGATAATAATATCGAGAGAGCCGGACTCCATTGCGGGGTAAAGAACTTCTTCAATGGCCTTATTAAGGCGATGAATCTCGTCGATAAAGAGAATGTCTCCTGGTGAAAGGTTGGTGAGAATTGAGGCAAGGTCACCTACCTTTTCAATCGCAGGTCCTGAGGTGGATTTCATCTGCGCATTTGTTTCTTTCGCGATGAGATGGGCAAGTGTCGTCTTTCCAAGGCCTGGCGGGCCATAAAATAGAACATGCTCGGGTGGATGATTTCTTTCTTGGGCTGCCCTAAGTAATATTTGGAGATTATTTTTTATATTTTTCTGGCCAATGTACTCATCCCACCGTGAAGGTCGGAGTGTGTGGTCTAAAAAGTTTAAATCCGAGTCGTCTTTCTGTTTTTCTCTAGGAATTTCTTTTTCTTTTGGAGGGTGTCTCTTCATAAATAGGGGAATGTTTCTCTGGAATGCCCCCTTATTTTAACAGCTTTTCTTCCAGGCCATATTAGGTGAGGGGATTGACATAAAATAGATTATGTGCTAGGATAGTCCTATCACTGGAATAGTTTGTCGTTTCCCGTATATTTCAGAGTTCTCCAAATCCAAGATATAAATCTCTAAGCAACAAGACTTTCGTCTTTTCAAGCGCTTATTCGAGGTCGCCCTGGTTGGGATTTGCTCCTGTGCTGGGACGATCCTTAGAATACTCGCTGAGCTTTCTGTACTACTACTCAAAGTGTTGCTTAGAGATTTATGTTTTGGATTTTTCTCCTCCGCTCTGATTTTCTCGGGCGGTTTTTTTGTGCTTCTTTTCTCATTATTCACAAAACCACCCCCCGAGCAATACGATTTTAGATAAGGTCACTCTTCTCTTTCAAGGTCAATAACACGACTAAGCTCTTCAAGCGAAGTGATTCCACTTAAAACCTTAAGAAGACCATCCTGTTTCATAGAAGGAATCTTTTGTTCCTCTGCCGCTTTTCTAATTTCTCTTTCACTTGGGTTTTCTAGGACGATTTTTTCAATTCTCTCATCAGCAAGAACCGCCTCAAATACTCCTGTGCGACCAATGTATCCCGTCATATCACACTTTACACAGCCTTGTGCGTCCCAAACCTTTTCTGTTTGTATTCCTTGAGTGTAGAGGGGCTCTTTTATTGTTCCAAGAGACTCTTCAATCATTGCTCTCTCACTTGGAGATATAGGACGTTCTTTTTTGCAGTCCGGACAAAGTGTTCGTACGAGTCTTTGTGCAATCGAGATGTTAATTGCAGAAGTGATAACTTTCGGATTTACTCCAAGATCAATAAGGCGGGGGAATGTGCCTGCAGCGTTGTTGGTATGAAGTGTTGAGAAGACGAGGTGTCCAGTGAGGGCTGAGTTTACTGCAATTTCTGCGGTTTCTTCATCTCGAATTTCTCCAACCATAATAATGTCTGGGTCTTGGCGAAGAGCGGAACGAAGACCAGAGGCAAATGTGTAATTTTTATCAGGATCGGTTTGTGTTTGTACGATTCCAGGAAGGTGATACTCAACAGGGTTTTCTATTGTGATGATTTTTATTTCAGGAGTGTGGATTTTTTTAAGGAAGGAATAGAGTGTTGTGGTTTTTCCTGACCCTGTTGGTCCAGTAACAAGAATCATTCCATTTGGCTTTTTTATCTCATGAAGAAACAGAGAGAGGAGTTGGGGGTGGATGCCGCGATCCTCGAGTGCTATAGACGTCGCCTTTGGGTTAAGAATTCTTAGCACTACAGATTCGTTATATGCTCCTGGGAGAAGGGAAGTTCGGATTTCAATGTCGCCATCGGGAAGCTTTATGGAAAATCTTCCGTCCTGAGCCCCAGAGACATTTAGTTTTAAATTTGAAATAAGCTTTATTCTAGAAAGAAGAAGCTTATAGGTTTCTAAATCAAAATTTAAAATGTCTGTAAGCACTCCATCCAAACGATAGCGTAGGCGAACGTAAGCTTCTTCGGGCTCGAGGTGTACGTCAGATGCTTTTCTTGCAAGAGCCCCTGCAAGAATGATTTCTAGGATTTTTGAGATGCGGTAACCCTTTTTAAGGGAGAGGACTGCCTCGATTTCTTTTTTTATTTCTTCAAGTCCAGTAACTTTTCCTAGAAGCTCAATGATTTCTTCGTTTGAAATATCGAGTGCGCCGCTTTTTGATTCAAATGAATACGAAAGATCTTTGTAGCGATCCCACACTTTGTTGAGACTCTCGTGAGACACCATATAAAGCGTTGGAATGTATCCCGCTTTTGTAAATTCTTCAACTTTGCTTACAGTCTTTTCATTTGCAGGGGAGAGTACGGCAACATCTATTTTCTTATCAATGATATTAAACACCGCGAGAAAAGCTTCGCCAGACTGCTGTCTGTTCACTCCACTACGCGCATAGCAGTTGATAGCACCATACGGCCGAACGAAGTCGTGAAGACCGTACATCACAAATACCACGTCAGCCAAATCTCCCAAGGCCGACGAAGTTTCAATTCCTGATCGAAGAA
>CAZRVE010000022.1:5285-8741 GCA_964603485.1 uncultured Candidatus Saccharibacteria bacterium
CCTGTTCTTTCACTACACGAAGGGCATCTATGTTAATAGGCACTGCGGACAGATCCAGGTAGTGAATACCGTACTTCGCTGATAGCGCCTGAGCTAAATCCTCCTCCTCTCTTTTTTTGAGTTCGGCAAAGCGTTTTAACTGTTTTTCTTCATTGAACTCTACTGTCATAGCTTGATGTTAAGCCCTATTTTAGCACCCTTTTGACCCCTCTCAAGGGATAACAAAAGTAGTTGACAAAATGATACTAAGTATGGTATAATTAACCCAGAGAAATACAGACACTCACTCGGCCCAGGAGGCCAAAATGACCCGCATCTCCCTGATCCTTTTCATCGTTTTCTCACTGTTCTCGACAGCCTGCTACCCCGTCAGGCAGACGGTGGTGGTGGGCCAGCCGGGAGTGGTCTACCGGAGCCCGAACCAGAACCCCCGGGGCAATTCAGCCACTGTGACGGTTTCCAACTACGTCGCTGGAGCTAGTCTTGATGTGATGGTGGGAGGCACCCTCGTCTTGAAGGACCTCAAGCCCGGCGAGACAAAGGAGGTCAGTTTCTTCTGTAACCAGGGGCTGATCACCTTCTCGGTCGGGGATAGCCGTCGGCGGAGTGGTTCGAACACTCAGTTCGAACTTTCTGCCAAGGCCCACACCAACGGAACCCTGAGGGGTGTTGCTCGTGGGGCGCCAAGGGTCATGCTTAACTGCAACGCCAGCCAGTCCCGCCCGACCCACCGGAGTTTCCGATGGGACGTCCGGCAGGTCGAGGCTCTGACGGAGCTCCCTGGCGTGTCGACCGACACAACCGGCTAGTCTCAAGAACGGTAAGAGAAAACGATTAGGCGCACCAGAATACGGTGCGCCTTTTCATTTGTGGAAAAAGGCGGGCATTCATATAGAATGGGGGCATGAAGCTTTTTTCTCCCTTTATTTCAAAAAGCCTTGAAGACACCTCTCGTTATGCGGAAGCTGTTCTAAAAGAGACCCTTCCTACTCAAGGTGGGGCCACAATACTTTCTTTAGATGGAGATCTGGGTTCAGGTAAAACCGCTTTCGCAAAAGAAGTGGGCGCGCTCCTTGGTGTGAAGAAGGAAGAGATTACCAGTCCAACATTTGTAATTGAAAAGATTTACGCGATATCTCATCCGCATTTTTCGCACCTGATTCACATTGATGCGTATCGTCTTGATGATGCGCAAGAGCTCGTGAGCTTAGGTTGGAAAGAAATTATTGAAGATGAGAAGAACCTCATTCTTATTGAGTGGGGAAGTAGGGTGAAAGAGATCCTTCCGAAATCTACCCGCACGATTCAATTTGAATTTATCGACGAGGAGACGAGAAAGTTTTTCTTCAAGGAAACACAATGAAGAAGAAAGAGGGAACAAAAAAACTTGTACTGCTTGATGCTCATGCAATTTTACATCGGGCTTATCATGCATTGCCAGACTTTTCGACTGCAAAAGGTGAGCCAACAGGAGCTCTCTACGGACTTTCTGCAATGATTTTAAAAATCATTACTGACCTTAAGCCTGACTATGTAGTTGCTTGTTACGATCTTCCAGGGCCAACGTATCGGCACGAGGCATACGAAGGGTATAAATCACAAAGAAAGAAAACCGAGGACGCGTTAGTGTTGCAGATGAACCGCTCTCATGATGTGTTCGCAGCTTTTGCGATTCCTGAATATTCCAAGCCTGGGTTTGAGGCGGATGATGTACTGGGCACGATTGTCGAAATGACAAAGGATAATAAAGATTTAGTTACCGTGATTGCATCTGGCGATATGGATACCATGCAACTTATTGAAGGTGATCGCGTCTGTGTCTATACCCTCAAGAAGGGGATTAACGACACTATTCTTTACAATGAAAAAAGAGTGAAGGAACGCTTTGGGTTTTCTCCAGAGCAACTGCCTGACTACAAAGGTCTCCGAGGGGATCCGTCAGATAACATCATTGGTATAAAAGGAATTGGAGAAAAAACCGCGACCACTCTTATCACGGCATTTGGCACGATAGAAAAAATGTACACCGTTCTCAAGAAAGACCCTCAGAAGGTGAAAGAGAAGGGAATTACTGATCGCATTATAGAGTTGCTTATTAATAATGAGGAGGAGGCTTTGTTTTCAAAAATGCTCGCAACCATTCGCCGTGACGTTCCTATAGATTTTTCTTTGCCAGAAAAGACATGGAAAGAAAGCTTTGACCTTCTAAAAGCGGACGCTCTTTTTAAAGACCTTGAGTTCCGTACTTTTAGTGCGCGATTGAGAACTGTTCTTTTTGGAGAAGAAGAGAAGAATGATGAATCAACTGCAGAGCAGCTTTCTTTAAATGTCGCTTCAAATTCGGAAGTGTCTCGAGCTGAAATAAAAGAGACGGCTCTTGCTCTTTGGCTTCTTAATTCAAACATTACCGATCCGACGCTTGATGATATTTTGCGTTTTGCAAATACTAAGGATTTTTCTAAGGCGCGCGAAACAATATTGTCTCAAATAAAAAAGCACCAGCTTGAATACGTCTACGAGGAGATAGAGAGACCGCTCATTCCTGTGGTTGAGGAGATGGATGCGCGAGGTATTCTTATTGATAAAAAATATCTCGAGAAACTTTCTAAGGAGTATCACAAAACCCTTTCTTTGCTCGAAAAAAGTATTTGGAAGGACGCGGGTCGCGAGTTTAATATCGCGTCTCCAAAACAAATGGGGGAGATCCTTTTTGATACTCTTGGGCTTTCGGCAAAAAACCAGAAAAAAACTTCTACTGGGATGAAGTCTACTCGAGAGTCTGAGCTAGAGAAAATGAAGGATTTGCATCCTGTTATTGGTAAAATTTTGGAGTATCGAGAATTAGCGAAACTCCTCTCTACATATATCGACTCTATTCCTACTCTTATTGATGCAAATGGGCGCCTTCACACAAGGTTGCGTCAGGCGGGAACGACCACAGGGAGAATGTCTTCAGTTGATCCAAATCTCCAAAATATTCCTATTCGGACAGAGTTAGGAAGAAACATTAGACATGCATTTATTGCGGAAGAAGGCTTTGTATTGGCATCCCTCGATTATTCTCAGATTGAACTCCGAATTGCTGCAATCCTTTCCGAAGATCCGAAGTTTTTAGAAATATTTAAGACCGAACAAGATGTTCATATGGCGGTTGCGTCCTATGTGTTCAAGGTTCCTCCGGAACAGGTTGATAAAGCGATGAGAATAAAAGCAAAGACTATTAACTTTGGAGTTCTTTATGGGATGGGAGTAAATGCATTGCGTCAAAATTTAGGTGGAACTCGTGAAGAAGCTCAGACTTTTTATAATGAATATTTTAAACGCTTCAATGGGCTTGCTGAGTATCTTGAGAAGGTAAAAGAGGATGCTGTAAGAAAAGGCTATACAGAAACTCTTTTCGGAAGGAAGCGGTATATGGAGGGGCTCTCTTCAAAGATTCCTTTTATACGAGCAGCG
>CAZRVE010000023.1:0-8477 GCA_964603485.1 uncultured Candidatus Saccharibacteria bacterium
CTTTTCCATCAGAAGGCTTAATGACATAAGTTGTATCCATTTCATTTGCTGCAGCGGAATTTTTTTCTTCCTAAGGAGTCTCTCCCCCAGCATCATCTTCATCATGCACTTGCGAGCCTTTGAGCTCAGTTTCAAGCTCAGAGAGAGCCTTAGTTACCTCCCCCGAGAGACCTTTGTATTGAGAGATAACTTCCTCAAAATCTTGATCAGTAATGAGAAAGATCTTAAAAGGCATATTGAGCTTGGAAGAGATGAAGTTTAAAGCGTCCCTCCCCTCAATGTTGTCAGGATCAACAATCCCTACTTCAAGAACTCCATCTTTTACTCCAATAGGCACAAATCGATAATAATTCGCCGACTCCTCTGGTATAAAAGCGAGAATTTTACCGGGAATCTGTTTGTTTTTTATTGATCGAGTGGGTATATCGAGTTCTTCTCCTTTTGCTCGCAAAATATCTTCAGGATCAATACCCCGCTTTAAAAGCACCTGCTCAACAGTAACGCCACTCGTCTCAGCTTCATCGAGAATTTCTTGAGCGTTTGTCTGCGAAACGATATTCTTTTGAATCAGTGTTTCAAGTACGCTCATAGATAACAGGTTTACCTGAATGTTCTAGGAAAAAATAAGTTGTGGTGAGAATCACTGTTACTTTTATTGACTTTTCCTAGTAGATCCAGAGATGGGAGAAAAAGGGTTTTCCCTCCCTTGAGGCTGAGGGCTGAGAAGTACAGAAGAATCCACAAGCCCTAGAAAGGCTGGGGAAACAAATAGGGAGTCATCGAGCTTTACTGATTGCAACTCACTAAGAAGGTCGATTAAATCCTGCCCCACCACTTGAGCTTGTACGGGATTTCCAAATTCATCAAGAACTATCGCCACCTCAGTACTTCTGAAAAAGAAAAAATACACAGCAAAAGCAAGAATAAAAGTAAGAATAACTGCAACGGTGATCTTTTTTGTATTTGAGCTTTCAGTTTCCATATTTTTATTTCAACCAATAGGCATCAACCGACATATTATACTCGTGCACATCCCCAGAACCTTGGGTATCAGCACGGAACATAACCGTCTTCACATCAATAACCTGAAGACTCTTCTCTAAGTCACGAAGGAATGCCACCAAATCTTCATATTTAGCAGAAAAGGTAAATGATATTGTGGTGGTACGAAAAGGTTTAGGTTGCTCCTCTGTAATTTGCTGAGCCTGATCGGCTTTCTCTTCAATCACATCAACGGAACGAATGGTAATCCCGTGGCGACCGCCAATACCGTCGATATCTGTTACTAATTTCACAGTATTGAGCTTGTCAGGAACTAGTTGTTCAAGCTTTGCAATGTTCTCTTGAGGAATTGAATTATATTTTGTAAGCAATGCTTGGCCTGCAACGCTCAATTCGCTCGCTTTCACAAGAGCTTGTTCATATTGAGACTTTTGATCCATAAGAGCCTTCACCTCCTGATAACGAGGATCTAAGTGGATGTAGAAAAGACCCACTGAAACTCATATTAACAATAATGTTAAAAGACTTCTCATGGTGTTATTGATGAACTAGCTGGCGTGGTAGTAGCAGGCGTTGAGGATGCAGAAGCTGTTGCGTTTGCCTGACTTCCAGTTTCCTCGATTGTTGCAACAGGTATCTCAGATATCGTCTTATCAAGAAGCTCCGTATAGGAAATTGCCTTACCGTCGATACCAGATTTTACAGAGAAGAGAACATTCCCCCCCTCACCTAAATCCAATTCTGAAAACTGAGGATTCACAAAGCGCGGGTCCTCTGCAAACACCTTTGCTTGATATGCAACCGTCGCGTAACTTCGAGCCTCACCTTCGAGCAAAAAATTCATTCCTGCTGAATCATTTTTATATCCAAAAGAAGAGAACGCAACATTCTGCAGAGTGAGACTCTCCAAGATGTTAAAGAGCTCAGAGAGTGTCTGGTGATTTTTTATAATTTCCTCTGCGGCAATAAATCTCTTGTCAGCGCGAGAAAGTTCTGCAATAAGCTCCGGCTCGAGGTTTTGTCTTGCCTGTGCGAGATCTGCTTCCATCTTTGCGATCTGACCTTCCAAATATTTTTGGTATCCAAATACAAGACCTGAAGCAATGAGTGCCACAACAAACACAACTGTTCCAAGAAGGTAAAGAATCCCTCCGGAAGCCTTTGTTGAATGACCTCCATCAACTGGTTTTTTGGGAATGAAAGAAGTCTGAATCCGTGTGTCCATGAGAAATAGAGTACTACAGCAATAATTATACTACGTATGAAAACAAAAATCGCGCTTTTCTAATCCACAGTGACCTAATTATCTTCCTGGAGCTTCCGTAATGCCAGTCCAACCGCAACCGCAAACTCTGGTCCTGTATCCCGAAGAATCTCCTCAAGAAACGCTGGCGCTTCAGTTTTTCCAAATGGGTTTCCCGCAACTACTGGTATCTGGAAATTTGATTGTGCGAGTTCCGCAATCCCCTTTAACGCAGACCCACCTCCTACAAGCACAATTTTAGAAAGAGTTTTTCCATATTTTCTCTGATAATTAAGAATCACCTGATTCGTCTCACCAAAAATGTAACCAAGAGAAAGATTTACCAACTCTCGTATATCAACCCCTCCTTGAGGTAAAACTCCCTGACTTCTCTTTAGAATTTCAGCTTCTCGCACAGAGATACCCATAGATTTTGATATGGTCGTAGTAATATCCTGAGAGCCCCGGTTCACAGTATGAGAAGTTCTCACGATTCCTCGTTCAAGAACATAGAGCTTGGTACTTGCTGCGCCCATATCAACAATCATGACCGGCTCCGGATCTTGATCAAGTACAGCACGCATAGTACTAAATATTTCAATCTCAAAAAATGAAGACTGTAATCCTGTCTTTCTTACAATTTCTTGAAACCGAGCGATTGTCTCATTGTGTATTGCAACGAGGAGAACATCTGTGCGTGGAACTTTTACAGGCTCGTCTTTCTTCTCCTCTTCCTCTTCTTGAGGCTTCGTTTCTTCTTTAGGGATAATAGACCAATCAAGTGTGACCTCTGATATCGGAACTGGAATATATTTTCGAGCTTCCAGCGGAATCATTGCAGAGAGTTGCTTATAAGAAAGCATCGGCATTTCAATCAAAGACATGAGACTTGAGGCAAAAGGAATTGCTACACCACACTGATTGGTAGTGATATTTACCTCTTTTTCTTTCATTAAATCAGAAAGTGCCTCTGCCACCTTCTCAGTTGGCAGGCTTGTTGCTTGCCCAATTTCAACTTTTGCATATGGACCAAGCGCGAGTTCGCCATATGTTTCAAGTATGGCCTTGCCACCCTTTTGTTTCAACTGAACAATTTTGATAGCAGAAGAACCGATGTCGATGCCAAGCACAGAACCTGTTTGCTTCTTTTTGAAAAGACTGGAGAAAAAATCCGCCATAAGAAAATCAACAATAGTATATCACGAGGATATCTTAATCTTATTATAAAATATCTATATGAAGGATTGGATAGAACGATTCCAAAATTGGTTACTAGAGATTATCTTTCCTCGTGGAGAAAAATTAATACACCTAGAGAATCTTGCGCAAAACAATCAGCTCCGATCGCTCTCCGGCGGAGAATCCTCAGGCAACCACTTCTCCCTCTTCTCCTACCAAGACCCACTCGTGAAAGAGCTCGTATGGCAAATTAAATATCGCCGGCATCCCCTCCTAACAAAAGAAGTTGGTACACTTCTTTATGAGGAAATCCTGGAAACAATTTCTGACAAAACTTTCTTTGAAAACTGCCCTGGGATAACCCTCATCCCCGTACCTATGTCACGAAAAAGAAAGCGTACGCGAGGTTGGAACCAGACAGAGGAAATCGCAAAAGCAATTCTTATAAACGATACAACACACATCTTAAATTACTCAGGCGCTCTTCTTAATAAAAAAGAAGGCTCTCTTCCTCAAACAGAAACTTCTTCCAAAAAAGAACGGATTAAAAATGCAATCGGCGCTTATACAGCAAATGACCCTCTCTCTGTTAAAGAAAAGACAATCATTGTAATAGATGATGTAAAGACAACAGGCGCTACTTTCCAAGAAATTGAACGAGTGCTCAGAGAAACTGGCGCATCACAAGTACTATGCTTTTCAATTGCTCATTAAAAAATAAGCAATAAAAACTAATCTTTAGGAGCAAAAGTAAATCCAACGAAATTAGAAATATCATCAGGAGAAAGCGATTGGTATAATGCATTCGCTGGTCTATTACCTACCTCGGTGCTGACCCAGATTTCCTTACAGAGATTATCTTGTCCATACTGAATTAGGTACCGCATAAGCGAAGTTCCGACGCCTTTTTTCTGTTTATCCTCAACCGTATCAACAGCATCCACAAACAACCACCTCTCTCCCTCTGGCCTAGTAAGGACATATGCCGCTGCCATTCCCGCAAACGACCCCTCTAGATACGCAACGCAAAGCAGGTTGCCATTACTTTTTATATACTCAAGAACATCTTCTTCTTTATAATCTCCAACATTTATTTCTGAAGATAAAGACCATTGCGCAGAATCAATATCCCGAACAAGCTCAGGTATATTTGATTCGAGTGATATTTTTTCGATTACAATCATAACGAGCGGAGAGAGCGAGATTCGAACTCGCGGTCCCAATTAAGGAACGACGGTTTAGTAAACCGTTGATTTAAACCACTCATCCATCTCTCCAATATTTGATTCTTGGCTATCATAGCAGATACACGTAAGGGCGTGTAGACAGACTGTCACAAATGCTCTTACAAAAAAAATATGCTAAAGTCTCAGGACTTCAGGAGACGTGTCAGAGTGGTCTAACGTACCTCTTTGCTAAAGAGGCAGGGGCTTTAAACCCCCTCGAGGGTTCGAATCCCTCCGTCTCCGCAAATTTTGACAAATATATTTCAACGTGGTACTTTCGATAAAGATCCCGTAGTAAAAACCCTCACCAAAATAACCATGTACAAAAAACTTGGCATTTCCCTCGTACTCGCCCTTTCCCTCATCGGCTGTGGCGTGTCAGACAGTACGTTTACCGGACCGCTCATGGTGTCAGCAGCCGAAAGCGCTGTCGTCACCAACAGTAACGTCTGGGAGACCCGGGACATTACCTGGTTCGGGAGTTGCGCGAATCAGAGTTTCAAGTCGGGCTCCTTCGACATCCACCTCCAGAACCACTCGTCTGTCGGCAAGGACGGAGTGAGAAAGGACCAACAACACTTCAACGTTGCTGGCGGACGGCTCGAAACCTGGGATGGAACTGAGTACGTATTCGGTCAGAACGGTAAGTTCATTCAATACGCACTCCCTACAGGAGAATACGAGGCTGCAGTAAGCACTTCGTTCCGCCTGATTTCGAAGGGGTCGCAAACGAATGAATTCGTTGACCTCGTACTCTACATCAGATGGGACGGAGAAAATCTGACGGTGTTATCGTCAGGTATTACCAACTGCCGATCCTAGGCGCCTTGAGCCGTTCCAAAACTTGGAGCGGCTTTTTTGTACTAGAAAATTGAAACAGCTTGGTTATATAATGGATAGAGTCTATAAAAAGTCCGCATAATATATGGAAAATAAAAACAAAAAAAATATTACCCTAGGAATCATCGTTATTATCGTTATTGCTCTTCTCGCCTGGTGGATGCTTGGCGGTGAAAAGGCAGAAGCACCTATCGATACGCCGAACTCTACAGTCGAGGAAGGAACTACTGGAGGAAATGTTGCAGAGACTGGCGCAAGCGCCAAGCCAAGCACGAACACTCAGGCCCCAAAACCAACAACTAGTTCCAAAGCTATCGCTGCTACAGTTACTTATACGGAAGAAGGATTTGCTCCCTCAATTATAGTAATTGCAAAAGGAGAGACTGTTCGATTCGTAAACAAGTCAACAAACACTCGAATGTGGGTGGCCTCTGGACCACACCCTTCTCACAGTGCCTACCCAGGTTTCGACCAAGGAACGTCAGTTGGAAGTGGTGGAAGTTACGATTTCACATTTACAAAAACAGGAAAGTATCCATTCCACAACCATGTTGACCCAAGGAGGACAGGAACAATCGTCGTAAACTATGAATAAACAAAAACCCCGGCACATGCCGGGGTTTTTGTTTTCTTGTCCTCTCGCATAAGATAAAGGAGTGAAACCAGATTCCCCTCTTTCTTCAAACGTGCGTCTTACAGAGCACCAATTAAAAGCTCTTTCGCGTATAGGAATTAAAACAATCCGAGACCTTTTGTATTACTTTCCCAATCGATACGGAAATACCGCTGAGGTTCGTCCTATACAAGGAATTCAAAAAGGAGATGAAGTGGTGCTCTATGGAACTCTTTCGGGACTTAAAACAAAAAAAGCTTTCCACAAAAAAATCCCACTTGCAGAAGCAACTCTCTCTGATGAGACAGGAAATATAAAAATCATCTGGTTCCATCAAGCCTACCTTGCAAAAATGCTCCACGAAGGAGCCCTCGTGCGAGTTCAGGGAAAAATTTCTGAAAGAAACGGTTCCTTTTCTCTTCTCAACCCAAAGATTGAAAGCGTCCCCAAGATACCGATTGGAGTTGGTGACTCCCTCTTTTCAAAAGACACAGACACCGGCGTGCTTTACCCTGTATACGGAGAGACGAAAGGGATATCTTCTAATTGGATCTACCACACAATACAGAAACTTTTCTCAGGTGGAGCCCTCTCACTTCTTGAAGATCCGATTCCGGAAGAAATCCTAGAAAAATATAATTTGCCTAAACTTGGCACAGCCCTTGTATGGATACACGCACCGCAAAAAGAGAAGGATGCCGAAGTCGCACGAAAACGCTTTGCATTCGAGGAAATCTTTTTTATTCAGCTACAAAGACAGAGAGAAAAGCGTGAATGGAAATCGCACGAAGCATATACTGTTGCAATCGAGAGAGAAGAAATAAAACCTTTCATTAGTAGATTCCCCTTCCCCTTAACAGAGGCCCAAGAAAAATCAATTGATTCTCTCTTCAATGATTTCGGTCGAGGACAGCCCATGTCTCGCCTTCTCGAAGGAGATGTGGGAAGTGGAAAAACCGCAGTAGCTGCAGCAGGAGCTTATGCGATTGTTACCACGAGACCAAAAGGTCAGAATTTTGGAAATCTCCAGGTTGCATATATGGCGCCAACAGAAATCCTTGCCACACAACACTTCGAATCATTTATTGAATACTTTAAAGGTTCAAACATCTCAATCGGACTCATCACAGGAAGTGGTTGCAAAAAATTCCCCTCAAAAGTAAATCCTTCGGGGTGGACAGATATTTCGAGAAAACAACTTTTAACCTGGGTCGCAAACGGAGAGATACCCATCCTAGTCGGCACGCATTCACTGATTCAAAAAACAGTCCGCTTCAAACATCTCGCATTCGTAGTAATTGATGAGCAACATCGATTTGGGACTGCTCAAAGACAAAAACTACGTGAAAAAGAGCGCATTCTCCCTCACCTGCTCTCAATGACTGCAACCCCTATTCCACGGACTCTTGCCCTCACTCTTTATGGAGACCTCGACCTTTCTCTCCTTGATCAGATGCCATTAGGAAGAAAGGCAGTCATTACAGAGATTGTAGCTCCTGATAAGAGAGATGCCGTGTACGAACGTGTACGTCAAGAATTGGAAGCGGGACGACAAGCGTATGTTATTTGTCCTAGGATTGACGAGCCCGATCCTGACAAGGAAAAAGCTATTCTTGCAAAATCAGTGAAAGAGGAGGCTAAACGTCTCAAGAAGGATATTTTCAAAGAGTTTTCCATCGACATACTCCACAGCAAGATGTCACCGAGTCAAAAAGAAGCCGTAATGATTCGCTTCAAGGAAAAGCAGATAGACATTCTTGTCGCAACATCCGTGGTCGAGGTTGGAGTAAATGTTCCCAACGCAACTGCGATTATTATTGAAGGAGGAGAACGATTTGGCCTTGCGCAACTTCACCAACTCCGTGGTCGTGTGATGAGAAGCTCTGATCAACCATACTGTTTTGTGTTTGCAGAAACGAAAAACAATACATCGGTTGAAAGACTCCGAGCACTTAAAAAGGCAAAAAATGGATTCGAGCTGGCTGAATACGACCTTCTCCAGAGGGGTGCAGGAGATCTCCTCGGAAGAAAACAATGGGGCATAACTGACATTGGTATGGAAGCTATAAAAAACCTAAAGATGGTCACCGCCGCTCGCGAAGAAGCCACCCATATCATTGAGGAAGACCCTTCCCTTTCCCGATTCCCTTCCTTAAAAGAAAGACTGCGAAATGAAGAAAAAACCGTTCATTTCGAATAATTGTTTGGAAGCGTATTTTGGTATAGTATTCGTCTCATTCCACCCTTAGCTCAGTTGGTTAGAGCATCGAGCTTATACCTCGAGGGTCCCACGTTCAAATCGTGGAGGGCGGACACGTTTAAAAATCTCGAAGGGAGTTGGTTATTAAAAAAACAGTCCCCTTTTTCAAGGGGA
>CAZRVE010000024.1:0-6928 GCA_964603485.1 uncultured Candidatus Saccharibacteria bacterium
CAACTCACTTTGCGAGAGGTACGTGCTCCCGGGTTTGTGGGATAACGCCATCAGTTGCTGCAACTACGAGGACTGCGCCGTCCATTTGAGCGGCACCCGTAATCATGTTCTTAATGTAGTCAGCGTGACCTGGTGCGTCGATGTGAGCGTAGTGGCGTGCATCTGTCTCGTACTCATTGTGTGAGAGAGAGATAGTAATACCACGAGCTTTTTCTTCTGGAGCCTTATCAATATCGTCAACGTTCTTAATCGTCGCCATTTTTCCAGCGCGATGCAAGACATTGAGGATTGCCGCAGTCAAAGTGGTCTTTCCATGGTCAACGTGACCAATGGTTCCAACGTTTACGTGTGGCTTTGAACGATCAAAATTTGCCATTGCTTTAGTCCTAATTACGTGGGGTTGCCGCGCGAGAGTTGGGCAAACTCACACAAATAAGAAATTATTGAATAATTGTTCCCCCTGCACCATAACAAAAAAGCGCAGAAAGCGTGAGGACTATACTACCAGAGGCAAACTAGGAGTCAAGAAAACCCCCGCTAAGAGCGGGGGTTTTCTTTATTTCCTATTTTCGAGACTCAACAATTGTTGAAGCAACGTTCGGAGGAACGATTTCATAGTGGTCAAATTCCATCGTTGAGGACCCTCGGCCTTCTGTCATAGAGCGAAGGGATGTAACGTAGCCAAACATCTCAGCAAGAGGCACTTTTGCCCTTACTACCTTAAGCTCGCCACGGTCTTCCATTCCCTCAACTTGACCTCGTTTACCAGCAAGGTTTCCTGTAACGTCTCCCATAAACTTATCCGGTACCACTACTTCTACTTTCATAATAGGTTCAAGAATCACCGGTCGCGACTTCTTAGCTGCCTCCTGGAAAGCCTGAGATGCGGCAATCTTGTACGCAATTTCAGATGAGTCCACGTCGTGATAAGAACCGAAAGTAAGTTCACAAGAGATGTCAGTCATCTTAAAGCCTGCAACCACTCCTCGATCCATAGATTCTTTTACACCCTTCTCAACTGCAGGGATGAATTCCTGAGGAATCACACCTCCCTTAATAGAGTCGATGAATTCAAATCCTTCCTCACGGTGAGCATTCTTAGGTACCTTCTCTTCTGGGTCATATTTTGGAAGAGGCTTGATCTTAATTTTCACATGACCGTATTGCCCCTTTCCTCCAGTCTGCTTAATGTATTTATTTTCAACTTCAGCTTCGCCGGTAATGGTCTCTTTGTAAGCAACCTGAGGTTTGCCCACGTTTGCCTCAACTCCGAACTCACGCTTCATTCGGTCCACAATAATTTCAAGGTGAAGTTCTCCCATACCCATGATTACAGTCTCCCCTGTTTCTGCGTCACTCTTAATACGGAATGTTGGATCTTCATCGGAAAGACGTTTCAAAGCAAGGCCCATCTTTTCTTGGTCAGCCTTTGTCTTTGGTTCAATACGAAGCGAGATAACAGGCTGTGGGAAAGTAATCTGATCAAGAATAATTGGATTATTTTCATCAGAAAATGTGTGGGAAGTTTTTGCATCCTTAAGTCCTACCGCTGCAGCAATTTCTCCCGCAAATACCTTCTTTACTTCTTCTCGTTTATCAGCTTGAAGGCGCACGATTCGGCCAAGTCTCTCTTTCTGTCCAGTTGTAGAGTTATAAATATATGTTCCTGATTCAATAGTTCCAGAGTACACGCGAAAGAAAGTGAGTTGCCCCACGAAAGGATCGGCTTGGAGTTTAAACGCGAGTGCTGCAAAAGGTTCGCTATCTGACGCGCTTCGGAGCACTTCTTCTCCTGTATTTGGATTTATTCCCTTTACCGGAGGAATATCAAGTGGAGATGGAAGAAAATCTACAACAGAGTCGAGCACGAGCTGAACTCCTTTGTTCTTAAGTGCAGATCCAGTAAGTACAGGGAAGATTTTGTTTTCAATTACTGCCTTTCGAAGAATCGGCTTGAGAGTTTCGAAAGGAATTTCCTTTCCTTCAAGGTAGTCATTCATAAGAGTCTCGTCATTTTCGACAATTCTCTCAACAAGTTCACCTCGATATTTGAGAGCTGTTGCTTTAAACTCTTCAGGAATTTCTTTTTCTACTACCTGATTACCCATATCACCCTCGAAGTAGTAGGCCTTCATTCGCAAGAGATCGATCACGCCCTCGTGTTTATCTTCTTCTCCTATTGGAATCTGCATACGAACCGCCTTCTTTGAGAGACGGTCGAGAATTGATGCATAAGAACGTTCGAAAGAAGCCCCTGTTCGATCGAGTTTATTGATGAAACAGATTCTTGGAACACTTGCCTCTTCAGCATAGCGCCAGTTTGTTTCTGACTGAGGCTCAACACCTGCAACCCCATCAAAAACCACCACGGCTCCGTCGAGCACACGAAGAGATCGCTTTACCTCAACGGTAAAGTCGATATGTCCTGGTGTATCGATCACATTGAAACGAAATTTATTTTCTTTCTTCTGACGATCTTCGGCAGAAAGGTATGTTGGTCCCCAGAAACAAGTGATTGCAGCGGCGGTAATTGTGATACCTCTTTCTCGCTCCTGCTCCATCCAGTCAGTCGTAGTTTCTCCCTCATGGACCTCGCCGATTTTATGCTGTGCGCCAGTATAGAAAAGTACGCGCTCTGAAGTCGTAGTCTTTCCCGCATCAATGTGCGCAATAATTCCAAAATTTCGAACTCTTTCTAACGGATAGTCTCGTTCCATATTGTTTACTACTATTTAAAATTTCGTATATAGATTGTTACACAAAAGCGACTAAATTGAGCCTAGAAAACTTGCACAATTCTCAGAGCAACAAGCGGGAGAGAAAATTAGCAAAACCTTACCCGAATTTCCAAAACTAAATTTCGAACGATACTTACCAAGCAAAGTGCGCAAAAGCTTTGTTCGCCTCTGCCATCTTGTGAGTATTCTCTCGCTTCTTAATCGCCTCCCCTTCATTCTTTGAAGCTGCAATAAGCTCATCTGCCAACTTCACATTCATCGGTTGACCCTTTTTTGATCGAGCGGCTTCCAAAATCCACTTGAACGCAAGTGCAAGCCGTCTCTCAGGTCGTACCTCTCGAGGAATTTGGTAGTTTGCACCTCCCACTCGGCGAGAGCGGACTTCCATAGTAGGACCTGCATTTTTTAGAGCATTTTCAAAAACCTCCATTGGATCTTCCTTGGTTTTTTCTTTAACAATCTCAAAAGCTCCATATACGATAGAGCGAGCGGTATTCTTCTTACCCGCTTCCATCGTGTAGTTAATAAACTTCCCTACTTTTACAGAGTTATAGACTGAATCTGGGCTCGGTATATTTCGATTTTTAACTTTTCTTCGCATAGATTATTTTGCCTTTGGTCGCTTATTACCATACTGACTGCGTCCCTTTCTTCGAGCCTCAACCCCTGCAGCATCAAG
Organism: uncultured Candidatus Saccharibacteria bacterium; assembly: GCA_964603485.1. GTDB lineage: Bacteria > Patescibacteriota > Minisyncoccia > Phycocordibacterales > Zambryskibacteraceae > CAYVDB01. Next base: position 3,418 of record CAZRVE010000024.1, read on the forward strand.
TACACCTCGAACCACAGAGTAACGCAGACCTACGTCCTTCACACGACCACCCTTAAGAACTACCACAGAGTGCTCTTGAAGATTGTGTCCCATTCCAGGAATGTAGGCGGTAACTTCCATACCGTTTGTAAGACGAACTCTCGCAATTTTACGAATAGCTGAGTTTGGTTTCTTTGGAGTTTTTGTAGTTACCTTTGAACACACCCCTCTCTTGAAAGGAGAATTATAGAAAACAGGGCGGTTTTTGATTGTGTTGAAACCACGAGTAAGAGCCACAGACTTAGATTTCCGTGAAAGTTTCTTTCTCTTTCTCTTTACAAGTTGATTAATTGTTGCCATGAGGCGGTAAACAAAAAACTGCTAAAGCAGTAGTCGCACTACTCTAATACAGGGAAAATCCTTTTGCAAGCCCCAATAAAAACTAAATCCCAAAGCCTGTAATAAGGGAGAAAGTAAGAATTACTAGCGGACGGATAAACTTCCATAGAAAGAATATGAAGAAAAGTACCAAAATAAGGCCATTTTTCTCAAGAAAATCACGTATTGGTGAGTGAAAAGGCAAAAATGAGAAGAGTATCTTCGATCCGTCAAGAGGTGGAATGGGCACTAAGTTGAAAATAGCGAGCAAAATATTGATAAAAACTACCGTAGTAGCTATTTCAACAAACGCTGTGGAAAGATCGTAAGCAAAAAAACGTATTATAAGGCCAATAATAAGGGCTATTATGAAATTTGATGCTGGACCAGCCGCTGCGACCAATGCCTCTCCCCACCTCTTATTACTGAGGTTGTGGGGGTTATAAGGAACCGGCTTTGCCCAACCGATGATAAAACCTCCAAGCTGAAAGGAGATCAGAGGAATGATAAAAGAACCCCATAAATCTAAGTGGACGAGAGGGTTCATGCTCAAACGCCCCTGATATGCAGCCGTCTTATCCCCTTGAGCGTAGGCCGCATACCCATGCGAAACCTCGTGGACGATGACTGAAAGGATGAGTACTGCCAAGCTAAAAATGATTTCCATACTTTTTATATTTACCGAATGATATCACAGGGCTTGATTATTTTTGGTAAATCTCGTATCTTATAGCCCACTATGGCTAAGACATGTCCAGTCACACAAAAGAACTCTCTTATGGGAGGAGGTTACTCAAACCGCACTCGTGCGACGCAATTTAACCCTACCGGAGCAGTAAGAAAATATGCGAACCTTCAAAAGAAGCGTATTTATATTCCCGAACTCAAAAAGACAATAGTTGTCACCCTCTCAACACGAGCGCTCAAGACAATAAACAAAAACGGCGCATACAGAACTCTCAAAAAAGCCGGCGTGATATAAAAACCCCAGAAGGGGTTTTTATTTTTGCCAAACTCTTTCTCCATCAGAAACTATATGTATGGTTCCCTCATCGAAAGTCTTTAAAATACTAGCTCCTACGTTCGTAAGATTATTCACCACCTCTTCATGAGGGTGGCCGTATGAGTTGTCTTTTCCCGCAGAGATAATTGCAAACTGTGGTTTTACAAAGTGAAGATACTCTTTGCTCGTCGATGTGCGTGAACCATGATGTCCCGCTTTAAGAACCTCACACTCTAAACTTTCTTTATACTGCCCTATCAAATATTCTTCGATCTTACTTGGAGAATCTCCCGTGAGGAGAAAGCAGGTATTTCCATATACATATTTTGCAACAATAGATGCATCATTCGTCTCCATACCGGACACATCCCTGTCAGGAAACAATATTTCTAAATATGAACCATCTCCCATATCAAGGATCATTCCTTTGCGGGCAAGAAAAGAGGAAATTGATTTCTCCCCAATCCTTCTCCTCAGTTCATCGTCAACGCTGTTGTCAGAAAGAATTCCAGGCTCTAGAAAAGCACCCACCTGATATCGACTCACCACATTGGGAAGCCCTCCAATATGATCCTTGTCAGGATGAGTCTCAGTCACCACATCAATATGGCGATCAAAAAGAGGAAGTGCTCGAGAAATTTTTTGAAGAACCCTTCCGTCTACACCGCCATCAATTAAAATCTGGTTACGATTTGTAGACTCAATGAGAATAGAGTCACCTTGCCCTACATCAAGAAAAGAAACCGTCACAAAATCTTTCGGTTTCAAGGTAAAAACTGAAATCCACACAAGGAGATTTCCGATAATGAGTAGGGTAAGAACAATCTGTCTCAGATTTTTCACTACATATTCCATTCTTTTATTATATGTTGATTTATCATATATTTGAGGAAGAACCCTTTCCCCGAGGTCTGATGCTTTCCTTCAAAGACGCCTTAAGAGCCGACAGGTTTGTTCGGTTACTTGGAAACGACGGCTGCTGTTTCGGTTCTTCAATCCCAGAGCGATACCGTGGATGTGGAAGAAGTGGTAGAAAAACAAAAAAACCTCCCTCAAAACCTATAAAAAAGAGGGTCCAAGCAATGCGCGCAAAAAAGAGAACCTAGTTCCCGCCCCTCAAGATGAAAGTCTTGAGGGGCTTAATGTTATAATTGCTATATGAAAAAATTTGAAGAAAAAACTTTTACCATCCCAGCTCTAACTGGGATTTCAGCGAAAAACATAGAAGAACACCTAAAACTTTATTCAGGTTACGTGAAAAACTCTAATACCATTCTCGAAAAGATTAGTGAGTACCGAAAAGATTCTGAAAACAATGCATATGCATTAGGTGAACTTCAGCGCAGATTTGCTTTTGAATTTGATGGGATGAGAAACCATGAATACTATTTTGGAAGCTTAGAGGGTGGACCGTCTCCCCTTTCCGCGGAAAGTACTTTGCATAAAAAAATTGAAGAAGAATGGGAAAACTTTGACGGATTTCTCAACATGTTCAAAGCCATTGCGCTTACTCGAGGAGTTGGTTGGGCAATACTTTATTACGACCCCGCTACAGATCGACTTCTTACTCAATGGGTAGATGAGCAACATTTAGGCCACCTCACCGGCCTAGACTGGATTCTTGGTATTGATATGTGGGAACATGCATTCGTCTCTGACTACCAGCCAAGTGGAAAGAAAAATTACGTTGAAGATTTTTTCAAGAATCTCAACTGGAACAAAATCGAAGAAAACTTCAACCGAGCGAGCAAATAAACCTGTTTACAATACGACCTTCCTATAGTACTCTCCTCTCTCGGAACAGTTCTTTTCTGAACGCGTAATTACAAGTGCCGGTCGGCAGTTATAATTACGCGAGCACCCATAAGGAGTCGGCGCAAATGCTAATTACGGCAACAATCGAAAATCGACCTGCTTTTGTGGGTGGAGATCATCTGGTAGGAGAGGTCTCTATGCCCAAGATTGTGTTCAGGTGTGGAGGAGGCCCTCCTCCCGCCGCCAGAGTACAGCCCACGGAGATAAGAACCGCCCACGAACCCAAGAGCACATCATAACGATGCGCTCTTTTTTGTTATAAACACTTCCTGCTTCATCTTCAATTTCCAAAACAAATACCCGAGAAGCAGGTACGAGAGAGCCAAAAAAATCCAA
>CAZRVE010000025.1:0-5062 GCA_964603485.1 uncultured Candidatus Saccharibacteria bacterium
GAAGTGCTGGCCCAGTTGATCCAAATCATCCTCTTTATCCACAACTCGGTGGTAGTAAGACTTTCAAGATCACCTGTCTTGATCTTCACGATGATGAAGTTTCAGATACGGTTACTGTTTCTCGGCCAAACGCTCCTGTCTGCCAAGCCCCAGTTATCACCAGCGCGCTCTCTGCAAGTGGAAAGGTAGGGAATGCATTTTCTTACACTATTTTTGCAACAAGTTCTGGAACTTCTTCTATTTCGTATAACGCACAGCCGCTTCCAGGATGGCTTACTCTTGCAACTTCAACAGGAACTCTTTCTGGTACTCCTACACAGGCTGGAGTATTTACTATTGAGATTTACGCTACTAATCAGTGTGGTCAGAGTGCGAAGGATCTGGTCATTACAGTTACTCCGCGTGATGAAGGGGGAAGTGGCATCTCAGTTTCCCTTAATGCGAACCCAACGGTAGTTACAAAAGGACAAAACTCAACTCTTACCTGGAGCTCAACAAATGCAACTGCATGTTCTGCAACATGGACTTCCGCAACATCAACTTCTGGTACCCAGGTAGTATCACCAAGCTCAACTACTGAGTATGCGATTACTTGTACGAAAAATACCCAAACTGCAACGGCTACCACAACCATTACTGTTGTTGAGGCGCCAGTTTGTTCGATTCCAGCTATTACAAGCTCACTTTCCGCGAGTGGAAAGGTGGGTAATCCGTTCACTTATATCTTTACCGCAACTTCAACCGGTACTTCGACCATAGAATATTCTATATCTACAACGAGTCTACCTCTGGGAATGAGTTTCTCTTCTACCACACAGACAATTACAGGGACCCCAACTCAGAGTGGTACTTTCTCAGTTGTTATTTCTGCAAAAAATACTTGTGGAGAAGATAGCAAGACCCTTGTTATCACTATAGATTCAAATGGTGGCGGTGGCGGTAACCAGCTCACGGTTTCTCTTTCAGCAAATCCAACCACTATCACCCAGGGACAAAACTCAACTCTTACCTGGAGCTCAACAAATGCAACTGCATGTTCTGCAACATGGACTTCCGCAACATCAACTTCTGGTACCCAGGTAGTATCACCAAGCTCAACTACTGAGTATGCGATTACTTGTACAAATGCAACGATTGGCGGGTCAGCAACCACAACTGTCACTGTAAATCCTCAAAATACAAGTGGAGGAGGATCCCGTGGAAGCGCAAGAGGGGGACGATCGTCTGCGGCTCCTCAAGTATTGGGGGCTACGCTCTCATGTGATTACTTAAAGGACTATCTTCGGATTGATTGGCAGAATGATCCTGTTGAAGTAATCAAATTGCAGGTTTTTCTCCGAGAGCTTGAGGGCTTTAGAAATTTACCAATCACCGGAATCTTTGACCAAGCGACTTATGATGCGGTGGGGGTATTTCAGGAACGATACGAGGCTGATATCCTCACTCCTTGGGGACACGAGGAATCTACGAGTTTTGTATACATTCTCACAAAGAAGAAGGTAAATGAAATCGTCTGCAACAGAGCCTTTCCTCTGAATTCTGAACAAGAAAAGGAGATTGCAGGATTCCGCCTCTTCTTGGAGAGCTTGAAATCTCAGGGAATTGTGGTTGATTTGGGCAATGGATCAGGTGGAGTATCTCAAGGACAATCTCAAGGACAAATTTCAACTCCTGTAGAATCAATACTTTCTCCTAATGGGATGGAGTTTGTAGATCTGGGGTCTTTAGAGGGGAGTCTTGCTAGTACTACAGGAACGAGTACTGTCCTTGATCGTAATGTGCAAAACATTGCTGCGGCAATATTTGCAGGACCTCAGGGTTGGGACGAATCGCTCAATGCCATGCTTCTTTTCATAGTACTTCTCCTCGTGGTTTATCTTTTAGTTCAAGCGATTGTTGATAGACAATCAAGGAATGGATCCCTTTCTTTCGACACTCGAAGAATAAGAAAGATGTCTTATTTTACGATTGGAATTTTTCTTACAATTATCGGCTGTCTTCTGTTTGGAATATATTCAATAATCCTTCCTCTTGTAACTCTCCTTATTGTTCTCTGTATTGCTACTTTATGGGTTACCTTTAGTAAGAAGGAGGTTCGTGCAGTCATTGCGGTTCCAAAAGAATAATATTTACGAAGAAAGGTGTAGGTTTCCTTGAGCGGAGAATACGCCTTTTTTCTTGGGTGGTTTTTTGGTTGATTTTGTTCGAACATAGCCCGCAACACCGATCATTACACTGTTGTCTGTTGAGAGCTCTTTGGTAGGTAAGAGAAGTTTTACTTCAGGAAATTTTTGTACAAGCTTCTCAAATGAATTACGTATGTGGTTATTAGCAATAACTCCTCCTCCCAAGATGAGGGAGTGTACTGGGTTTTTCTCTAAAGCTTTCTCTGTTTTATGGATAAGTACTTCAGTAACGGCGTCTTCAAATTCTTGTGATAATAGTTCCTTTTGTTTTTTTGAAAGCTTTTGATCCTTTATTGCGTATAATACTGATGTTTTTAGGCCTGAAAAAGAGAAATCAAAATCTTTCGTATGAAGCATTGGCCTTGGGAAAGACCAAGGATTTTTCTGATTTGATTTCCTGGAGTTTTCTGCAAGTGAAGCAATTATCGGCCCCCCGGGGTATGGTAAATTCATCATTCTTGCGACTTTATCGTAGGCCTCTCCCACTGCGTCGTCTCTTGTCTTTCCAAGCAGTTTATAAGACAGAGGTTTTTTTATGAGAATGAGCTCTGTGTGCCCTCCTGAGACGAGAAGAGCAAGGGCAGGGAAGGCTAGTTTGCTTTCTTTTCTGGGATTGAAAAGCACCGAGAGGATGTGTCCCTCCATGTGATTAATGGGGATGATGGGGACATTCCAAGCTGATGCGAGGGCTTTTGCCATTGAAATACCTACCCATAGCGCAGGCTCTAATCCTGGACCCTGGGTGACCGCAATGAGGTCAATTTTGGGTTTTTTTACCTTATTAAGGAGATCAATGAGGTTTGAAGAAAGGTCACCTTCTCGGATGAGTTCTTTTTCAATCTCTTCTTTTTTTGTTTGGTTTAGTGGTGATTTTGTTTGGGAGATGAGCTTTGCTTCGCTGAGAGCTCTTTCAAGGAGAGAGGGTAGGTTTTTTGCGTGCTCTCTTTTTGCAAGATTGGGGTATACGCCACCAAATTTTTCATGGAGTTTTGCTTGGGAAAATAGAGCATTTCCTAAGATTTTTATCTTCGGATTCTCTGGATTTCCACTCGCCTGTATGACAGAAACCGCAGTTTCATCACAGCTAGTTTCAATTGAGAGGATTTTCATATTGTTAGATATTGATTGTATCTGTTGGAGGGGTAGCTATGTGTGGCCGGAGTGTGGTCACAAGTTACTAAGTATTTTGTAGCTAATCGCACAAAATACGTAAGTACTTGCCGACCCCGTCTCGCCTATTTCTCTACTGAGAAATTTGGCTCCAACCTCACAAATTGTCCGCGAGTAAAGCAGTTTACTCGCTTTACACAATTTGTGACCCTACCGGGAGTCGAACCCGGCTTCCAAGCTTGAAAAGCTTGTGTCCTAACCGATAGACGATAGGGCCGTAAAAAGCTCGAAAATAATAACAGATTTTTAGAGAAAATCAAAAAATGATAGGATTTTCACCCTGGAGAGATGGCTGAGTGGTTTAAAGCACTGGTTTCGAAAACCAGCAGAGGTGAAAGCTTCTCGGGAGTTCAAATCTCCCTCTCTCCGCAACAATTCACTCGAATGCCTAGTAATAAGCATTCGAGTGAAGTATCGGTGCGAGAGTATGAGGGAGGTTTGAAAGCCGGAGCGCGCCGGCGTGAGGCAGGGTTGGGCGACTTTTCAGCGGAAAAGTACGCCTGACCAAATCTCCCTCTCTCCGTAAGATTTTTTATTTAAAAGTGGAAGAAATAGGAGTAGTATCTGGGTAATGTATGCAAAGGCTATAAAACCATTTCTTTTCTTATTTCATCCTGATTTCGTGCATAGTTTTATTGTAAAGTTGGGCCATTTTATCGGTCTGTTTTTACCCTTTCGGCTGGTTTTAAGAAAATTTTTTGTTTTTTCCGAAACAAAATTATCTCAGGAAATTTGGGGGATTAATTTTCCAAACCCAATTGGCTTGGCCGGAGGTTTTGACAAGAATGCTCAGCTTATAGGAGTAATTCCTGAAGTGGGGTTTGGTTTTATGGAAGTGGGGTCCATTACTCGATTTCCGTATAAGGGCAATACACGACCTTGGAGCACAAGATTACCAAAGGATTCTTCTCTACTTGTGAATTATGGTTTAAAAAATTACGGAGTTGATATCGTAAAGGAAACTATAGGAAAAACACCCCGAAGAATTCCCCTCATTGTGAATATTGCAAAGACGAACGATAGATCTATTTCAGGACGAGGGACTATAGACGACTACATTGTTTCGTATTTAAAACTTGAGCCGGTAGCAGATATAGTGAATATAAATATCAGTTGTCCTAATACAGGAGACGGGGTGCTTCTTTGTGAAGATATGAACCTACTAAATCAGCTACTTTTTGAATTGCAGGCTTCGTATGGAAAGACTGAAAAGAAGAAACCGATAGTGGTAAAACTTAAGCCGGATCTTTCCCAAGGACAGCTCAGAGATATTATTGACGTTGTAGGGAAATATCCATGCATAAAGGGTTTTATCATTTCAAATCTGTCTAAAAATAGATCCCTTCTTAAGCACACACCAGAGAGTGAACATGAAAACTTTAAGGGGGGAGTCTCGGGTAAACCCATCAGAGAATTATCTACTAAAATGATTCGGGATGTTCGGAAGATGGTTGGTAATAAGTATATTATTATTGGATGCGGGGGTATATTTTCAGCCGAGGATGCATATGAAAAGTTAGAGGCGGGAGCAGATTTGCTTGAGATAGTCACAAGTCTGATCTACGAAGGTCCCGGGGTAGTTAAGAAGATAAATTCAGGACTTTCCCGAATCATGAAGGATAAAGGAATCCTCAGGCTGCAAGACATACCTCGTATGTGATTTATTTTTTTGATAGAGTGGAGGCCGGTTAGCTTTTGGTAGGTAT
>CAZRVE010000026.1:0-3053 GCA_964603485.1 uncultured Candidatus Saccharibacteria bacterium
TTTCTAGCGACAAATTTGTCTCCTTTGGAACATCAATAAAAAAATCATCGGACCCATCATAGAGAGGTGTTGCCAGGGTCTCAGGACGATCTAAAGAGGTTTTGTTCTCTCTTAATACCCGCACGCAGCGGATTGGAGTTCCAGCAACAGTCAGCGGTGTCCGTATTGCTAGTGGGTTCGGCGATGGCTCTTCTTGCGAGGTAGGGGTTCTCTCTAGCAGTTCCTGCACTCTTTCAGGCGAAAGGGTGAGCTCAGAAATGGCCGACCTTCTCCCAAAACCATCGCTACTATAAGGAGCTTGCTGAAATGGGGTCTCTTCTCTAGTGGATATCATGTTTTCCTGTATTTGTAAATTATTTAAGTATTATTATATAATAATCACTATTATTATTACAAATAATAAATAATACTTATCATAGATCGTATCTTGTTGATTGATAGTGACTTAATGAGAATCTGTCTTTTCTGCGTGGAGAGAAGTGAGAGGAAAAGAACTTTCCACTCCAGCGAGAGCTGCAATCAGGTGCCTAATACAAGTCCCGAGTGATTAAGAACTAAATTGTCTGAACTTCCTCAGGCAGCACCACCGCCACGCCCACAAACGGGACGGGGTGGGTGTCGCCGTCAAAGACGCGCAACTCGGAAGGGCGGCTAAACGAACAAGCAGAAGGACAATCATCGCCTTGTGAATTACGTGTAAGCGTTGAAGTGCGCGCAAAAGTCCACGGATTTTGTCCTCCAGAACGAACATGTTCTAAACAATTAAAGAGAATTCTAGGAAGTAGTTCGGAAAGAACAACCCCGCTTGAGCCCGCAAGCGCTTGTTGCTCAGCAAACGAGAGATTTCTGCCAATCACATCCCTTCTCATACAAACCCACCCTGCAGCCGATCTTTTGTTGCCGTGCTGCTTCACAATTTGATCCCAAATAGATCCGTAAGTTGATGGATTTCCTGTTTTTGGGCGCTCAAACAATACTTCGATATTGTTAATCGTCACAGGTACTTTTAAAACGGATCTTGTTTCAAATCCAACGGTTCTAGAGACTCTTTCCACAAGATCAGCTTTTCTTCGGAGAAGTAGCGGAGCTTCCTCATCCTCTGGATCGTCTATCTTACTTAAAGCAACGCCTTCGGAATCGATCTCAATATGTGAAGGAATGTACATCCAGACATGCTCTGGACCTATCTTTTTCGTTGGATCGCAAAGATCGGGCTGATTCCATCTCTGAAGAGAGATCCCTTTGGGAATTCGGGGTACTGATCCGACCTTTCCTATATGACGTTCATAAACACTCCTCCCAAGAATATTAGCAGACACCAGTCGAAAGATTGCTTTGTAAGAAGGGGTTTCTGGGACATAGTTTTTTGGATCTGTTTCTGGAGATAGATCTAATAGATTCTGGCATTGAATTTTCCATTGAACTTCCCAATTAACGCGTCCATTCCAACATCGACATACTCTGGCTGAACATGCCAGATCTTGCGGTTCCAAAAAACTCAAGACATCCACGAATACTTCAGGAGGTAATTGCCTAATAGAAGAATTGGTGTTTCCTGTGCTAATTAAAGATGTTGTCATATAAATCCGTCGTTTTATTATTAATAATAACACAAATAAACTGTTAGTGTCAATATAAAATAATAATTTTACAGCCATCGAATCATAAAATAACGCACTGACAATTAGACACTTAAGCTCAATGTGCGCCTTACTGTTTGGTCTTCAGGATTCTTAGTATACGATCTTTCACAAATTCTAAGACGACCCCTGTGAGGCTTTACGTAAACGTTCTTATGGAAGGTATTTTGGTGAGAAGAGCATCCAGGTTCTGTCAATGGATTGCTCTCAAGTCATTCAACCCTTAAGCCGGTTTTCTGTTCTATTACGCCTCAACCCCCATGCTTCATCTAAAAAAAATAATAGGGATTCCAAAGGGACAAAATCCCATCTTATTACCCATAAGTAGTATGAAATCTTGATATAGTTCTCACCCATCAATCGCTCTGTTAAAAAAAATCAAAAGAACTCAATCTATTCTAGGTGAAATCCCATAAAAAGGATCAGCACAGAGGCGCGAGACGCGCGAAGACAGAGATAGCCACAGAGGACACAGAGGCGCGAAGCGCGCAAGAGAAAAAAGAGGCGCGAGACGCGCAAGAGAGAGAGGGACTAATATACGAATAAAGAACCTGGAGAAAAATGTTTACTACTTGTGGGTAATAAGATGGGGTGGCCCCCTTTGGAATCCCCATTGTTTTTTTGTGAAGCACAAAAAAACAATATGTTCATTTTTTGGCGCTGCGCCAAAAAATAAAGAGGATTGCATAAGGAGCTTGCTCCTTTGCCGGGGTTTGGGGCAGCGCCCCAAAGGACAGCGCCCCAAAGGGCCGCGCTCCAATTACTATTTTCTGTTCATTCAATTCTGAATTTGATAGACCGAGTAAATAGTGATGAGGTTTTAAATGGAATTCGGAAAAGCAAAAGTAGAATGGGTTGAGTTTGATTTATTAGAAACTTTTCCCCACGTAGCCCACGGTGTATTTTTAAGAAATGGGGGGGTGAGTGAAAAACACTTTGCTGCGCTCAATGTAGGTGAGTCGGTGGGCGATCATCCTGACAGTGTAAAAGTCAATCGTGAGCTCATTCGAAAGGCTGTGGGGGTTTCTAAGATGATTTATGCCAATCAAAATCATGGGGCGAATGTTCATCGAGTCACTTTGAAGAATATAGACAAGGTTCCTGTTGCAGACGCCCTTTTTACGACGGAAAAAGATGTGGGACTGGCTGTGACGCATGCGGACTGTCAGGCGACGATTTTTTATGATCCTGTCCATGAGGCGGTGGGGATTGCGCATGCGGGATGGAAGGGGTCTGCGCAAAATATTTACGCGCGTCTTATTGAGACCATGCATCGGGAAATCGGAACACAGCCGCACAATCTGCTTGTTTGCATTTCTCCATCGCTTGGTCCTGACCATGCTGAATACAAGAATTACAAGCATGATTTTCCGGATGGGTTGTGGAGTTTTCAGGTGAAACCGAATCATTTCG
>CAZRVE010000027.1:0-1983 GCA_964603485.1 uncultured Candidatus Saccharibacteria bacterium
TCCGAACTACTTCCTAGAATTCTCTTTAATTGTTTAGAACATGTTCGTTCTGGAGCGGCAAATATTTACCCCGATGGACAAAATCCGTGGACTTATGCGCGTACTTCAACGCTTACACGTAATTCAGAAGGCGATGCTCTGCATTCGGGTTGTGGGGATGGCTCCCCCTCCGGCCTGAGCATCGACCTCATCCACATCTTCGACTGCGACGATGTCGGGGTGGCGGTGGTGCTTCCGGCGGAAGTTCAGGCCATTGGTCCTTGATCACTTGGGACTTGTATTAGGCACTTGATTTTTGTTTTTTGGCAGATTGTAAAATGCGGATTTTTATATGACAACATCTTTAGTTAGCACAGGAAACACCAATTCTTCTATTAGACAATTACCTCTTGAATTATTTATAGGTGTTTTGAGTTTTTTGGAGCCGCAAGATCTGGCATGTTCAGCCAGAGTATGTCGATGTTGGAATGGACGCGTTAATTGGGAAGTTCAATGGAAAATTCAATGCCAGAATCTATTAGATCTATCTCCAGAAACAGATCCAAAAAACTATGTCCCAGAAACCCCTTCTTACAAAGCAATCTTTCGACTGGTGTCTGCTAATATTCTTGGGAGGAGTGTTTATGAACGTCATATAGGAAAGGTCGGATCAGTACCCCGAATTCCCAAAGGGATCTCTCTTCAGAGATGGAATCAGCCCGATCTTTGCGATCCAACGAAAAAGATAGGTCCAGAGCATGTCTGGATGTACATTCCTTCACATATTGAGATCGATTCCGAAGGCGTTGCTTTAAGTAAGATAGACGATCCAGAGGATGAGGAAGCTCCGCTACTTCTCCGAAGAAAAGCTGATCTTGTGGAAAGAGTCTCTAGAACCGTTGGATTTGAAACAAGATCCGTTTTAAAAGTACCTGTGACGATTAACAATATCGAAGTATTGTTTGAGCGCCCAAAAACAGGAAATCCATCAACTTACGGATCTATTTGGGATCAAATTGTGAAGCAGCACGGCAACAAAAGATCGGCTGCAGGGTGGGTTTGTATGAGAAGGGATGTGATTGGCAGAAATCTCTCGTTTGCTGAGCAACAAGCGCTTGCGGGCTCAAGCGGGGTTGTTCTTTCCGAACTACTTCCTAGAATTCTCTTTAATTGTTTAGAACATGTTCGTTCTGGAGCGGCAAATATTTACCCCGATGGACAAAATCCGTGGACTTATGCGCGTACTTCAACGCTTACACGTAATTCAGAAGGCGATGCTCTGCATTCGGGTTGTGGGGATGGCTCCCCCTCCGGCCTGAGCATCGACCTCATCCACATCTTCGACTGCGACGATGTCGGGGTGGCGGTGGTGCTTCCGGCGGAAGTTCAGGCCATTGGTCCTTGATCACTTGGGACTTGTATTAGGCACTTGATTTTTGTTTTTTGGCAGATTGTGAAATAGCGAACTTAGGCTCATTTTTTTGCAGCGCTATGAGGCGCTGAAATTTTTAAAATAAACACTTGCGAACCCAGTATGCATTTTTTAAGGCGGTTGACAGAGTGTATTGATTTGCGTGAGATAAAATCCCTAGATAAGATTGGAGTTTTTGATCCATTGGGGTAGCGCCAATTTTCCCTATCAAATAATTTTCATATACCTCCCTTAATCTGTGTTTCATTCGCTGCTTTGTCCGAGTCCTGATGATGACATGTTTTTCGAACAAAATAGAGCCAACAAAATCGATCCCTTGGGTCAATTTTCTAATGATCAACTTTTTGGGATGTAGTTCCTGTCGAAGTTGTTTCTGAAAAAATTCTTGGATTGTTAAGATCAAATCTCTTAGATGCGTTTCATCATTAGACAGAATGATAAAGTCATCGCAGTATCTTAGATAGTATTTTTCTCTAATGGTTTGTTTAACAAAATCATTCAATTCGTGGAGGTATAGGTTGGCAAAAAACTGAGAAGTCACATTTCCTAGAGGGATCCCTATGGGTCCTTCT